>DASUMX010000314.1:0-7443 GCA_036277455.1 Thermoleophilia bacterium
AACATCGCCGCCGGCGACCTCGGCGCCCCGGCGGCGCAGAAGTTCGACTGCGAGGCGTGGCTCCCGGGCCAGCAGCGCTACCGGGAGCTCACCAGCTGCAGCAACTGCACCGACTACCAGGCGCGGCGGCTCAACACCCGCTTCCGCACGGAGAAGGGGCCGCGCTTCGTGCACACGCTCAACGGCACCGGCGTGGCCGTCGGCCGCACCCTCATCGCCATCATGGAGAACTACCAGCAGGCCGACGGCAGCATCACGGTGCCGGAGGTGCTGCGGGCGGCGCTGGGCAAGGACGTCATCGGCGCCTGAGTACCTTCTGGTCCCTCGCGCGGGCTACTTGACCGACCCGGCGAGCAGCCCCTGCACGAAGTACCGCTGGAAGGCGAAGAACACCACCAGCGGGATCGCCAGCGAGAGGAACGCAGCCGGAGCGATCACGTCGATGTTGGCGCCGAACTGGCGGAGCTGCGTGAAGATCGCCACGGTGATGGGCTGCGTGCTGCGCGCCAGCGACAGGGCGACGATGAGGTCGTTCCACGTCCACAGGAACTGGAAGATGGCGAGCGAGGCGATCGCCGGCCAGCTCAGGGGCAGGATCAGCCGGGTGAAGATCCGCAGCTCCGAGGCGCCGTCGATGCGCGCCGCCTCCAGCAGCTCCGCCGGAATGCCCACGAAGAAGTTCCGGAGGAGGAAGATCGCCAGCGGCAGGCCGAACGCCGTGTGGAACAGGATGAGGCCCGGGATCGTGTCGAACAGGTGGACGCGGTCGTACAGCGAGAAGATCGGGATGAGCGCCATCTGGATGGGCACCACGATCATCGCGATCACACCGACGAACAGCCAGTCCCTGCCGGGGAAGTCCATCCAGGCGAACGCGTAGGCGGCCAGGGCCGCGACGACGATGGGCAGGATCGTCGAGCCCACGGAGATCCACACCGTGGTGAGCAGCGCACTCGTGATCGCCTCGTCGGCGAAGATGTCACGGTAGTTCTCCAGCGTGGCCTCGCTCGGCGTGACGAGCACGTTCCACCAGCCCTCGGACGAGATGAGCTGAGCGGGCAGCAGCGACGTCAGGAACAGGCCCAGCGTCGGCACCAGCCACGCGACGCCGATGACGACGAGCAGGATCGTGACCGGCGCGTGGCTCAGGGCACGCACGATGCTGTGCCCGACGCCTTCACGGCGGTCGACGGGCTCGATCAGCGGCGTTGCCGCATGACCTGCGACGGTGGCCATCATGCCTCCCTTCTGAAGCGGCGCACGTTGAGCAGCAGCACCGGGATGACGAGCAGGAACAGGAACGCGGCGATCGCGGAGCCCAGCCCGAAGTCGTTGACGCCGCCGAACGACGTGCGCCACATCGCAAGGGCGATGACGTTGACGTCGTCCTGCACCGACGCCGGGGCGACGGACAGGATGATGTCGAACACCTTGAGCACGTTGATGATCATGGTGATGAACACCACGCTGAGCACCGGCGCCAGCAGCGGCACCGTCACGCGCCGGAAGACCTGCCACTCGGTGGCTCCGTCCGTCCTCGCCGCCTCCAGCACGTCGCGGGGGATGGCGGCGAGCCCCGCGGCGATCACGACCATCGCGAAGCCCGCCCACACCCAGATGTAGGCGATGATGATGGCGGGTGTGATGAGACGCGGCCCGAGCCAGGGCACGCCGGCGAAGGGCTGCCGGAAGGTCTGGCTCGAGATGCCGACGGTGTAGCCGCCCTGGGAGAGGCCCTCGAACGCAAAGACGCCGTCGGCTCCGCTCGTGGCAGTCGCGACCTCCGCTCCACCGTCGTCCGTCAGTCGCAGGGTGACCCCGGGAACGCCCACCTCGCCCTCCTCGACCTCGCCGGCTGTGCCTCCTCCGCCCGGCTTGAAGTCTCGCCACACCACGCCGGTGATGCCGCCCTCCGCCGGCGCGGGAGCCACCGCCTGCACACCGTCGGCCACGTCGCTCGCCCGGATGCCGGTGAGCCCGAGCTGGGCCACCTGCCCGGGCTGGAGCGCGCCCTGCAGCGTGTAGCCTCGCGCCGCGGACCCTTGCAGGTCGTCGCCCGACGGCCTCGCTCCGGCGAGCACGCCGGGCGGGTTCACCGCGTCCGACACCACCGAGATGGCCGCGTTGACGGTGCCCTGGCTGGGATCCTTCTCGTACATGATGTGCCAGATGACGCCGGCCGCGAACAGGGAGATCGCCATCGGCATGAAGACCGCGGTCTTGAACGCCACCGACCAGCGGATGCGCTCGGTGAGCACCGCGAACACCAGGCCGATGGCGGTCACCGTCGCCGGCACCACGAGGACCCAGATCGCGTTGTTGCGGATCGCCGTGAGCAGGACGTCGGTCGTGAACAGCGTGACGTAGTTGTCGAACCCGATGAACGAGTCACCGGACCGGTCGTAGAAGCTGCGGACGAACGTGTTGATCGTCGGGTACACGACCCAGACGCCCAGGAACGCGAGCGCCGGGGCGAGAAAGGCGAACGCTACGAGGTACCGGCGCCCGCGGCCCGGATCGGCTCCGCCGTCAGCGGCGGCGGGCGGAGCCCCCCGCTCGGGGGGCTCCGCCGTGATGCTGCCGGTCGCCATGGCCGATCACTGTCCGTAGGCCCTCGCCGCGGCGTTCTCGAGCCGCTGCTGTGTGCCCTGGACGTCGCCGGGATCCTGGAGGAAGTCCTGCAGGATCCCCCACATGCCCTGACCGACCGTGCCGCCGAACGCCGACGGCGCCAGGTCGGACATGTCGAAGCGGAAGACCTCGGCGTCCGCCAGTGCAGCCGCCGTCGCCTGGGCGATCGCGTCCGGATAGACGCTCGTGTCGACGTTGACGTTGGGCGACGAGAACCCGCCGCGGGACGCCCAGATCTCCGACGCCTCGGGCGTGGCCAGGTACGCGACGAACGCCTGCGTCGCCGGGTCGTCGTCGAAGGCGATGATCATGTCGCCCCCGCCCACGACGCTGGGCGGCGAGTCGTCGACCGCCGGGAAGGCGAACTGGTTGAAGCCCGTCTCGGGCTCCGCCTGGGTCGAGTTCAGGATCTCGCCCTGCACGAAGTCACCCTCGAACACCATGGCCGCCGCGGGCGGGTCGGTGTAGACCTGCGTCACCGACTTGGGGAAGTCGGTCTGCAGGGCGCCGGACGTGCCGCCGGCGATGTTGCCGGTGTCGCCGAAGACCTGCGCCATCGCCTCCAGGGCGGTGGTCACCGAGGCATCGGTCCAGGGGATCTCGTGCGCAGTCAGCTGGTCGTACAGGTCGGGGCCGGCCGTGCGCAGGTAGATGTTCTCGAACAGGTCGGTGAGCGTCCAGCCGTCCGCGCCGGCGATGGAGTAGGCCGTCACGCCGGAGGCGTTCAGGGTCTCGGCGGACTGCAGCAGTTCGTCCCACGTCGCCGGCGGGGTCACGCCGGCGTCCTCGAACGCCGGCACGTTGTACCAGACCGTGGACTTGTTGGCGCCCTTGAACAGCAGGCCGTACAGCGTGCCGTCCACGGTCCCGACCTCGATGGTGCTGCTCGAGAAGTTCTCATTGATCACGTCCGACGCGAAGTCCAGAGGCTTGAGGGCCCCCTGACTCACGAAGTCGCGCATGAGCCCGGGCTGTGCGACCGCAGCGACGCTCGGCGGGTTTCCGCCCTGCACGGCGGTGCCGAGCACCGTCGGGAGCTGGTCGCCGGCCCCCGTGTACTCGACGCTCACGTTGGGATAGAGCTCGGTGAAGCCGTCGATCACGGCCTGGAACGAGGCCTGCTCGTCGCCGGACCAGACGGCCATCACGGAGACGGTCCCGCTCACGTCGGCGGCGGGCGTCTCGCTCGGCTCACCCGCGCCGGACTCGGTGATCTTGCCGCCGTCGTTCGCGACGACGACGACGCCTACGATGACAGCGATCGCTACTACGACCGCGATGATGATCCATGTCAGTCTGCTCATCTGTGACAACTCCTTCAGTACTCCGTCAGGCGGCGACCGGGCGCGGCTGCTCCGGAACGGGCCGGGTCCGCGCCTCCTCGCCGCCGTAGATGCCGAGGCCGGACTCCACGTCGAAGAAGTGGAGGGCACGGGTGTCGACGGCGATCTCCAAGGTCTCGCCCTCGCGCACCGCGGTGCGCGCGCTGAACCGGCCGACGAGCTTGGAGGTCGTCGTCCGGCGTTTGGCGTGCGCCTCGTAGTGATGACCCGTGCCGATGTCCTCGGCGAGCTCCCTGGTGTCCTCGGTGAGGACGGGGGGAGCGTCGATCTCGAAGTGCGCGACGACCTCGGAGCCGAGCGCCTCGCGCAGCATCAACCGCCCGCGGAGGCGCCGGTCCTCGGGCGCGTCCCCGGCGAGCGCCGCGTCCTCCAGGTCCTCCGGTCGCACGCCGAGCACGACGCCGCGACCGATGTACCGCTCGAGTGCGGGGTGCGCGCGGCGCGTCTCCGGCGCCAGTCTCAGGCGCTGCTCGCCGATCGTCAGGGCGAGCCCTCCGCCGTCGTCCGACTCGACGACCGCCTCCATCATGTTCATGGTGGGGCTGCCGATGAACCCGGCGACGAACAGGTTGACCGGGCGGTCGTACAGCTCCTGCGGCGGGGCGACCTGCTGGAGCTCGCCCTTTCTCATGACCGCGACGCGGTCGCCCATGGTCATCGCCTCGATCTGGTCGTGCGTCACGTAGACCGTGGTCACGCCCAGTTCGTCCTGCAGGCTGCTGATCTCCGCGCGCATCTGCACGCGGAGCTTGGCGTCCAGGTTGGAGAGCGGCTCGTCCATGAGGAACGCCTGCGGCTCGCGGACGATCGCGCGCCCCATGGCGACCCGCTGGCGCTGGCCGCCGGAGAGGGCGCGCGGCTTGCGCTCGAGAAAGTCCTCGAGCCCGAGCACCTCCGCGGCATGCCGTACTCGTTCGTCGATCTCGTCCTTCGGTGTCTTGCGCAGGCGCAAGCCGAAGGCGATGTTGTCGTACACGGTGAGGTGCGGGTACAGCGCGTAGTTCTGGAACACCATGGCGATGTCCCGGTCTTTGGGGGCCACGTGGTTCACCACACGGTCGCCGATGGTGATGGCGCCTTCGGTGATGGTCTCGAGGCCGGCGAGCATGCGAAGGGCCGTCGTCTTGCCACAGCCCGACGGCCCGACCAGGACGACGAACTCGCCGTCACCGATCTCGAGGTCCATGTGCGATACGGCGCGGGCTCCGCCCGCGTAGACCTTGCTGACCCCCCGGAAAGCTACGACAGCCATCGGTGCCTCCCGGATCGACCGAAACCCCCCGGGGGTATTCGGCCCTTGTGCCGGTACGGTTCCCCGGCCGCGACGGACCTAACGGGGTACCGTAGCCGGAGCGCCGCGGCGGTCAGTCGAAGCGCTCGTCGGCGCGCGCGAGCGCGGCGTCGATCATCCTGCGCTGGTTCTCCGTGGTCATGTGGGTGGCGTCGAAGAACCCGGAGGGATCGCCTCCGAACGACTCGACGCCGGTCAGGTCGACGACGGCGAAGTCGTACTGCTCCTGCAGCCTGCCGAGGAGGCGCAGGACCTCGGCGTGGCGCCTCCGCCCGCCCGCGTCCCGCACCGCCGCCAGCACCTGCGGCTGCGTCGGCGTGAGCACGACGACCCCACTCCCGCCCCAGGAGGCGAACAGCTGCAGCGTCTTCTCGACGTAGGTCTCGGCGTCGGCGTCGAGACGTGCGAAGGACCGGTACCGCGCGACTTCGTCCTCGCTCCAGCGGGCGAGCGCCTTCGGCCCGGCGCCGGCCTCACTCGAGGGCTGCGTCTTGACCGTGCCGTCGGGCGCGATCCGCTTGAGCCAGCTCGCCCGCACCTTCTCCCACGTCGGGCGCTTCTTCCACACCTCCCAGGACGCCTGCAGACCGCTCCACGACGCGAGCCAGCCCAGCTCGTCGAGCTGGGCCGCCGCCTTGGCCCGCCAAGGAAGGTAGCGGCTGAACCGCGATTCCGCGAGCAGCGACGGCGGCAGCGGGCCGCGCTGGAACGCCTCCACGTCGAGCAGCCAGAGGAAGTCCGGCTCCGCCCGCGGCCAGGTGTCGTGCACGACCGCCGTGAACACGTAGGCGTCCGCCGGCCGGCCGGCGGTGACGGCGGCGTTGAAGGTCCGCAGGCCGGTGGCCTGCTCCACCCGCGCCGCCTCCACCGTCCACGCGCGCGAGGAGCCGTAGATGAGCAGCTCCGGCGGACGCTTCAGCCCCGTGAGCAGGTCCGCCTTCGTGGAGCGGTCCTGGTTGACGCGCGGCGGGAAGATGCCGACGCCGAACACGCCCCACGGGTCGGTGAGCAGGTTGAAGGCGGCGACAGCGCCCACCAGCAGCGCGGCCGCGAGCAGCGCCCCGGCCACGAAGCGGCCCCAGCGGACGCCGGACGACGGCAGACCGTCGTGCACGCCGCCGTCTGGAGGAGGGGTCGTCGTCATCGCGAGAGGGTCGCTGGGCCCGCCCCGGGGACGAAGGTCAGTCGACCAGGGCGGCGGGCCCGTACGCGGCGCCCTCGCCGTTCTCGCGCCAGGGGATCACGTAGCAGCGCACCTCGACGCCGGGGAGCGTGGTCTCGAGCAGCGTCTTGACCCGCCGCAGGTCGCGCTCGAGCAGTTCCTGCTGGTCGAAACCGAGACCGCCGAGCGCCCGCTCGTAGGCGGCGCACTCCTGGTGCGCGACCAGGAAGATGGTGCGCACGTCGTGCACCTCGACGATCTCGCGCACGCAGTCGAGCGCGACGCGTCGCTCCGAGCCCGGACGCGTGAGCGGCAGCACCCCTCCGGGCACGATGAGCCGGTTGGCGTCCGGGGCGCCGAGCTGGACGAGCAGGGCGTCGAGCTGGGCGGCGACGCGGCCGTCCGAGCAGCCGATGATGAGCGCGTTCATGGGCGCGAGTATCTCAGACGCGGCCGCGGGCGGCCAGCCGCGCGATGCCGAGCGGCCGGCCAAGCACTTGGTACACTTGCCTTACCGGAGGGGTGGCCGAGAGGTCGAAGGCAGCGGTCTTGAAAACCGCCAACGGGGCGACTCGTTCGTGGGTTCGAATCCCACCCCCTCCGCCAATTTGCAGGAAAGAGCGTCCGCGGCGAACCCTCTCCCCCACCTTCCCGCCCGGTTCGTGCGCCATCGTGCGCCAAGATCACGGGCAATAAGTGCTGACCGTGGTCGTCAAGACTCGTTCGGAGGTGGCGCCGACAGCGCCCGCGGCCGCGGGTCTCGGACCTGAATGGTCGCTTTCCGGCTCTTCCTTCGTTTTCGATGCCTATCCTTCGACTTCGACCTGGAAGCCTCCATAGGCCATTTGCCTCATGTCGAAGGGCATGACCATATCCTTGTATTCTTCCGCCTTCTCCCCCATCTCCTTCATCACCTTGGCATTCACCTCATCGCGATGCTCTTTGGATTCGAAGACGATGAAGGAGAACCATACGGTCTGGTCGTCCCGGGCTCCGGTCATATCAGGAAATGCGCG
>DASUMX010000315.1:0-4881 GCA_036277455.1 Thermoleophilia bacterium
CTGGGCGCGCTGCAGGCCGCCGGCCGCATCGGCGGCGGCATGGTGCCCAAGGCGGCCGCCGTGCGCAAGGCGCTCGAGGCCGGCGTGGGGAGCGCCCACATCATCGACGGCCGGGTCGAGCACGCCGTCCTGCTCGAGATCATGACCGACGCCGGCTGCGGCACCAAGGTGGTCGCGTGAGCCCCGCAGCCGTCGTCGCAGAGCAGACGGTTTGCATATTCCCGGCGCAGGCGGTGTATTCTATGCAGCGTATGAACCAGCGCGCGCCCATGAGCAAGACCGAACGCCAGCGGCTGATCCAGACGGTCGTCCAGCAGCGGGAGATCGCCACGCAGCGGGAGCTGGTGAGCGCGCTCAGCGCCCTGGGCTGTGAGGTCACCCAGGCGACGGTCTCGCGCGACATCCGCGAGCTCGACCTGCAGAAGGTTCGCACGCACCTCGGTCGCGCCAAGTACGTCCTCAGCTCGCGCGAGCGGCCCAAGGACCCCGAGCAGGCGGCGCGCCACGTGCTGCGCGACTTCGCCCGGTCCACCGCCGTCTCGCAGCAGCTGCTGGTGGTGCGCTGCGAGATCGGGACCGCGTCGACGGTCGCGCGGCAGATCGACAACCTCAACCACACCGACATCGTCGGCACCCTGGCCGGCGACGACACCTTCGTGGTCATCCTGGACACGAGCGACAAGGCGCGCGAGATGAAGCGCTACGTCGACCGTCTCCGAGAGGCCTAGCGCGCAGGCACGACTCCGCGCGCGCCCCATCCTCGTCCTCGGGCAGCCGGCGAGCGGCTTCGCCGCGCCGGCCCCGGCCCCGGCCCACCCTGACTTTCAAGGAGCATCCCAGTGACCACACCCAGCTCAGGCAACGGCAGCGCCCCCAACGGCACGGTCGTCCTCGCGTACTCGGGCGGCCTCGACACCTCCGCGCTCGTGCCGTGGCTCAAGGACAAGTACGGCTATGACGTGGTCTGCTGCCTCGTCGACATCGGCCGCGTCAAGGACGTGCCCGGCATCATGGCGCGGGCCGAGGCGGCCGGCGCCATCGCCGCCGTCGCGATCGACGCCAAGGAGGAGTTCGCCGAGCACCACTGCCTGCCGGCGCTCATGGCCAACGCGCTCTACGAGGACACGTACCCGCTGAGCACGGCCATCGGCCGGCCGCTCATCGCCAAGAAGCTCGTCGAGACGGCGCACAAGTACGGCGCCACCGCCGTCGCCCACGGCTGCACCGGCAAGGGCAACGACCAGGTGCGCATCGACATCGGCGTGCGCGCGCTCGATCCGACGCTCGAGATCATCGCACCTGCCCGCGCCGCGGACTGGCCGAGCCGCGAGGAGCTCATCGACTACGTCACCGAGCGCGGCATCCCGGTCAACCTGACCAAGAAGAGCCCGTACTCCATCGACGAGAACATGTGGGGCCGCAGCAACGAGTGCGGCGTGCTCGAGGACCCCTGGGTCGCGCCGCCCGAGGACGCGTTCCAGTTCGTCAAGTCCGTGAGCGACGCGCCGGACGAGGCGCAGACCGTCGTCGTCAGCTTCGAGAAGGGCAAGCCGGTCGCCCTCGACGGCGTGCCCATGGGCATGGTCGAGCTCATCGAGAAGATCGACGCCATCGGCAACGCCCACGGCTTCGGCCGCGTCGACATGATCGAGAACCGGCTCGTCGGCATCAAGAGCCGCGAGGTCTACGAGGTCGCCGGCTCGCTGGCGCTCATCACCGCGCACCAGGCGCTCGAGGACCTGGTGCTCACGCGCGACCTGCTCCACTTCAAGAAGACCATCGAGAGCAAGCTGGCCGACATGATCTACGAGGGGCAGTGGTTCGACCCGCTCACCGAGGCCTGCAAGGCGTTCCTCTTCCAGAGCCAGGAGCGGGTCACCGGCGACGTGCGCCTCAAGTTCCACAAGGGGAGCTGCGTGGCCGAGGGGCGCCAGAGCGACTTCTCCCTGTACAGCTACAAACTCGCGACCTACACGACGGAGGACGAGTTCTCGCACACGGCCGCCGCCGGCTTCATCGAGCTGTGGGGCCTGCCGATCGAGGTCTGGGCGCGCGTGGGCAAGGAGCACCACATGATGAAGGAGCTCGAGATGGACGAGGAGGTCGAGACCGCCTGACCGCGGGCTCGACCCGCCGCCACGGGGAGGAGCGGGCGGCCGCCGCACGGGCCGCCGCCCGCCGGCGCTCACGGCTGCACCGCCGTCCGCCGGGGGAGGTCGTCACATGGCGGCCGCCCGCTCCGCACCCGTTCGAAGACATAGGATGCCCACAATGACGAGCACTGCCACCATCATCCGCGCCGCGCGGCTCGCCGGGAGTCCCGCGTGACCGTCGCCCGCTCGGGCCGCTTCGCCGGCGAGCGCGCCCCCGCCTTCGTGGCGCTGAACAGCTCGCTGGCGCTCGACTGGCGCCTGTGGCCTGAGGACATCGAGGGCTCCGTGGCGCACGCCCGGGCGCTGCTGGGCGCCGGCATCCTGAGCGCGGCCGAGTTCGAGGCCATCCAGAACGGCCTCGCCGCCGTCGGCCGCGAGATCGAGTCCGGCGCCTTCGTCCCCGCCGACGCCGACGAAGACGTGCACATGGCCGTCGAGCGCCGGCTGACGGAGCTCATCGGAGACGCCGGCGCCCGCCTGCACACCGGCCGCAGCCGCAACGACCAGGTCGTCACGGACGTGCGCCTGCACCTGCGCCGCGTCGCCGAGCGCCAGGACGCGGCGCTGGCCGCCCTCCAGGGCCTGCTCGTCGCGCGGGCGGCCGATCACACCGAGACCGTCCTCCCGGCGTACACGCACCTGCAGCGCGCGCAGGTCACGTCGCTGGCGCAGCACCTGCTCGCGTACTTCTGGATGCTCGAGCGCGACCGCTCGCGGTTCGAGGCCGCTCGCCGGGCGTGTCTCGAGCTGCCGCTCGGGGCCGGCGCCGCCGTCGGCCTCGACTTCGAGCTGGACCGCGAGGCCGAAGCGGCCGATCTGGGCTTCGAGCGCGTCGCCGAGAACTCGCTCGACGCCGTGGCCGATCGCGACTTCGTCGTCGACTACCTCGCCGCCGCCGCCCAGCTGGGCGCCCACATCTCGCGGCTCGGCGCGGAGCTCGTCCTCTGGGCGAGCGCCGAGTTCGGCTTCGTGCGCCTTCCGGACGCCTACGCCGGCGGCTCGAGCATCATGCCGCAGAAGAAGAACCCGGACGCCGCCGAGCTGATGCGGGCCGCCGCTCCGCGGCTGACCGCCGACCTCGGCGGCCTCCTCGGCGTGCTCCACGGCCTGCCGCTCGCCTACAACACCGACCTGCGCGAGGACAAGCGCTACCTCTTCGACGCCGTCGATTGCCTCGACCGGCTGCTGCCCGTCGTGCACGGGCTGCTCGACGAAGTGACCTTCGACGAGGCGCGCATGGCGGCGGCCTGCGATCCCTTCCTGGCCGCCACCGACGTCGCCGACTACCTCGTGGAGAGGGGCGTGCCGTTCCGGGAGGCGCACCACCTCACCGGCGGCCTGGTGCGCCGCTGCCTCGAGAGGGGAGAGGGCCTCGCCCAGGTCCCGCTCGAGGACCTCCAAGCCCTCTCGCCGGCCTTCGACGAGGGCTACTACGCGCTCCACGAGCCCGCCGCGCAGCTGGCGCGCAAGCGCTCCCGCGGCGGGTCCGCGCCCGCGCGCGTGCGCGAGCAGCTCGAGCGGGCGCGCGCCGCACTCGCGGCGCGACCCTGCTGCTGACGGCCGCCGCTGATCGTGCGCCGTGCCGCCCGGCGAGCCCGGGCATCAGGTAGCCTCCAGGCACAAGGTAGTCCTCTCGGGACTGGCACGTTCCGAGGTACGCTCAGGTGTGACGTCGTACGCTTGGTAGTACATGCGAGGGTGCGAGTCCGGAGAGCACATGGTCCTCCTGGGAAGCCTTCGGGCGGCCGCGTCGGCTCGTGCCGAACGCCGCCCGCCGGTCCGCTACACTCTGGTCGTGACCGGTCCCCAGCCACTGCCGCAGGTGTTCTTCGCGCGCTCCGCGCTCGAGGTGGCGCGCGACCTCATCGGCTGCACCTTCCTCTTCGGGGGCGTTGGTGGGCGCATCGTCGAGACGGAGGCCTACCGGCAGGACGACCCCTGCTGTCACGGCTACCGCGGCAAGACGGACCGCAACGCCGTGCTCTTCGGCCCGCCCGGCCACCTCTACGTCTACTTCACGTACGGCATGCACTTCTGCGCCAACGTGGCGTCCGAGGAGGAGGGCGTGGGAGCGGGCGTGCTGCTCCGGGCCCTCGAGCCTGAGCACGGCGTCGAGGACATGGTCGCCCGCCGCGGAGTGCTGGAGCCGCGCCTGCTCGCCTCCGGCCCGGCGCGGCTCGCCCAGGCCCTCGGCATCGGCCGCGCCCAGAACGGCCTGCCGGTCTGGGAGCCGCCGCTGGAGGTCCTGCCGCGGGAGGCGGACGCGCCCGGTCCCGACGTGGTCACCACGGCGCGCATCGGCGTCCGCGGCGGCGACCAGAAGCCGTGGCGCTTCGTCGACGCCGGCAGCCGCTTCCTCTCGCGCCCGCTCTCACGCACGCCCATCCTGCCCTCTGGGTAAGATAGGAGGGATTCCAGTTCACCAGAAAGGACCACCGTGAAGCTCCGCGAGATTTACGAGACCGCCGTGCGCATGGGCATCGAGGCCGACCCGCGCGGCAAGGAGGGCGTCGACGAGTTCCTGGCGCGCACCAAGAAGCGGTACGACGCGCTTCCCGACCACCTCAAGGAGCTCGCCGACCCGGAAGAGCTCACCAACCCCTTCAACGACACGCGCATCTACGTCGGCGATCCCGAGGCCGAGGTCAAGACCCTGCTCGGCGGCATCGACATGAACACCGGCGAGGTGCTCCTCGCAGACCGCCTGCGCGAGAAGGGCGTCCCCGTC
>DASUMX010000316.1:0-14995 GCA_036277455.1 Thermoleophilia bacterium
ATGCGCGGGTCTTCTCGCTGCCCATTTCCTGGGGGGTCAGGTCGTCGCCTCGGCATTCGTAATACGCCAGCGCCCCGTGTTTCATCCAGGAATCACGTCCGCTTTCTGCCATCTTCTTGTACTCTTCACCCTTGTCCTTGGGGATCACAAGCACGAATCCGTCCACATACTTCGCCATGTCGTAGTACCCCTTCTCGATTGAGCAATCGTCACTACGATACCCAGCGTGGGCTGACGTCTACTGATAGGAACTGTCATCCCAGCGTGGGCTGACGTTCGCCTGCCTGCTGATCGAGGCGGGCGTCGACCTCTACACCGTCTCCCGCCGGCTCGGGCACGCGACGACGGCGGTCACCGAGCTGCACTACGTCGACCCTTCAGAGAAGGCCGACGAGGCAGCCGCCGACGCGCTCGGCGACCTGCGCCTGCCGGCGCCGGAGGCCAGGGCGCCCGCCGGCCGCTTCCCCCAGGCGAAGGGGTAGGCAGCGTACGCTCTTTTGCGCTGCGGTCCTCCGCCGGCGGGCAGAGTGCGAGCATGGACGGGAGACGCATCCGGCGCTTCGACCACCTCGGCATCACGGTCGCCGACCTCGACGCTGTGACGGCGTTCTTCGTCGGGCTGGGTCTCGAGGTCGACGGAAGGACGTTCGTAGAAGGCGAGTTCATCGACACCGTCACCGGCATACCGAACGCCCGCAGCGAGATCGTCATGCTCAGGCCGCCGGGCGGAGGGACCGCGATCGAACTCTCGAGCTTCGTCCGGCCCCCTCACGAGCCAGGGTCGCCCGAGGCGATGGCCAATGAACTGGGGCTGCGTAGCGTCGCCTTCGAGGTGGATGACCTCCAGGCGACAGTCGACCAGCTGGCTGCCGACGGCTACGGCCTGATCGGCGGCATCGGTCAGTACGAGCGGATCTGGAGCATGGCGTACGTGCGCGGACCGGAGGGGATCATCGTGGCCCTGGCTCAGCGGATCGAGTGATCCGCGCGCGCCCGAGGTCGCCGGGCAAGAGCGCCGTCCCTGCCTCTCCACTCGGCTCTGCGACGCCGAACCTCCTTCTGGGGAGGGCCCGACAAGGGCGACCCCGAGGCCCTCTTCGGCGCGCGCCATTCTGCGCCATGTGCCAAAAGACGCCACGTCGAGAGGCCCCGGTCGGCGACCAAGAACGACGGTGAGCGACCGTGACCGCACTCCGCTCCCGAATAGCTCCGTTTGCAGGTACTTTGTACAGGGGGAAGGCGACTTGAAAACCGCCAACGGGGCGACTCGTTCGTGGGTTCGAATCCCACCCCCTCCGCCAAGACCGAAGGATCGACGCGCTCATCGTGGACGAAGCGAAGGCTGAGTCTCGAACTAGCGCGTGCCCTTGACGCCCCTCTTGATCGCGATGATGAGGTCCGCAAGACCGTTGACGGCCCCGTTCACGCGCTTTCGCGTGATGGAGAGGACGGTGGCGTTCATGCCGCCGCTGTTGTAGCCCCTGACCAGGGCCGCGTAGTACTTGTGACTCGTCGCCGCCGTGTCCTTGGTGAAGCCCGCGACATCGCTCCTCGCCCGGTAGCCGTTGAAGGCGACCCAGGACCGGTTCTCGCCGGGGGCGTCGGTGGAGCGCTGAGCGGCGGATTCGTAGGCGGAGTGCATGCGCTCCTCGGCCCTGCTCTGGTCGGTGTGCAGCGGATTGCAGATGTCGGCGTAGTAGTGGGCCATGATGCCGACCCACTTGCTGGCGGCGCGCCAGTCGCCGGCCTTGCGCGCCGCCAGGGCCTTGCCGTAGAAGAGGGCGACCTTCCGGGGCGCGTCCCCGTACCTGCTGCCCCACACGTCGTAGACGTGGTAGTAGAAGTCGTGGAAGACGGTGTCGGGGTCGTCGGTCTTCGGCAGGGCGACGTTGAGGCGCACCCAGCCGGCGTTCTGCGTGGCCGCCAGCCGGTTCGCCTCCTTCAGCACCCAGTCGTGCGTGCCGAAGCCGTTGGCGCCGTTGGGGCCGTTGCTCCAGGCGAGGGCGGCGCCGGGCAGGGTGAGCAGGACGAGCGCCGCGACGACGACGGTGATGACGATGCGGACGCGCACGATCCCTCCCTGCGGTTGCGAACCGGTTGACGATCACCCTACACGACACCGCGGACGGAGGCCGAGCCGTCGGGTTCCGCCGGGCGTACGCGTGACGGCGCCGGGAGGCGACGAGGCAAAGGCCTCGCCTCCCGGCGCCGTCACGACAGAGTCAGATCAGAGCGCGGGCGTCTCCGCGGGCGCGTCCTCCGCCGGCGGGGTGTAGCTGCTCCACGGATCCGTGTTGTCGCCGCCCCAGCCGCAGCAGCCGCCGTCACCCTTCAGCATCTTCCAGGCGAAGTACGCGCCCACGCCGACGAGGATGAGCAGCATCAGGAAAATCAGCTTCTTCAAGGGTCCCTCCTCCGGTTCGCTGTGCCCATAGTACCCTATGCCGCCCGCCGCTACCCCGCATCCGTACGATGACCGGGCGTCGACGCGTCGGCGCCCGCACTCGCCCTCTGGCGCGCCGCGGGCGCGATGCCGTAGTCTGCCGCCATGTGGGTCACGACACACGTCCTCGCCGGCCTCGGCATCGCCGCCGCCCTCGGAGGTCCCTGGTGGCTCATCCTCGTCCTGGTGGTGCTCGCGCACGTGCTCATGGACCTGGTCCCGCACTGGGACTACACCGTCTCGCGCCACCCCATCCTCTACGGCTGGTGCGACTTCCTCGCCTCGTTCGCCGCCTTCTGGATCGCGTGGCTGCTGCTCGGCTACCCCTGGTGGATCGCATTCATGGGGCTCGTCAGCGGCGCGCCGGACTGGGACGTGCTCATCTGGGTCGCGCGCGGTGAGAAGGGCCGCAAGGTGTTCCCCAGCCACTGGGACCGCTTCCCGCACGGCCGGTCCGGCAAGGCCTGGGGCATCTCGGTGCAGGTCGCGATCATGGCCGCGAGCGTCGCCGTCGTGCTCGCCCTGGCGCCCTGACGGCCGACAGCGCCGCCGTTCCCCGCACCGGAGCCGCACGGTATCCTCAAGGCCGGGGACCGGCCGCGCCACGAAGGGAGACGAGAGCATGGACTACGAGATCGCCGAGAAGGACATCATCCCGCAACTGGCACTCACGTACCGCCAGCCGGTGACGATGGAGACGATCGCGGACCGCATAGGCGGCGCGTTCCGCGCGCTCGTGGAGCACGCGGCCAAGACCGGCGCCAGTTGGGCCGGTCCGCCGTTCATCCTGTACCCCGAGGACTGCAGCGACGAGTTCGTGATCACCGTCTGCATGCCGGTCGTGCCCGGCGCGACCGGCGGCGAGCAGGTCGCGCTCGAGGAGGTGCCGGGCGGGACGGTCGCGTCCACGGTGCACGTCGGTCCGTACAACGGGATCGGCAAGGCCTACGTCGCGCTGCAGAAGTGGATGACGGACAACGGCCGGCGGCCGGCGGGGATGGTGCGAGAGATCTACCTCAACGATCCGGACGCGGTGCCCGTGGAGGAGCTCCTGACCGAGATCGACTGGCCGGTGGCGTAGGGGCGGGCCGGGGAGCGATCCCCAGCGGAGCAGCTCCAGCCGTCAGCGAAGCAACTCCAGCGCGACCCGCTCCGCGAACAGGGCCTGGAAGGCCAGGTCGCGGACGAGGATGCGCTCGTCGACGTTGTGATAGCGCGGCGTGACCTCGTCGTAGCGCTCCACGAGGTGAGGGGCGAAGTTGTAGGCGACGGTGTCGGGATACGCGGCGCGGAACCAGTTGGAGTCGGTGAAGCCGACGGAGTGGCTGTTGGCGAGCTCGGCGCCGGGCACGTGCCGCTCGAGCGTCGTGCGGATCGCCTCGGCGAGGGGCGAAGGGTACGGCGACGAATTGCCCCGCACCACCGGGCCGGCCCACTCGAGGTCCCAGTCTGCCTCCACCCCGTCCAGCGCGGTGCGGACCTCGGTGAGCACCTCGTGCTCCTGGTGCCCGGCGAGCATCCGGCAGTCCACGGTCAGCTCGACGCGGGTGGGGTAGACGTTCACGGCGACGCTGTTGCTGTGGAGGATCGTCGGCGAGAAGGCGAAGCCGTACAGCGGCTCGATCATGTCGGCGAGCTGGACGTCGCGGCGCGCGAGGTCGATCAGGGCCGCGCGCGCCGTCTCCGGGTCGCGCAGGCGCTTGCGCAGGGCGGGCGAGTCGACGAGCAGCCGCACCAGCTCCTCGGACGACCCGTCGATCACCACGGGCATCCGGTGCGAGACCAGCGCGTCGACGACGCGCGCCGCGGCCACGACGGCGTTGCCGTGGCGCAGCGGGACCGACGCGTGGCCCGCCTCGCCCTTGACGATCACGCGGAACTGCGCCGTGCCCTTCTCACCGGTCTCGAGGAGATAGACGCGGCGCCCGGCCCGCTCGAGGAAGTGCCCCCCGCCCTCGTTGATCACGTAGTCGGTCTTCACGAGGTCGGGGCGATTGTGGACGAGCCAGCGGGCGCCGCCGACGGACCCCTCCTCCTCGTCGGCGGTGCAGGCGTAGACGAGCGCGCCGGCGGCCGGGCCGCCGGCGGCGGCGATCCGCGCGGCCGCCACGGCGTGCGCGGCGACCAGGTTCTTGATGTCGACCGCGCCGCGGCCCCAGACGTAGCCGTCCGCGATCAGGCCCGAGAACGGCGGCACGCGCCAGTCGGGCGCGTTGGCCGGCACCACGTCCTCGTGCGCGAGCAGCAGCAGCGAGGGGCCGGGCCTGCCGGAGTCCACGCGCAGGACGAAGCTCGCGCGGTCGGCGGGCTCGCCGGCGATCTCGCCCTCGAGCCCTCGCTCACGGAACCAGGCGGCCATGAACTCCGCCACCCTGGTCTCGTCCCCGGGCGGGTTCGACGTGTCGATCCGGATGAGCGCGCTCAGCAGCTCGCTGGTCTCGCGCTCCACCTCGGCGACGACGCCGGGATCGATGCCGGCGATGTCCTCCACTCGGACCCCCCAGTACTCCCTGTGACGGTGCGGTAAGCGTCATCATATCCGCCGCGTGCCCGGACCACCGCCCAGCTTTCGAGCCCGTGGCGGGTGCGGTATAGTGTGTCTCCCGCGCGGAGAAGTGGCCGAGTGGCTGAAGGCAACCGCCTGCTAAGCGGTTAAGGGGGCTTTAACCTCCTTCCCGGGTTCGAATCCCGGCTTCTCCGCCAGTCTCCCCGACCTCCGGGAGCGACGTGACCGCGATCCAGCTCACCGAGGTGACCGCCGACAACTGGCGCGCCTGCGCCGACCTCGAGGTCGCTCCCGACCAGCAGGCCTTCGTCGCTCCCGTCACCCGCTACCTGTGCCTCTGCCACTACGGCGGCGTGTGGCGCCCGCTCGCGGTGACGGCCGGTGACGAGGTCGTCGGCTTCGTGATGTGGGCCGTCGACCCCGATGACGGCAGCGGCTGGATCGGAGGGCTCGTGATCGGCCGCGAGTACCAGCGGCGAGGGTACGGGAGAGCCGCCGTGCTCGCCCTCGTCGAGCGGCTGCGCCGCGACGAGGGCTGCCCCTCGGCGGCCCTCAGCCACGCCGCGGACAACGCGGCCGCCCGCGCGCTCTACGCATCGCTCGGCTTCGCCGAGACCGGCGAGCGTGAGGACGACGAGCTCGTCGCGCGGCTCCGCTTCCGCGAGCCCTGACGTTTTCCCCTCCCCGCGCTTTCGGGTATACTCTCGGTCCGCGTGCGCACGTAGCTCAGTTGGATCAGAGCGTCGGTCTACGGAACCGAAGGCCGCAGGTTCGAGTCCTGCCGTGCGCACCAGCTCTTCCCCTCGCAGACCCCTCTCCCCTCGTCACCCCCTCTTTCCGCCGGCGGCTCCGCATGGCCGGATCGGTCGGTGAGGCCGTTTCTCACCGTCCGGGCCGGGAACCGTCCTCTCCAGTGGGATCGCACCCGGCGGTCCTCTCAGGCAGGCGATCCCGTCGGGGAGGAACACGATGCGCAAGCTGATCGTCAACGAATTCGTGAGCATGGACGGCGTGGCCCAGGCGCCCGGCGGACAGGAGGAGGACCCCTCGGGCGGCTTCGCGCACGGCGGCTGGCACATGCGCTACACGCAGGACGAGCGGGCGCGGGCCTGGGTGATGGAGTACATCGCCGACATGGGCGCCCTCGTCCTTGGGCGGCGCACCTACGAGATCTTCGCCGGCTACTGGCCGAACGCGTCCGAGGAGGAGGCCTTCATCGCCGAGCCGCTCAACAGGGTGCCGAAGCACGTGGCCTCGACCACGCTGACGGAGCCTCTGGCGTGGAGCAACTCGAGTCTGCTCCGCCCCGATGTCGCCACCGCCCTGCGGGCGCTCAAGCAGAAGGACGGCCGGGACCTGCACGTGATCGGCAGCGCCCAGTTGGTGCGCGGCCTGCTCGCCGACGACCTGGTCGACGAGCTGCGCCTGATGATCGACCCGCTCATGCTGGGTGGCGGCAAGCGCATCTTCCCCGAGGACGGCGAACTGCGCCGGTTCCGACTGGCGGAGCACGAGTTCACGAACGACGGCGCCGTGCTGGCGACCTACTCGCGACAGCGAGAAGAAGAGGCGGCGCGAGATGCTGCCTGAAGAACGGCGAGTCCGCCTCCGCAGGGACGGCGGCCGCCGCCAAGTCCTATGAACGACGAGGGGGGGCGGCGCCCATCCGGCGCCGCCCCCCCCTTGTGCTTTGTCCGACGAAACGACGGTCACTGCCCGTCAGGTCGCCCTCCCCGCAGCTCAGTGAGCAGGCTGCGGCATGAACGCGCGGTCGCTCAGGGTCTTCATGAAAGCGACGAGCGCCAGCTCCTCGCGCTTCGTCAGGCCGAGATCGCCGAGCTCGTCCGTGTTGACCGTCTCGGGCACCTCGGGCGCCGCCCAGCCTGCACCGGGGACGTCGCGCGTGTTGTAGAAGTGCACGATGTCGTAGAGCGTGGCGAAGGAGCCGTTGTGGCCGTAGGGCCGGTTCCTGGCGACGTTGCGCAGCGTGGGCACCTTGAACTTGCCGGCCTCGGCCATCCAGACGGCCTCGCCATACCCTGCATTCTTGAGGAACCCGCCTAGACCAAGGTCGACAGCGTCGCTGCCGGTCAGCGCCCAGACGGTGGGGTTCGCAGGGATGCCCAGGTTGTCGTAGGTGTGGTCGGTGAACAGCGCCTTGCCTTCGGCGATGCCCGTCGAGTCCATGGTCGGCTCGCTCAGGTGCCACAACGCTTGTGGTAACCGCCGAAGGCGCACAGTATGAAGGTGCCCGTCGCACGCGGCGTAGAGCGAGGCGTGGCACGACAGGGTTCACGACCTTGGCGTGACACGCTCGAGAGCGTCAAGGCAGGCACGTCTTGGACGGCTGCCTTGTCTGGGTTCTCCCGAGTTGCGACGGGCTTTCTGCCGCCGTGCTACTTGTCCAGGCGTGGTACCCCATCGCGAGACCAAGAAGGCGCGACTACCACCTGGCGACGTAGACGTCAGGACTTGAACTGGATGAGCAACATCCCGACGATGGCAAGGCAGACTGCTGCGAGCGCCCCACCGATGCCGAGGCCCGCGGTGTCCGCCCAAGGATCCGCGGTGTACGCGACGTAGTAACCGCCCGCAGCGCCGGAGAGCCCGAGGGCAACCATGACCACGCCGACCTTGCGCACAATTCCCTCCGAACACCCGCCTGTCACCACCACTGACGCTACCTCCTGGCCATAGCGGTGCTGTGAAGTGGCTGTGAAGGATTGCTAAGGGTCGCACGGGCCCCGGGATGAAGCCCTCGCTCCGCTGCTCTACCATGGGTCGCGACCCATGAAGCGCCGGAGGACACGCGGCAGGACCTCGACGTTTGCGCGCGCGGCCGTCACGGCGGCGCTCGTCGTGCCGCTGCTCGCCGTCACGGCCGCGTGCGGGGACCCCGCGCCCGCGGCCAGGGCGACGCCGCTTCCCGTGCGCATCGGCGCCATCTACAACCTCACCGGCGACCAGTCCGCGCTCGACTCGCCGTCGCTGGACGGCGCCCGTCTCGCCGTGGAGCGCATCAACGCGCGCGGCGGGTTGCTCGGCCGGCGCGTCGAGCTCCTGGAGCGCGACGGCCAGACCAGCGCGGCGAACGTGCGGCGCGCCGCCGCCAGCCTCGTCGCCTCCGGCGTCACCGCCATCGTCGGCCTCTCCGACACCGACCAGGTGCTCGCCGCCGCGCCCATCGCCGCGCGTGCCGGCGTGCCCTTCGTCACCAGCGGCGCGACCTCGCCGCGCCTCACCGAGCAGGTCCCGGACTGGCTGTTCCTCGCCTGCTTCGGCGACAACACCCAGGCGGCCGCCAGCGCCCAGTACGCCAGCGACCGGCTCGGAGCGCGCACCGCCGCCGTGCTCTACGACAAGGACCTGGACTACACCCGTCTGCTGGCCAAGTACTTCACGAGGTCCCTCCGCGCGCAGGGTGGCCGCGTCCTGGTCTCGGCCGACTTCGAGAACGCCTCCCACGCCATACAGCGCCTGGACGATGGTGGATCGTCGAGTGAGGGCGCTGCGGGTGAGGAAGGCGAGGAGGCAAGTGGCGGCTCCGACGCGTCGAGCGGCGGCGAGTCGGCGGGCGGAGAGCAGAGCAGCGAGTCGAGCGGGAAGGCGACCGACACGGCGAACCAGGCGGCGACCGCCGACGTGCTCTTCGTCGCCGCCGGCCCCGAGGATGCGCCGCGCATCGTCCGCGACCTGCGCGCGGCCGGGTACCGGCAGCCCATCATGGGCGGCGACAGCTTCGACTCCGCCGCCCTCATCAGCGCCGCGGAGAAGTCCGGCGGCAAGGTCTACTACACCACGCACTCCGCCGTCGGCATGAACACTGCGAGCAACGCGGTGCGCCGCTTCGACGCGTCGTTCCGGGCCGCATACGGCCGCCTGCCCCAGAGCGCGTTCGCGGGCCTCGGCTACGACGCGGTCGGCCTCGTCGCCTCGGCGGTGAGGCGGGCGGACTCGGCCGAGCCGTCGAAGGTCCGTGACGCCATCCAGGCGACGCGCCACTACCCCGGGGTCACGGGCACCCTGAGCTTCGACGGCGAGGACAGGGTGCCGCGCAAGAAGGTGACCGTGGTGTGCGTGGGGCGACGACCGGTGGTCGTCGCCCAGTTCACGCCGGGGTTCGTCGCCGACCCGTGAGCGCCGGGCCGGCGGGACGCCCGTCCCGCCGGATCAGTCCCGCCCGAAGATCGCCAGGAAGTACAGCAACTGGGCGATCGACGCCAGCGCGCCGGCGACGTAGGTCATGGCGGCGGCCGTCAGGGTCTGCCGGGCGCCGACGGCCTCCGTGTCGTTCACCAGCCGGAGGTCCCTGATCTGCGCCAGCGCCCGCCGCGAGGCGTTGAACTCCACCGGCAGCGTCACGATCTGGAAGGCGATGACCAGGGCGAACACGATCAGCGCCAGCTGGACGAGCCCGAACGCGTTGAAGATGACGCCGGCGATGAGGATGAAGAACCACGCCTGCGAGCCGAACGCCGCGACCGGCCAGATGGCGGAGCGGAGCCGCATCGGCGCGTACGCCGTGGCGTGCTGGACGGCGTGCCCGACCTCGTGCGCGGCGACGGCCGTGGCCGCGACCGAACGCCCGGCGTACACGGCCTCGGAGAGGAAGACACCGCGCGTGCGCGGGTCGTAGTGGTCGCTCAGCGGGCCGGCCTTCGACGGCTGCACCGGGACGCTCTGCAGCCCGTTGTTGTCGAGGATCCGGCGGGCGACGTCGGCTCCGGTCATGCCGCTGGCCACCGGCACGCGGCTGTTCTTGGCGAAGGTGCTGCGGAGCCAGCCCTGCACCGCGAGCCCAAGGATGAGCGGGATGCCGAAGCAGATGATGTAGAGAGTCCAGTCCATGGAGCCGGTTCACCTCACGGGAGTAGTGCCGTTCGCCTCGCTACTATACCCGCCGATGGGGGTCGACCATGACCCGGTCAGTCCTGCTGAAGGACGGCCTCCACCTCGATGGCGACCTTGATCTCCTTGCCGACGAGCCAGCCGCCCGTCTCGAGCGCCACGTTCCAGCTGAGGCCCCATTCCTCCCGGTCGAACTTCGTCGTCGCGGAGAAGAACGCCCTGGTGCCGCCCCACGGGTCGATGGCCACGCCGTTGTACTCCGTCTTGAGGGTGACGGGCCTCGTCACTCCATGGAGCGTCAGGTCGCCGTGGAGCCTCCAGTCCCCGTCCTGGACGTGCTCGAACGAGCCGGAGGTGAAGACGATCTCCGGATGTGCCTCGACCTCGAGGAAGTCCGGCGACTTGAGGTGCTGGTCGCGCTGCTCGACGCCGGTGTCGATGGTCGCCGTCGCGATCGTGACCTGGGCCGTCGACTGCGTCGGGTCCGCGCCGATGACGAGCGCACCCTCGGCGCCGCCGAAGTGGCCCTTGACCTTGGCCACCATGAGATGCCGGGCCTCGAAGTCCACCCGGGTGTGCGTCGGGTCCAGAGCCCAGGTCCCGGCCACGGGGAACTCGACGCCTTCGTACCTGCGGGTGGTCGTCTCTGCTACCGTCGCCATGTCAGTGCCTCCTGTAGGTGAGCCGGAACCCCTCGGTTCCGGCTAACTATTTGCGTATGCAAATATGTCTCCGTTTGTGCCCGCGCCTGATGGTTCTCACACACGGCCGATTCGGGCATGATGCCGCCATGGGTGACGTGCACTTCTCACGGGACGACTACTACATGCGGCTGGCGCTGCGCGAGGCGGAGCGCGCGCCGCGGCACGGCGACGTGCCCATCGGCGCGGTCGTCGTGCTCGACGGCGAGGTGATCGCCGCGGCGGGCAACGAGCGCGAGCTGCGCCGCAGCCCCGTGGCGCACGCGGAGATGATCGCGATCGAGCAGGCGGCGGCGCACATGGGCAGCTGGCGGCTCCTCAACACCGTGCTCTACGTGACCCTGGAGCCGTGCCCGATGTGCGCCGGCGCCGTCGTCCAGGCGCGCATCCCCCGGCTGGTGTACGGCGCCACGGACGAGAAGGCCGGCGCCGCCGGCACCCTCTACAACGTCTGCCAGGACGACCGCCTCAACCACTGTCTGGACATCACCAGCGGCGTGCTGGCCGACGAGTCCGTGGCCCTCCTGCGGCAGTTCTTCCAGGCGCGGCGCTAGGTCGTGTTCCACCTCCGCGCCTACGTCCCGCCCGAGCAGGTCGACGACGTCTCGCGCGCGCTGCGCGCCCGGGACGGCGCGCGCCACATCGTCCTCTCCGGCGTCACCGCCGACAGCGGCGCGGCGCTGATCACGGCGGAGCTCGACGACGAGGTCGCCGACGCCTCCGTGGCCGACCTCACCGCGCTCGGCGTGCGCGCCGCCGACCTCTCCATCTCGCGCGTCCAGGTCGTGCGGCCGATGACGGACGAAGGCTACGCCCTGGAGACGGAGGCGCAGCACGACACGCTCGTCTGGAGCGAGGTCACCGACGAGGCGGTCGACAACGTCGGCCTCCGCCCGAGCTACCTCGCCTACATGGCGGTCGCCGGCGTGATCGCGGCGTTCGGCGTGCTCGAGCACAGCGCCATCCTGATCGTGGGCGCCATGGCGGTGAGCCCGGACCTGCTGCCGCTCACGGCCGCCGCCGTCGCCCTCGTGGGCCGCCGGCCGCGCCTGCTGGGCCGGGCGCTCGGCACGCTCCTGCCCGGCCTGCTGACCGCCGTCGTCGCCGCGTGGCTGGTCACCCTGGCGCTGCGAGCGACCGGCGTGGTCGCCGCAGGCGCCGACATCCAATCCGGCGTCGCCTACAGCCTCGCCCACGTGTCCGTCGCCACCGCGGGCGTCGCCCTCGCCGCCGGCGTCGCCGGCATGCTCAGCTTCGAGACCCGCGCCAGCTTCGCCGTCGGCGTCGCCATCTCCGTCACCACGATCCCGGCGGTCGCCTACATCGGCGTCGCCGCCGGGCTCGGCGAGTGGAGCGGGGCACTGGGCGCCGTCACGGTGCTCGGCGTCAACCTCGCCATGCTCCTGGTCGCCGGGACGGCCACGCTCGGCATCCAGACGGCGATCTCGCGACGCGACGGCGGCGGACGGGGCACGCGGCCCCACGACCGGCAGACGTACTGAACGACAAGGAGAACGCGATGCCCACGGACCTGCGGCAGACGATCGAAGACCTCATGCCTCGCTTGACCGAGGAGCTCAAGCAGCTCGTGCGTCTGCCGTCGGTCTCGTTCCCGGGCTTCCCCACGGCGCCGGTCGAGCAGGCGGGCGCGGCGGTGGCGCGGCTCTTCACCGAGGCGGGCCTGCCGGGCGTGCGCATGCTGGACGTGCCGCGCGCGCCGCAGGCGGTATACGGCGAGCGCCCGGCGCAGCCGGGCGCCCCGACCGTCTTGCTCTACGCGCACTACGACGTGCAACCCGCCGGCCCCGAGGACGCGTGGACGAGCCTGCCGTTCGAGCCGGTCGAGCGCGGCGGCCGGCTCTACGGTCGCGGCGCCGCCGACGACAAAAGCGGCATCGTGACGCACGCCGGCGCGCTCCTCGCCCTGGGGGAGGACTGCCCGGTGGGCGTCAAGGTCCTCATCGAAGGCCAGGAGGAGGCGGACGGCGGCGGCATCGAGGAGTTCGTCAGGGAGAACGCCGCGCTGCTCCAGGCCGACGTCGTCGTCGTCAGCGATCTGGGCAACTACGCGCTCGGCGTGCCCACACTCACGACGTCGCTCCGCGGCATGGCCGCCTGCGACGTCGAGGTCGAGACTCTTGAGGGCGCCGTGCACAGCGGCATGTTCGGCGGCCCGGCGCCCGACGCGCTCGTGGCGCTGAGCCGCATGATCGCCACGCTGCACGACGACAAGGGCGACGTGGCCGTCACGGGCCTCTCGACGATCGCCTACGAGGGCGCCCCCTACGACGAGGCCGCGTATCGCGCGGATGCCGGCGTGCTGGACGGTGTGGGGCTCATCGGCAGCGGGACCATCGCCGAACGCCTCTACGGCAAGCCGTCGATCAACGTGATCGGCATCGACGCGCCGCGGGTGGACGGCGCCGCCAACGCGCTCGTCCCCAGAGCCCGGGCGCGCGTCAGCGTGCGCCTCGCGCCCGGTCAGAAGCCCGCGGCCGCGCAGGAGGCCGTCAGGGCGCATCTCGAGGCGGCCGCGCCCTGGAACGTCAGGGTGAGGGTGACGGCCGGCGGCGTCGGCGAGGGCTTCGTCGCCAGGACCGACGGACCGGCCTACGCGGCGGCGACCGGAGCCATGGCCGCCGCCTACGGCAAGGACGTGGTGCGCTACGGCGAAGGCGGCTCGATCCCCCTGGTCGCGGCGTTCCAGGCGGCGCTGCCCCACGCCGAGATGATCCTCTGGGGCACGGAAGAGCCGCGGTGCAAGATCCACGCGCCCGACGAGAGCGTCGACCTGGGTGAGCTCGAGCGCTGCACCGTCGCCGAGGCCCTGTTCATCTCGGCGCTGGCCGCCCGGACCTGAGGAAGAGATCCGGTCGTAGCGACGCGCCCGAGCGGACCCGCCCGCCCAGGCGGACCGGCCGCCCGGCCGGTACCCCCGCCCGACGGCCCTGTCGTATACTGTTCGTCCGCTCGCCGGGCGCGCCCGGCAGCGCGCGGAGAGGTGTCCGAGCTGGCTTAAGGAGCGCGACTGGAAATCGCGTGGGCGGGGTCAACCTGCCTCGAGGGTTCGAATCCCTCCCTCTCCGCCACTTCCCTTCTTCACAACCTCTCCAGAACCGCTTCAGAAGCTGTTCACAACTCGCCTTTAGGCTGTCTGCGGCCACAGACGCACGGCCAAGAGCGACGGCGGTCAGAACACATGGCACGGGAGGACGAGGGCATGACGGACGGACGAGCGGACCAGGTGTCACGGAAGAGATCGCGTTGGGCGCGCTGGATCGTGCTGGGCGTGGTCCTGGTCGGCATGACGGCGATCGTCTACTCACATCAGAAGGCGCAAGGCGGCGGACGCTGGGCCGGCGTCGACTTCCTCTGCCCCTTCGGCGGCCTCGAGACCCTGTACTCGCTCCTCACCGGGGACGGGTTTCTGCGGCGCACCGCCGCGAGCTCCGTGATCCTGCTCGTCGGCATGCTCGCGATGGCCGTAGCCTACCGGCGCTCGTTCTGCGGCAATCTGTGCCCGCTCGGCGCGCTGCAAGGGCTGTTCGGCGCCGCCGGCCGCAGGCTCCTGCGGCGGCGCCTCACCGTCCCGCGCGCCGTCGACCGCGTGGCCCGCTACCTCAAGTACGCGGTCCTCGTCTTCTTCGCTCTCTGGACCTGGCAGGCCGCCGAGCTGGTGCTGCGCCCCTACGACCCCTGGGTGGCCTGGGCGCACCTCACCTCGCCGGAGCTGCTGACCAGCTACGGCATCGGCCTCGCCGTGCTGATCGTCTCGCTGGCCGGCTCGCTCGTGTACGAACGCTTCTTCTGCAAGTACCTCTGCCCCGCCGGCGCCCTGCTCGGGCTCCTGTCGAGGGTGAGCTTCCTGAACATCCGCCGGGATGCGGACGCCTGCATCGACTGCGGCCGCTGCGACAAGGCCTGCATGATGAACGTCGAGGTGGCGACCGCCGGCGCGGTCACCAGCTCCGAGTGCATCTCCTGCAACGAGTGCGTCAACGCCTGCCCCGTGCCCGGCGCCCTGAAGGTGACGGCCCCCGGCGGCGCCCGCGCCACGGCGCTCGTCGCGACCGGCGCGGTGGTGGCGCTGATGGTGGCCATCGTCGGTGTGACCACGCTCACCGGCGCGTTCGACTGGCGGATGGAGGGCCGGGCCGAGGCCCGCGGCGCCGGCCACTCCGGTGGAGGCGAGGGCCTGGGTCAGGGCGAGGGTCACGGCGGAGGCGGCAGCGACTCGCCGATCAAGGGCTGGATGTCACTCGCCGACATCGCCGCGATGACGGGCATCCCCCTGGAGGAGTTCGCCGCGGAGTGGGGCGTGCCCGCCGAGGCCCTGGGCCTGCCGATGAAGGACGTCAAGGACCAGTACGGCTTCTCGCCGGACGACGTCCGCGCGTGGGTGGAGGACCGCCTCGCCGAGTGACCGGCGCGTCCGCGCGCACCAGCCCGTTTGCCCGGCGCATCCGCGGCGCGTGAGCCGGGCCGCGGGCGCATGCT
>DASUMX010000317.1:0-29903 GCA_036277455.1 Thermoleophilia bacterium
CCGCTGGCCGGCCAAGCACGACGTCATCTTCTGGTACGCCCGCGACCCGGCCCGGTACGTGTTCCGCTATGACGACATCGACCGGGTGCCGTACCTGGCGCCCGGCCTCGTGGGTCCGGAGAAGGCCGCTCGCGGTATGACGCCGACGGACGTGTGGTGGCAGACCATCGTCAGCCCCACGGGAGCGGAGAAGACCGGCTACCCGACGCAGAAGCCGGTCAAGATCCTCGAGCGCATCGTGCGCGTGCACTCCGACCCGGGCGACCTGGTCGTGGACCCGTTCGCCGGCAGCGGCACGGCCGGAGAGGCGGCGGCGCGGCTCGGGCGCGGCTACCTGCTGGTGGACGAGAACCCGGAGGCGGTGCGCGTGATGCGCGAGCGCCTGGCGTGGGACGGGCCGGAGACCGTCTCGGGCACCGGGCCGGCCGGCGGATCCGCCTCGTCGCCGGCGCCGCCGGCCGAGCCTGGCCCCTGAGACGCGACGGGGCCGGCTCCTCGCGGAGCCGGCCCCGGTGACGTCACAAGCGCCGGAGTGGGATCACTCAGGCACGATCGCGTCGCTCGGGCAGGACTCGACGCAGGTCGCGCAGTCGTCGCACTTCTCGGGATCGATGACGTAGATGTCGTCGCCCTCGGAGATGGCCTCGTTGGGGCACTCGTCGATGCAGGCGCCGCAAGCAAGGCATTCATCGGTGATCTTGTAGGCCATGTGGTGGTGTCACCTCCTGTAGGCGCGCCGCGAACACGGTACGCGCGGGATTCCAGGGTCCATTTACGGGCATGGCGGAGGCGAAGTCAAGAACGCCTCCAGCGCCCGCGTCAGCCCGCGTCGCCGGGGAACAGCTCCGTGAGCGCCAGGGCCGCGGCGCCGATGAATCCGGCGTCCGGGCCCAGCGCCGCCGGCACGACGCGTACGCGGTCGCGCGCCGGCGGCAGAGCCCGCGCGGCGAGGACGCGGCGGGCGGGAGCGAGGAGCAGCTCGCCCGCCGCCGCGGCGCCGCCCCCGATGACGATGAGCTCGGGGTCGAAGATGTTGGAGAGCGTGACCAGGCCGGCGCCGAGGTACTCGCCGGCGCGCTCCAGCACGGCGATCGCGCCGTCGTCGCCCTCGCGCGCCAGCTGCGTCAGGAGACGGCTGTCCACGGTGCGGCCCTCGGTGAGGGCCCTGCCCAGGGCCGAGTCGGGCGCGCGCCCGGCGGCCGCCCGGGCGGCCGCGCCCATGGCGGGTCCGGCCACGTACGCCTCGAGGCAACCGTGATTGGGGCAGTTGGCGGGGCACTTCGGCCCGTCGACGTCGATGATCATGTGGCCGATCTCCGCGGCCGCGCCGCTGGCGCCGCGCAGGGGACGGCCGCCGCTGATGATGCCGCCGCCCACACCGGTGCCGAGGGTGAGCATGAGCATGTCGCTGGTGCCGGCGCCGGCGCCGTACGCGTGCTCGCCGATGGCGGCGGCGGTGGCGTCGTTGTCCACGACGACCGGGACGCCGAAGCGCCGCTCGAGGTGGTCGCGCAGCGGGACGTCGGTGAGCGGCAGGTTGACCGATTCGACGACGCGCCCGCCGGCGAAGTCGACCATGGAGGCGACTCCGACGCCGATGCCCTCCACCCGGCCGGAGCCGTGCTCCAGGTCCGCGAGGCAGGCGTCGATGCCGCGCAGGCAGGCCTCGGCGGAGCTCACATCGGTGAGCGTGGTGAACCGGTCGAGGATCTCCGGCGTCTCCACCCCGGAGCGTGAGCGCGCTCCGGGCGCGGGGGCCCGCCCTCGCACGAGCGCGGCGGCCACTTTGGTGCCGCCGATGTCCACGCCGACGACGATGCGCTCGGGAGCCATGACGTCCCGAGCTTACCATGGTGTAGACTCGGGACTAGAGGAAACGCCCGCTCACGGGCGTAGTCTGCAACGGCACCCGGCTTCCCCGCCCCCCGAGACCACGCGTATCGATGTCGCCTGCGTCCGCGGGCCGGAGGCGCCACCACATGGCGAGACAGGACGAGGACAGAGAAGGGGCAAAGCCCTACAAGACGTACAAGGCCGGCCGCGGCAGGCGCAGCCAGCTCGACGACGAACTCGCAGGCGCACGGCCGGCGCGCACGCGACCCGATGGCGACGCCGACCGCGGCCCCGCCTACCCTCGCCAGTCCGACAAGGCGTACCACACGTACGGGCCCGCGCCGGCCGACGGACGCGCGGCCGGCACGAACAAGAGCAGAGGCGCCGGAGCCGGTCCCCGCCGCCGGCGCCGCTTCCGCTGGTGGTACGTCCCCGTCGGCGTCTTCGCCCTGCTGGTCATCGCCGGCGTCGCCGCTACCGTCCTCGCGTGGCCCGGGTACCAGAAGTTCGACCGGGCCGTCGACAAGGCCAACAAGCGCGTGGACGGGCAGACTCGCGCCCAGCTCGCCGCGGACGACGGCTGGCTCTGGCGCAACGGCACCACGGTGGCGCTGTTCGGCCTGGACGAGGCCGGCCTGCCGGCGCACTCGGACACCATCCTGCTCATGCACTTCGACGCGAAGTCACACACCATCAACCAGCTCTCGATCCCGCGCGACACGCTGGTGAACGTCGAGGGGTACGGCCCGCAGAAGATCACGCAGGCGATGTGGTACGGCGGGCCGTCCCTGGCGCTCAAGACACTCAAGGAGTACACCGGCATCCCCATCAACCACATCATGGTCGTGAGCTTCCAGGGCTTCCCCCGGCTCGTGAACTCCGTCGGCGGCATCGACATGTACGTACCGCAGACGGTCCAGACCGAGGCGGGCTCGAACCGCCGCCTGGTCACCTTCAAGAAGGGCATGCACCACTTCGACGGCAAGAACGCGATGCTGTACGTGCGCATCCGCAAGGCGTACGCCGAGGGCGACTTCACGCGCGCCAAGCGCCAGCAGGCGTTCGTCGACGCGCTCCAGAAGAAGATCGTCAAGCCGTCCAACATCACCAGGCTGCCCGATATCGGCCGTCACTTCATGAGTGGCGTGGCCACCGACCTCACCACCAACCAGATCCTGGAACTGGCCTACCTCAAGTGGCGCGCCGGCGGCGGCAAGAAGCAGGTGCTGAAGGGAGAGCTCGGCTGGAGCGACGACGGCCAGGCAGTGGTGCTGCCGCCCAGCGACGCCGCCCGGCAGAAGGCCGTCGCCAGGTTCCTCGGGGAGTGACGCCGCCGCGGCCCTCGCCGGCCGCGCCGGCGCCGGACGCGTCTCCCCCCGCTCAGCCCCCGTCGCCCGCGTAGCGCACGGCGACCAGCGCGAGCCCCCGAGCGGGCGCGGTCTGACCCATGCGGCGGCGCTCACCGGAGGCCAGCGCCGACGCGAACTCCTCCAGGCTCATGCGTCCCTGGGCCACGTCGACCATGGAGCCGACGGCCACGCGGACCATGTTGTGGAGAAAGCTGCCGGCGCTGACCTCGAAGCGCCAGCGCCGGCCCTCCCCGTCCGGCGTCGGGCCGTCGTCGGTCCACGCCGCGGCCGTCACCTCGCGCACGCAGTGGTGATAGAGGTGCGCGGAGGGCGTGAGCGCGGCGAAGTCGCGGCGGCCCGGGAGCAGCTCCGCCGCCGCCCGCAACGCCGCCTCATCCACGCCGCCGCGCAGCACCCACACGTAGGCGCGCTCGCGCACGGGCTTGACCGTGGTCGCCCAGAGGTCGTACCGGTAGCTTCGGGAGGCCGCATCGCGAGCCACGAACCCGGCCGCGGCCGGCGCCGCCTTGAGCACGGCGACGTCAGGCGGCAGGAGCGCGTTCAGGGAGAGGCGCAGACGCCGGGGCGAGAGGTCCGAGCGGGCGCAGGTGAACGACGCCACCTGCGCCCAGGCGTGCACGCCCGCGTCCGTGCGCCCGGCCACGCTGAGGCGGACGCGCTCGCGCAGCACCGTCTCGAGCGCGTCCCCGAGCAGGCTCTCTACCGTCGTCTGACCCGGCTGCCTGGCCCAGCCGCGATACCTCGTGCCCTCGTAGGCGAGGTCGAGCCGCCAGGTCGTCCCGCCGGAGGTCTCCTGACTGCCGTCCACGCCCGGCATCCTACACGAGCAGCCCGGCTGCGATGACGGCCGCGGTGACGGCCAGCAGAACGGCGTCGCCGGCCCCCGCCTTGAGCGGCCGCAGGCGCGTGCGCACGATGCCGGGCCGGTAGCAGCGCGCCTCCATGGCGAGCGCCAGCTCGTCGGCGCGCCGGAAGCTCAGCACGAACAGCGGCGTGAGCACCGGGACCAGCGCTCTCGCCCGCCGGATGGGACCGCCGGTGGAGAAGTCGGCCCCCCTGGCTCGCTGGGCGCGCATGATCTGGTCCAGCTCGACCAGCAGCGTCGGGATGAAGCGCAGCGCGATGGTCACCATGAGCGCGAGCTCGTCGGTCGGCACGCGCAGCCGGCGGAGCGGCCGCCCCAGCCACGCGAGCCCGTCGGTCAGCGCCAGCGGAGCCGTGGTCAGCGTGAGCACCGACCCGATGAGCACCAGCACCACGAGCCGCAGGCTGAGGAAGGCGGCGAACTCCAGCCCCGCCCAGGAGAAGTCGAAGACCCAGAAGCTGAAGAACGGCTCGCCGGGAGCGAACAGCACCTGGGCGAGGAACGTGAGCGCGATCAGCCAGAGGAGCGGCCGGAACGCGCGCCAGAACCAGGCGACGGGCACGCCGCTCAGCAGGTACGCGATCACGCCGGCCGCGGCGAACACGGCCAGACCGGCGAACGAGTCGCGCACGAACAGCGCGACCGCGAGCGCCGTCACGGCCACGAACTTGGCGCGCGCGTCGAGCCGGTGGATGACGGAATCGCCCGGGTAGTACTGCGCGATCGCCGGCCTCATCGCAGCGCCTCCGCGGCCTCGGCGACGGTGCGCGGCGCCCCGGCCGGGTCGCGACCGAGGCGGCGCCAGAGCTGCACGAGGAAGGGTTCCTTCAGCCGGCTGGCGGCGAGCAACTCGCGGCCGCTTTCGCCGAGGTCCCAGGGGCCGCACGCCGCGACGCGCCCGGCGTCGAGCACCAGCAACTCGTCGCAGAGCGCCCAGGCGAGGTCGACGTCGTGGGTGGCGAGCACGAGCGTCACGCCGTCCCGGCGCAGGCGCCGCAGGATGCTCGCGAGCTCGCGGCGCGTCGCCGGATCCAGGCTCACGAACGGCTCGTCGAGCAGGAGAAGGCGCGGCCGCATCGCGAGCACGCCGGCGAGCGCGAGGCGGCGCTGCTCACCGCCGGAGAGGGCGTAGGGGTGCCGCCCGCCGAAGTCTGCCGGCGGCAGCCCGACCAGCTCCATCGCCTCGTCGACGGCGGCCGCGACCTCCGCCTCGGACCAGCCGAGGCGGCGCGGGCCGAACGCCACGTCCTCCCGCGCCGACACCGCGAACAGCTGCAGCTCCGGCGTCTGGAACACGAGGCCGACCTCGCGCTGGAGACCCGTGTAGGCGGGCGCCCCGGTGGCCGTGCCGTCCAGCAGCACGGCGCCCGCCTCCGGCGCGTCGAGGCCCTTCACCACCTGCAGGAGCGTGGACTTGCCCGACCCGGACGCGCCGAGGAGCGCCAGGGACCGGCCGGCGGCGAGCTCGAAGCCGACGCCGCGCAGGGCGGGGATCGGCGCGCGCGCCTCCTCGTAGCTGAAGGCGACGTCACGGCAGGAGAGCGCCATGCCGCGCCCCGCGCTCGTCGCGTCCACTGCAGGTGCGGCGTCCCTCACGGGGTCCACCCCAGGTCGCGCACGAGCTCGTCCAGGGTCAGGGGCAGCGGCTCGAGCCGGCGCCCGCGGGCTGCGAGCTCGAGCGCCAGGTCGCCGGCCGCGGGCAGCCCCAGCCCCAGACGCCGGACCAGGTCGCCCTCGCCGAACAGGCCGCGCACGGCGCCGGAGTACACGACGGCGCCGTGGTCGAGCGCGACGGCCCGGTCGGCACCCACGACCTCGTCCATCTCCTGGGTCACGTAGACCACCGCGAGGCCCTCGGCGCGCAGGCCGCGGACCGCGTCCAGGACCTCGGCGCGGCCGGCGGGATCCAGCATGGCCGTGGGTTCGTCGAGCACGAGGACGCGCCGCGGCACGGCCAGGACGCCGGCGAGCGCGGTCCGCTGCTTCTGCCCCCCGGAGAGCAGGTGCGGCTCCCGCGTGCGCAGCTCCGTGAGCCAGAACCGCGCCAGCATCTCGTCCACGCGCAGCCGGATGTCGGCGGGCGGCCACGCGAGGTTCTCGAGGCCGAAGGCGACGTCGTCCTCGACGCACTCCGCCACCAGCTGGTTCTCGGGGTTCTGGAACAGCACGCCGACCTCGCGGCGCGCGGCCATGCGGCCGTCCTCGGTCAGGAGGTCGTGGCCGCAGGCGACGGCGACCGCGGCGGAGGCCGGCTTCTCCAGGCCGCCGAGGATGCGCGCGAGGGTGGACTTGCCGGAGCCGTTGGCGCCGACGACGGCGACGAACTCGCCCGCGGACACCGTGAGGTCGAGCCCCGCCAGCGCGTCGACGGACGCGCCCGGGTACCGGTAGCGCAGGTCGCGGATCTGGAGGAGGGCTTCAGGCACGTCGCGGGCAGGAGCGGCAGAGGGCGTCATGACCGCCGAAGCTTACCGCATCGCCGCAGGCGTCCCCGGGAGCTGCGTCCGACGCCCGCGCCGGGCTGCCGCCGGACGCCGTCGTCCGGCTCCGGAAACGACGAGGGGCGGGAGGCCCTTCGGCCGCCCGCCCCTCGTCCACCACTTCTGCCGCCGGCCGTCAGACCAGCTCGATGTACGCCTGCTCGCTGCCGTCGCCGGGGCGCGGCCCGAGCTTGATGATGCGCGTGTAGCCGCCGTTGCGGTCGGCGTAGCGCGGCGCGACATCGTTGAACAGCTTGTAGACGATCTTCTTGTTGCGCAGCATGGCGATCGCCTGCCGGCGCGCGTGGATGTCGCCGCGCTTGCCGAGCGTGATGGCTTCTTCGACCATCGGACGCACCTCTTTGGCGCGCATCACGCCGGTCTTGATCTTCTCGTGCTCGAGCACCTGACAGGCCAGGCCCGAGAGCAGCGAGCGGCGCTGGCTCGGGGCCATGTTGAACTTACGGCCTGAGTTCTGATGGCGCATGTTACTCGTCACCCCGCAGAGAGAGCCCGCGCTCGGTGAGCTTGTCCTTGACCTCGTCGATGCTCTTCTTGCCGAAGTTGGGGATGTTGAGCAGCTCGGCCTCTGTCTTGGAGACCAGGTCGCCGACGGTCTGGATACCCTCGCGCTTGAGGCAGTTGTACGAACGGACGCCGAGCTCGAGCTCTTCGATGAGCACGTCGTCCATGCCGCCCCCGGCCGGCGCGGAGGTGAGTCCCTCGATGGGGAACTCCTCGTTGCTGCGCGTGCGGTCGGGGTCGGTGAAGATCGACATCCGGTCGACGAGGATCTCGGCGGCCTCGCGGAGCGCTTCCTCGGGCATGAGGGCGCCGTTCGTCGTGATGTCGAGGATGAGCTTGTCGTAGTCGGTGCGCTGGCCCACGCGGGCGCTCTCGACGTGATAGGAGACGCGCTTGATGGGGCTGAAGATGGAGTCGATCGGGATGACGCCGATGACCGTCTCCGGGGTCTTGTTGCCGTCGGCGGCCACGTAGCCCGTGCCCCGCCGGATGGTGAGCATCATCTCGATGGCGCCGCCGTCGGACAGCGTCGCGATGTGGTGGTCCGGGTTGAGGATCTCCAGCTCGGCCGGGATGTCGATATCGGCCGCGACGACCTTACCGGGCTTGTCCTTGTACAGCCGCACCTGGACCTCGTCGAGCTCGCCGTGCAGGCGGCAGACCAGTTCCTTGAGGTTGAGGATGATGTCGGTGACGTCTTCCTTCACGCCCTTGATGGTCGTGAACTCGTGCGCCACCCCCTCGATCTTGACGGAGCTGACAGCTGCGCCCTCGAGCGACGAGAGCAGGACCCGGCGCAGCGCGTTGCCGAACGTATGCCCGAAGCCGCGGTCGAGCGGTTCGACCTCGAAGCGCGCCCGGTTGCCCGCGAGCTGCTCGCGCGTGATGTTGGGCATCTGAAACTGTAGCAACTGGCCTCCTGTAGAGTCTTCGCCGCGGGTACGTTGCTGCAGCGGATTACTTGGAGTACAGCTCGACGATGAGCTGCTCCTGCACCGGGGCGTCGATCTCGTCGCGCTCGGGAGCGCGCAGGACCTTGCCGGTGAGATTGTCGTGGTCGACCAGGAGCCAGGGCGACACCGACGACGTGAGGTCTGTCGCTGCGCGCACCGTCTCGGAGGCCTTGCTGCTGGCACGGATCGCCACCACGTCGTCCGGGCGGACCTGGTACGAGGGGATGTCGACCTTCTTGCCGTTCACGGTGAAGTGCGCGTGCCGCACGAGCTGACGGGCCTGACGCCGCGAGGCGCCGAAGCCGAGCCGGTACACGACGTTGTCGAGGCGCATCTCGAGCAGCCGGAGCAGGTTCTCACCGGTGATGCCGTCCTTGCGGCTGGCCGTCACGTAGTAGTGGTGGAACTGCTTCTCGAGCACCTGATAGTAGCGGCGCGCCTTCTGCTTCTCGCGCAGCTGGAGGAGGTACTCGCTCTGCTTGATGCGGCCGCGGCCGTGCTCGCCCGGCGGGTACGCACGCCGTTCTACGGCGCACTTGTCGGTGAGGCAGCGCTCGCCCTTGAGAAAGAGCTTCTCCGACTCACGGCGACACTGCTTGCACTGCGGTGATGTATCTTTCGCCACGTGGACCTTCCTAGACCCGGCGACGCTTGCGCGGGCGGCAGCCGTTGTGCGGCACCGGCGTCACGTCTTTGACACTGATGATCTCGAGGCCGGCCGCCTGCAGCGAACGCACCGCGGTCTCGCGGCCCGAGCCCGGCCCGCGCACGAAGACCTCGACCTTCTGCAGGCCGTGCTCCATGCCCTTCTTCGCGCATGACTCTGCGGTCACTTGCGCGGCGAACGGGGTGCTCTTGCGCGATCCCTTGAACCCGACCGACCCGGCGCTTTCCCACGCGATGACGTTGCCCTCTTTGTCGGTGAGCGTCACCTGGGTGTTGTTGAACGACGTCTTGATGTGCGCCTGCCCGACGGCGATGTTCTTGCGGACCTTGCGGCGCTGACGACCTTTGGCTCTCTGGGGCTTAGCCACTCTGCTCTACTCCTCCGCTCTCTGCGGTCACTTCTTGCGCTTGCCGCTGATCGTCCGCTTCGGACCCTTGCGGGAGCGCGCGTTGGTACGCGTGCGCTGCCCGTTCACCGGCATGCCGCGACGGTGGCGGATGCCCCGGTAGCAGCCGATGTCCATGAGGCGCTTGATGTTCTGCGAGCGCTCCCGGCGCAGGTCGCCCTCGACGGTGACTTCACGGTCGATGGCGTCCCGCAGTTTGATGATCTCTTCTTCCGTCAGATCGCGCACCTTGGTGTTGGGGTCGATGCCCACGATCGCGAGTACCTTGTTGGAGGTCGAGCGGCCGATGCCGTAGATGTACGTGAGCCCGATCTCCACCCGCTTCTGCGGCGGGATGTTGACGCCTGCAATACGTGCCATGCGGACTTACCCCTGCCTCTGACGATGACGCGGGTTCGAGCAGATCACTTGCACCGTGCCGTGACGGCGGATGATCTTGCACTTCTCGCACATCTGCTTGACTGATGCTCTTACCTTCATCGGTGATCCTCGCTGGACGGGCGCGGCGGGCCTTGCGGCCGTGGCACACCGCCTCCGGGCGACTCCTGGCGAGCCGCTACTTGAACCGGTACGTGATCCTGCCTCTGCTGAGGTCGTAGGGCGACAGTTCGACCTTGACCCTGTCGCCGGGCAGGATGCGGATGTAGTTCATGCGCATCTTGCCCGAGATGTGGGCGAGCACCTCGTGGTTGTTGTCGAGGTGAACACGGAACATCGTGTTCGGCAGCGCTTCGACAACCTCGCCTTCGATCTCAATGGCTTCTTCTTTGTTCGCCATACTCCCCACTCGTCGACAGACAGCGGCCTGACATACTACCACAAACGGCGTGCCTCACAAACCACGCCGTCCGTGGGGGCGCGCCGGCCGATGCCCGCGCCCTGGTCTTCTCTGCTCACACTCCCGCGCCGGCCCTCTCCGAGCGGCGGCGCGTGAGCACCTGTGGCCCCTTCTTGCCCACCGCGACGGTGTGCTCGAAGTGCGCCGAAAGTGACCCGTCGGCCGTGTGGATCGCCCATCCGTCGTCGGCGACGACGACCTCGTAGGCGCCGGCGTCCACCATCGGCTCGATGGCGAACACCATTCCTTCTTCCAGCCGCGGACCGCGGCCGGGGTCACCGTAGTTCGGGATCTGCGGGTCTTCGTGCATCTCCTTGCCGACACCGTGGCCCACGAGCGAGCGCACGACGCTGAACCCGGCCGCCTCGACGACCTCCTGCACGGCGTGTGAGATGTCGCCCAGGCGCCGGCCTTCACGGCACTCGGCGATCCCCGCCTCGAGCGACTCGCGCGTGACGTCGAGCAGGCGCTGGGCCTCGGGCTCGACGGCGCCCATCGGCAGGGTGACGGCCGAGTCGGCGACGTAGCCCTCGAGGGTGACGCCGACGTCGATGCTGAGCAGGTCGCCCTCGGCCGCCCGGTACTTGCCGGGGATGCCGTGGACCACCATGTCGTTCGGCGATGCGCAGATCGACGCGGGAAAGCCGCGGTAGCCGAGGAACGTCGGCACGCCGCGGTGCCGGCGGATGAACTTCTCCGCGAGGCGGTCGAGCTCGGCGGTGGTCACGCCGGGCGCCGCCGCCTCCGTGAGCGCGTCGATGCAGTCCGCGAGGATCGCGCCGGCGGCGGCGATCTTGGCGATCTCTCCTGCCGACTTACGTACGATCACGCGCCCGCGAGGATCCGCTGGACCTGCTCGTAGACCTCGTCCGGCCGCTTGCCGCCGCCGAACGCGCTCTGCAGCACGCCCTTGTCCGTGTAGTAGCCGACGAGCGGAGCCGTCTGCCGCTCGTACACGCCGATGCGCTTGCGCACCGTCTCCTCGTTGTCGTCGGCGCGCTGCACCAGCTCGCCGCCGTCGAGGTCGCAGACGCCGTCGGCCCTGGGCGGGTCGAAGACGACGTTGTAGATCTTGCCGCAGACCGCGCACGAGCGGCGGCCGGCGATGCGCTGAACGAGCTCGTCGGCCGGGACGTCGATGGCCACCACGTGCGTGATGGCCCTGCCGCCCTCGGCGAGCAGGGCGTCGAGCGCCTCCGCCTGCGGGACCGTCCGCGGGAACCCGTCGAGAAGGAAACCCTCGGCGGCGTCGGGCTCGGCGAGCCGGTCGCGGACGACGCCGATCACGACCTCGTCCGGCACCAGGGCGCCGCGTTCCATGTACGTCTGCGCCTCACGGCCCATCCCGGTGGCTTTGGCCACGGCCGCGCGCAGCATCTCACCCGTGGAGATGTGCGGCAGCGCGAAGTCAGCCACGATGCGTTCCGCCTGGGTGCCCTTGCCCGCACCGGGGCCGCCGAGAAGGATCACGTTGCGCTGCGTCATCTCGTCACCTATTTGAGGAAGCCCTCGTAGTGCCGCATGAGGAGCTGCGCTTCCATCTGCCGCATCGTGTCGAGCGCGACGCCCACGACGATGAGCAGCGAGGTGCCGCCGAAGTAGAACGGGACGTTGACCGGCGGCCGCGACAGCAGCCACGGCAGCACGGCCAGCGCCGCCAGGAACAGGGCGCCGGGGAACGTGAGCCGCGTCAGGATGCGGTCGAGGTACTCAGCCGTCGGCCGGCCGGGCCGCACGCCGGGAATGAACCCGCCGTACTTCTTGAGGTTGTCGGCCTGGTCGATGGGGTTGAACGTCACCGCCGTGTAGAAGTACGTGAAGATCACGATGAGGATGGCCTCGAAGGTGATGAAGAGGAACGTGCTCGGCCCGAGGACCCGCTGGAACCAGCCGCCGATGCCGTCGGTCCCGAGGAACTGCGCGAAGGTCGGGATGATCATCATCACCGACGAGGCGAAGATGACCGGGATCACGCCCGCCATGTTGACCTTGAGCGGGATGAACGTGCTCTGGCCGCCCATCATGCGCCGCCCGACCACGCGTTTGGCGTACTGCACCGGGATGCGCCGCTCACCGGTGGTGATCCAGATCACGCCGACCACGACGGCCAGGGCGATCACCATGAACCCCACGATCGCCACCAGGCTCATGGTGAAGAGCTGCGCCGCTCCCCCGGGGATGCTCGAGACGATGCTGATGAAGATCATGATCGACATGCCGTTGCCGATGCCGCGCGCGGTGATGAGCTCGCCGAGCCACATCACGACCACGGCGCCGGCCACGAGGCTGGTCACGATCAGCGCGCCGCGCCACCAGTTGAGGTCCGGCAGCGCGTTGTACTGGCGGAACAGGACGATGTAGCCCAGCGACTGCACCAGCGCGAGGCCGACGGTGAGCCAGCGGGTGTACTTGGTGATCTGCTTCTGACCCTGCTCTCCCTCCTTGGCCAGCTCCTCCAGCTTGGGGATGACCACGGTGAGCAGCTGCATGATGATCGACGCGGTGATGTACGGCATGATGCCGAGGGCGAAGATCGCGACCCGGCTGAGCGCTCCGCCCGAGAACAGGTCGAGGAAGCCGACGACGCCGGCCCCGCCCTCTTCGAAGAACTGCTTCAGGGCCTCGAGGTCGATGCCGGGCACGGGCACGAAGCTCCCGAACCGGTAGATGGCGACCATCCCGGCCGTGAAGAGGAGCTTCGTGCGAAGCTCCGGGATCCTCCAGGCGTTGGCGAGCGACTGCCAGAGCTTGTTGTTCACAGCGACCCCCGGGTGCCGGTCAGAGGAGCTCGGCCTTGCCGCCGGCCGCTTCGATCTTCTCGACGGCGCTGCGGGAGTACAGGTGCACGCGCACGGTGAGCGCCACCGTGAGCTCGCCGCCGCCGAGGACCTTGATGGGCGTGCGGGTGTTCTTGACGATGCCCTTGGCGACGAGCGCCTCGGGGGTCACCTCGTCGCCGGCCGCGAACGCGTTCGCGAGGCGGCCGACGTTGACCGGCACCGCGTACGTGCGGAACGGCCCGATGGGCATGCTCTTCTTCATGTGCGGGCCGCGCAGCTTGCCGAGGCGCATGTAGAGCGGCATCTGCCCGCCCTCGTAGCCCGGACGCACGCCGCCGCCGGAGCGGGCGTTGTAGCCCTTGTGGCCCTTGCCGGCCGTCTTGCCCTGGCCGGAGCCCTTGCCGCGGCCGAGACGCTTGGTGGCCTTGGTCGAGCCCGGGTTGGGGCGCAGGTTGTGGAGTCCCAGTTCCTCTGTCATGTCACGACTTCTTCGCTGCAGGGCGGACCTCGACGAGGAACGCCACGTGGTTGACCATGCCGCGGATCACGGGGGTGTCCTCGTGCACCACGGTGTGCCGGATGCGCTTGAGGCCGAGCGCGCGGAGCGTGCCGCGATGCTCGGGCAGGCGGCCGATGGCGCTCTTGGTCTGCGTGATCTCGATGTAGTCGGCCATCTGCCTCAGGCCTCCTTGACGTCCGCAGCCTCGGCGGCCTCAGGCTTGCGCTGGTCGAGACCCAGGACCTGGGCGACCGAGATGCCGCGCAGGCGCGCCTGGCCCTCGGGCGTCTTGAGGGACTGCAGGCCCGCGACGGTCGCGCGCACCAGGTTGATGGGGTTGGTGGTGCCCAGCGACTTGGTGAGGATGTCGCGGACGCCGGCCAGCTCGAGCACGGCACGGACGCCGCCGGCGGCGATGACGCCGGTACCGGGCGCCGCCGGCTTGAGCAGCACACGGGCGGCGCCGTAGCGGCCGATCACCTGGTGCGTGGTGGTCGTGCCGTTGTAGCGCGGCACGGTGAACAGGTTCTTCTTCGCGTCTTCGATCGCCTTCTGGATCGCCAGCGGCACCTCGCGCGCCTTGCCGTAGCCGGCGCCCACATGCCCGTTCTCGTCACCGACGACGACCAGGGCCGTGAAGGAGAACCGCCGGCCGCCCTTGACGACCTTGGCGACGCGGTTGATATCGACGACGCGCTCTTTGAGCTCGTTGCCTTCGCTGAATGATCCTCTAGCCACGGGGTCCTATTCTCCTTGTCAGAAAACCAGGCCGCCCTCGCGGGCGCCCTCGGCGAGAGCCTTGACTCGGCCGTGATACAGATAGCCCGAGCGGTCGAACACGACGCGCTCGATGCCCTTGTCCTTGGCGCGCTGCGCAAGCAGCTCGCCGACCTTCTTCGCGACCTCGGCCTTCTTGAGACCGGAGCCGTCGACCTCGCTGGAGCGCGCGGCGACGATCGTCGCCGCGGCGGCGTCGTCGACGAGCTGCGCGTAGATCGCCTTGTTCGAGCGGAACACCGACACGCGCGGCCGCTCGGTGGTGCCGCTGATGCGGCCGCGGATGCGACGCTTGCGCCTCGCCCGGGCCTCCCTGATGCTGGTTGCGCTCATCTTCTGGTGGTTCCTCTTCTCTCAGGCAGCGCTAGGCGCGCTTGCCGACCTTGCGCTGGACGTACTCGCCGGCGTACCGGATGCCCTTGCCCTTGTACGGCTCGGGCGGCCGGATGGAGCGTACCTTGGCGGCCACCTCACCGACGACCTGCTTGTCGATGCCTCTGACGACGACCACGGTCTGCTGCGGCGTCTCGAAGGTGACGTGCTCCGGCGGCTCGATGACCACCGGGTGGCTGTACCCGACCAGCAGCTCGAGAGCGTCGCCCTTGATACTGGCGCGGTAGCCGACGCCGACGATCTCGAGACGCTTCTCGAACCCGTCCGTGACGCCGGTCACCATGTTGGCGATGAGCGTCCGGGTGAGCCCGTGCAGCGAGCGGTGCTGGCCGCTGTCCGTGGGCCGCTTGACCTGGATGACGCCGTCGCCGACCTCCACCATCATCTCGCGGGGGACCCGCTGGGTGAGCTCACCCTTGGGACCCTTCACGGTCACGACGGCGTTGTCGTACTTGAACTCCACGCTGCCGGGCAGCGGGATTGGGGCTTTTCCGATCCTCGACATGTCCCGTCCTTACCAGATGAAGCAGATGACCTCGCCGCCGAGGCCGAGCTTCCGCGCTTCAGCGCTGGTCACGAGGCCTCGCGACGTGGAGATGATCGCGGTACCGAGACCGCCGAGCACCTTGGGCAGGGTCTCCTGCTTGGCGTACACACGACGCCCGGGCTTGGAGACCCGCTTGATGCCGGAGATGACGCGCTCCCGGTTCTTGCCGTACTTGAGCTCGACCACGATGACCTGGCCGTGCTCGCCCTGCTTCGTGTCGTAGCCGGCGATGTAGCCCTGCTCCGTCATGAGGCGGGCGATCTCCGCCTTCATCCTGGAGGCCGGGATCTCGACCGTGCTGTGGCGCGCGGTGCTGCCGTTACGGATGCGCGTGAGCATGTCGGCGATGGGGTCCGTCATTGACATGGTCCTCGCCTCCTCACCAGCTCGACTTGGTCAGACCGGGGATTACGCCCTGGTGCGCCACTTCGCGCAGACAGATGCGGCAGAGCCCGAACTTGCGGTAGTAGGCGCGCGGACGCCCACAGCGCTGGCAGCGGTTGTACTGCCGCGTCTGGTAGCGCTGCTTGCGTCCGGCTTTCACCACGAGGGATGTCTTGGCCATGCTTCAGATGCTCCTAGTTGGAACGGAACGGCATGCCCAGCTTGGCCAGCAGGGCGCGCCCTTCCTCGTCCGTCTTGGCGGTCGTCGTGATGACGACGTTGAGACCGCGGAACGTCTCCACCGAGTCGTAGTCGATCTCGGGAAAGATGGTCTGCTCGCGCACGCCCATGGCGAAGTTGCCGCGCCCGTCGAACTGGCCGGGGTCGATGCCGCGGAAGTCGCGGATACGCGGGAGGGCGATGGACACGAGCCGGTCGATCATCTCGTACATGCGCTCGCCGCGAAGCGTGACGCGGCAGCCGATGGACATGCCCTCGCGCAGCTTGAAGCCGGCGATGGACTTGCGCGCCTTGGTGATCGCCGGCCGCTGGCCGGTGATCAGCGCCAGCTCTTCGACGGCGTCGTCGAGCAGCTTCGCGTTCGTCTTCGCCTCGCCGACGCCCATGTTGAGCGTGACCTTGGTGACGCGCGGGACTTCCATCACGTTGCGGTAGCCGAACTCGTCCTTGAGCTCGGGCACGATCTCCTTGAAATACCTGTCCTTGAGCCTGGCCATCTGGTTACGCCTTGTCGATGTCTTTGCCGCAACTGGCGCGACGGCACGTGCGGACCTTGCCGCCGCCCTCGGTCAGCCGGTACCCGACACGGGTGGGCTGGCCGCAGGAAGGGCAGACGAGCATCACGTTGGATGCGTCGACCGGGGCTTCGCGCTCGATCACGCCGCCCTGCGGGTTGGTCTTGGGGTTCGGCTTGGTGTGCTTCTTCACCAGGTTGAGCCGCTCGAGCAGGACGCGGCGCTTCTCGGTGTCGACGCGGCTCACCTTGGCGGTCTTGCCCGCCTCCTTGCCGCTGATGACGCGCACCTGGTCGCCCTTCTTGATCTTCATGTTGGCCATCACAGCACCTCGGGAGCGAGCGACACGATCTTCATGAAGTTCTTCTCGCGCAGCTCGCGGGCGACGGGACCGAAGATGCGGGTCCCTCGCGGGTTGTTCTGATTGTCGATGAGCACGGCGGCGTTCTCGTCGAACGCGATGTACGTGCCGTCCTTGCGACCGTATTCCTTCTTCGTACGCACGATGACCGCGCGCACGACGTCGCCCTTCTTCACGCTGCCGCCGGGCGTGGCGACCTTGACGGTACCGACGATGATGTCGCCGACCGTTCCGTAGCGCCGCTTGGAGCCGCCGCGGATCCGGATACAGAGGATCTCGCGCGCGCCCGTGTTGTCGGCGACTCGTAGTCTGGTCTCAACCTGGATCATGTGCTTCCTCTGCCGGCGTTCTTACTTGGCTTTCTCGAGGACCTCGAGGAGGCGCCACCGCTTGGTCGCGCTCAGCGGGCGCGTCTCGACGACCCGCACGAGGTCGCCGACACCGGCCGCGTTCTGCTCGTCGTGGGCGTGCAGCTTGCTGGAGCGGCGCACGACCTTGCCGTACCGCTCATGCTTCTGCGCCACGTCGATGCGCACCACGATGGTCTTGTCCATGGCGTCGCTCACGACGATGCCACGACGCTCCTTGCGGCCCGGCACCTTCTCGGGCGCCGCGCGCTCGGCCTTGGCCTTGCTGCGCGCGGCCGAGACCTTCTTGGCCGGCTTCGCCTCGGGGGCCACGGCCTTCTTGGCGGTCGTCTTCTTGGGCGCGGCCTTCTTGGCCGCCGCCTTCTTCGCCGCCGGCTTGCGGGCCGCGGACTGCTTGGCAGCGGGCTTGCCGCTGTCTGTCTTCTTCGTCGTCGCCATCAGGCTTCACCACCGGCAGTGCGCTCGTGCTCCCGCTCGGCCTGCATGGTGAGCAGGCGGGCGATCTCGCGGCGCGTCGCATTCAGTTTCATCGGGTTGTCGAGCTGCCCAGTGGCGTGCTGGAAGCGCAGGTTGAAGAGCTCCTTGCGCGTGTCCTTGAGGCGCACGATGAGCTCGTCGTCGGAGAGCTCGCGGAGCTTGCTAGCCTTCAAAGAGACTGCCCTCCCTCGTCACGAACTTGCACTTGATGGGCAGCTTGTGCGCCGCCAGGCGCATGGCCTCGCGGGCCACAGGCTCACTGACGCCGGCCAGTTCGAACATGACCTTGCCCGGCTTGACCACGGCCACCCACGACTCGGGCGAGCCCTTGCCGCCGCCCATGCGCGTCTCGGCGGCCTTCCGCGTGACCGGCTTGTGCGGGAACACGTTGATCCACACCTTGCCGCCACGCTTGATGTAGCGCGTCATGGCGATACGGGCGGCCTCGATCTGGCGGTTGGTGATCCAGCCGCGCTCGATCGCCTTCAGGCCGTACTGGCCGAACTCGACGGTCGTGCCGCCCTTGGCCTCGCCGGCCATGCGGCCGCGCTGTTGTTTCCTGTGCTTGACTCTCTTCGGCAGGAGCATCGTCTACGTCCTCTCCCGTCAGCTCTGCTCGGTCTTGGGCGCGTCTGGCTTGGTCTCAGGCTTGGGCGCGTCGGCGGGCTTGGCCGAGCGGTTCGGAGCCTGACGACCCATGGGCGCCTTGGGGCCCACGGAGGGCCGCTGGCCGCCGGGACCACGGTTCTGACCACCGCGACCCGGGCCGCCGGGGCCACGCCCCGGACCACCGGGACCGCGACCGGGGCCGCCGGGGCCACGGCCGCCGGGGGCGCCGTCGCGGCGGGGGCGGCGGTCGCGACCGCCGCGGTCGTCACGGCGTTGCTCGTCGCGCTCCATGCGCGCCTTGGCCTCGTCCATCGGGTAGCCCTCGGGCAGGATCTCGCCCTTGTTGATCCACACCTTGACGCCGATGCGGCCGAAGGTGGTGCGGGCCTCGCGGAAGCCGTAGTCGATGTCCGCGCGCAGCGTGTGCAGCGGGACGCGGCCTTCGCTGTAGTGCTCGTTGCGGGCCATCTCGGCGCCGCCCAGACGGCCGCCGCAGCGCACGCGCATGCCGGCGGCGCCCGAACGCATGGCGCTGGTCAGGGCACGCTTCATGGCGCGGCGGAAGCTCACGCGGTTCTCGAGCTGCTCGGCGATGGACTGGGCCACCAGCACGGCGTCGAGCTCCGGACGCTTGACCTCGATGATGTTGACCTGGACGTTCTTCCGGGTCATCGCGTGGATCTCTTTGCGCAGCGCGTCGACCTCGGACCCGCTCTTGCCGATCACGATGCCGGGGCGCGCGGTGTGGATGTCGATGGTGATGTTGTTCTGGTCCTTGCGGATGATGATGCGCGACAGACCGGCGTGCGAGAGCTTGCGCAGGATGTGCAGGCGGATGCGCTCGTCCTCGGCCAGGAACTGCTTGAACTCCTTCTCCGTGTACCAGTGCGACTTCCAGTCGTGGATGACGCCGACGCGGAAGCCGCCGGGATGCACTTTCTGGCCCATTAGGAACGGCCCTCCCTTTGCTCGACCGCGACGGTGATGTGGCTGCTGCGCTTGCGGATGCGGTTCACGCGGCCCATGGCCCGGAACTGCCACCGCTTGAGGGTAGGACCCTCGTCGACGCGCGCTTCCTTGACATACAGGTCGTCGGCGGAGAGGGCGTTGTTGTGCTCGGCGTTGGCCACGGCGGAGTCGAGGACCGCGGCGACGAGACGAGCCGAGTTACGGTTGGCGAAGAACAGCACGCTGCGCGCCTCAGCCACGGACTTGCCGCGGATGAGGTCGGCCGCCTCGCGCGCCTTGCGCGGTGCGACGCGAACGTATTTCGCCTGTGCTCTGACTGCCATCGATGATTACCTTCTCGCCGAGCGGTCACCCTTGATGTGACCGCGGAACGTACGGGTGAGTGCGAACTCGCCCAGCTTGTGACCGACCATGGACTCGCTGACGAAGATGGGCACGTGCTTGCGCCCGTCGTGGACAGCGATGGTGTGACCGACCATGTCGGGGAAGACCGTGGAGGCCCGCGACCAGGTCTTGATCATCTTCTTCTGGCCGGCGGCGTTCATCTGCTCGATGCGCTTCATGAGGCGCTCGTCGACGAACGGACCCTTCTTTGCTGACCTGCTCAAAAGGTGTGCCTCCTGCCTTACCCGCGCTTGCCGCGCTTGCGGCCGCGGATGATCAACTTGTCCGACGCCTTGTGCTTGGCGCGCGTGCGATATCCCAGCGTGGGCACGCCCCACGGCGTCACCGGATGACGTCCGGCCGTCGTCTTGCCCTCGCCGCCACCGTGCGGGTGGTCGACCGGGTTCATGGCCGTGCCGCGCACGGTCGGGCGCACGCCGCGCCAGCGGGTGCGGCCGGCCTTGCCGCCGGAGAGGTTCGAGTGGTCCGAGTTGCCGAGCTCTCCCACCGTGGCGCGGCAGGTGAGACGGATGCGCCGCAACTCGCCGGAGGGGAGACGGACGACGCCGTGGCCCCCCTCTTTGGCCTGGAGCTGCGCGCTCGTGCCGGCGCTGCGGACCAGCTGGCCGCCGCGCCCCGGCTGAAGCTCGATGTTGTGGATCGTCGTGCCCGACGGGATGTTCTCGAGCGGAAGCGCGTTGCCGGCCTTGATGTCGGCGCCGGGACCGGACTCGACGGTGTCGCCGACCACGAGCGCCTTCGGCGCCAGGATGTAGCGCTTCTCACCGTCCGCGTAGTGCAGCAGGGCGATGCGCGCCGAGCGGTTCGGGTCGTACTCGATGTGCGCGACCTTGGCCGGCACGCCGTCCTTGTCCCGCTTGAAGTCGATGATGCGGTAGCGCCGCTTGTGGCCGCCGCCCTTGTGGCGCGTGGTGATGCGCCCGTAGCTGTTGCGGCCGCCGTTCTTCTTGAGCGGCGCGACCAGCGAGCGCTCGGGCTCGGCGCGCGTGATGTCCTCGAACGTGTCGACCGTCATGAAGCGACGGCCGGGCGAGGTCGGCTTGAATCGCTTGATGCCCATTACCTGCCCTCGAAGAATTCGATCTTGTCGCCGGGCGCGAGCTGCACGACGGCCTTCTTCCACGCCGAGGTGCGGCCCTTGCTCAGACCGCGGCGCTTCGGCTTGGGACGGACGTTCGCGGTGCTGACGCCGACGACGGTCACATTGAACAGCTGCTGGATCGCCTGGGCGATCATGGTCTTGTGCGCGTCGGGGTGCACCTCGAAGGTGTACCGGCTGTGGTCGATCTGCGCGTAGCTCTTCTCGCTGATGATCGGCCGGATGATGATCTTCTCTGCTTCAACCATGGGTCACGCCTCGTTCAGGGCGGCGAACGCCTTCTCGGTGAGCACCAGCGAGCGGGCGCGCAGCACCTGCTCGGTGGACAGGGCGGCCACCTCCGACGCCTCGGCGTACGGGAGGTTGCGGACCGACCTCGTCACGACCGGTTCGTCGTGCGTGACGACCAGCACGGGCGCGGCGCAGTCGAGGTTCACGAGGAACTCCTCGAGCGTGCGCGTGCTCGGCTCGGACATCTCGAGGCCGGCGGCGACGAAGACACGGCCGTTGGCGGCCCGGTCGCTCAGCGCCATCGCGAGCGCCTTGCGGGCCACCTTCTTGTTGACCTTGATGTCGAAGCTGCGCGGCCTGGGGCCGAACACGACGCCCCCGCCGGTGCGGATCGGCGACTTGACACTGCCGGCGCGGGCGCGGCCCGTGCCCTTCTGGCGGTACAGCTTGGCGGTGGAGCCGGTGACCTCGCCGCGCGTCTTGGTGGAGGCAGTGCCCGAGCGGCGCGCAGCCTGCTCGGCGCGCACCACCAGGTGCAGCGTGTTCACGTCGGCGGCGACGGCGAAGCGGACGTCGGTCAGCTTGCGCGTCTCGACCTCCTTGCCGGCGGCGTCGACGAAGGTCGCTACGCCGGCGGCGCCCTTGCGCGCCTCGGCCGCGGCCTTGGCGGCCGGAGCCGTCTTCGGCGGGCGCTCCGCCTTGGGCGCGGGCTTCTCCGCGGCCTTGGCGGCCGGCTTCTTCGCGGCCGGCTTCTTCGCGGCGGCCTTCTTGGCAGCCGGCTTGGCGGCCTTCTCGTCGGCGGCCTTCTCGTCGGCGGCCTCGGCCTTGGCGGCCGGCTTCTTCGCCGCCGGCTTCCTGGCCGGAGCCTTCTCGTCCGCCGTCGCGTCGTCCGCCTTGTCGGCGGCCGGCTTCTTGGCCGCGGGCTTCCTGGCGGCAGGCTTCTTCTTGGGGGCCTCGGCCTCGGTCTTGCCGGCCGCCTCAGCCTCGGTCTTCTCGGGCTCGGCGGCGGCCTCGACGTCGGGGGTCTTCTTGATCTCGTCGGCGCTCACTGCTACCTACCCTTGATGACGACGACGGAGTTCTTGGCGCCCGGCACAGAGCCCTTGATGAGCAGCAGGTTGTTCTCGACGTCGCGACGGACGATCTTGAGGCCCTGCTGGGTGACGCGCTGCGCCCCCATGTGCCCGCTCATGCGCATGCCCTTGAACACCCGGCTGGGATACGCGCTGGCGCCGATGGAACCCGGCTGTCTGACGTTGTGCGAACCGTGGGTCTCCGGGCCGCGGCCGAAGTTGTGCCGCTTGATGGTGCCCTGGAACCCCTTGCCCTTGCTCACGCCGGTCGCGGTGACGGCCTGGCCGTCCTCGAACGCCTCGACGGTGACGGTGTCGCCGACCTTGAGGTCGCCCACACCGTCGAACTCCACGAGGTGGCGCATGCCGTGCTTGAGGCCGGCCTTCTTGAGGTGACCGAGCTCGGGCTTGGTGATGTGCTTGTCCTTGCACTCCTCGAACGCGAGCTGCACGGCCTCATAGCCGTCGTTGTCGAGGGTGCGTACCTGAGTGACGGGACAGGGGCCAGCCTGCACGACGGTGACGGCGATCACGTTGCCGTCCTCGTCGAAGAGCTGGGTCATGCCCATCTTCTTGCCGATGATGCCAGTCATCGCTCTACAGCTTGATCTCGATGTGGACACCGGCCGGCAGATCGAGACGCATCAGCTGGTCGACCGTCTTGGGGGTCGGCTGATGGATGTCGATGAGCCTCTTGTGGGTACGGATCTCGAAGTGCTCGCGTGAGTCCTTGTCCTTGAACGGGCTCTTGATCACGCAATACACGTTCTTCTCCGTGGGGAGCGGCACGGGGCCGGAGATGGTCGCGCCACTGCGCTGCGCGGTTTCCACGATGGACTGCGCGCTTCGCTCGATCAGCTCGTGATCGTAAGACTTCAACCTTATGCGGATCTTCTGCTGTGCCACTCTCGCCTTCTCTGTGTCCTGTTCACGCGGCCGGGCGTGTCGCGCACGCGAGCGTGCGGGATGCACGCCCGGCCCGATCTGGCCTTCGTCTTACGCGATGATCTTGGTGATGGCCCCGGCGCCCACGGTGCGGCCGCCCTCGCGGATGGCGAAGCGGAGGCCCTCTTCCATCCCGATCGGGGTGATGAGCTTGACTTCCATCACCGTGTTGTCGCCCGGCATGACCATCTCGACGCCCTCTTCGAGGGTGATGACGCCGGTCACGTCGGTGGTGCGGAAGTAGAACTGCGGGCGATACCCGTTGAAGAACGGCGTATGGCGGCCGCCTTCGTCCTTGGAGAGCACGTAGACCTGCGTGAGGAAGTGCGTGTGCCCGGTGATGCTGCCCGGCTTGGAGCAGACCATGCCGCGCTCGACCTCTTCGCGCTTGACACCGCGAAGGAGCAGGCCGATGTTGTCGCCGGCGCGACCTTCGTCCAGCAGCTTGCGGAACATCTCGACGCCGGTCACGGTGGTCTTCATCGGCTTGTCGCGCATGCCGACGATCTCGACCTCCTCGCCGACCTTGACGATGCCGCGCTCCACACGGCCGGTGGCGACGGTGCCGCGGCCGGTGATGGTGAACACGTCCTCGACGGGCATGAGGAACGGCTTGTCGATATCACGCTCGGGCTCGGGCAGGTACTCGTCGAGCGCGTTGGTGAGCTCGATGATGCTGCCGCACCACTCGCAGTCGTCCTTGCCGCAGCCACACTCGAGCGCCTTCAGAGCCGAGCCCTTGATGACGGGCAGGTCGTCGCCCGGGAACTCGTACTCGCTGAGCAACTCGCGGACCTCCATCTCGACCAGCTCGATGAGCTCGGGGTCGTCGACGAGGTCCGTCTTGTTCATGTACACGACGATGTTCGGAACGTTCACCTGGTGCGCCAGGAGGATGTGCTCGCGGGTCTGCGGCATCGGGCCGTCGTCGGCGCCGACCACCAGGATCGCGGCGTCCATCTGTGCGGCGCCGGTGATCATGTTCTTGATGTAGTCGGCATGGCCCGGGCAGTCGACGTGCGCGTAGTGACGCTTCTCGGTCTCGTACTCCACGTGCGCGGTGGCGATGGTGATGCCGCGCTCGCGCTCTTCCGGCGCCTTGTCGATCATGTCGAACGCGGTGAACTCGGTGTTGCCACCGCGGTTGTGCAGCACGAGCGTGATCGCAGCGGTGAGGGTGGTCTTGCCATGGTCGACGTGACCGATGGTGCCCACGTTCATGTGCGGCTTGCTGCGGTCAAACTTCTGCTTGGCCATCTCTGCTACTCCTTTTCCCGAAACCCGGAGGTTGAGGTCACACAAAAAGCGGCGCGGCGACCTGCCGCACCAAAGGTCGGCAGTATACACGACGCCGGCCTGCTTGGGCAAACAGTGTGGGCGTTCATCCCGGTCATCCGCGCACCTTGGCGACGATCTCGGTGGCGATGGACGCGGGCACCTCGGCGTAGTGCTTGAACTGCATCGTGTAGGTGGCACGCCCCTGGGTGGACGAGCGCAGGTCGGTGGCGTACCCGAACATGGTGGAGAGCGGCACCGTGGCGTTGATCACCTGCGCGTTGCCGCGCGGCTCCATGCCGTCGATGTGGCCGCGGCGCGAGTTGATGTCGCCCATCACGTCGCCCATGAAATCGGCCGGGGTGACGACCTCCACGGCCATCATCGGCTCGAGCAGGACCGGCTTGGCTTTCTGCGCGGCGTTCTTGAACGCCAGCGAGCCGGCGATCTTGAACGCCATGTCCGACGAGTCGACCTCGTGGTAGCTGCCGTCGACGAGCGTCACCTTGATGTCGACCATCGGATAGCCGGCGAGCACACCGGTGCTCATGGCCTCCTGGATGCCGTCGTCGACCGACGGGATGTAGTCCCGGGGGACGACTCCGCCCATGATCTTGCTCTCGAACTCGTAACCGCCGCCCGGCTCGTTGGGCGCCATGTCGATGCGCACGTGGCCGTACTGGCCGCGGCCGCCGCTCTGGCGCACGAACCGGCCTTCGACCTTCTCGACCTTGTTGCGGATGGTCTCGCGGTACGCGACCTGCGGCCGGCCGACGTTGGCGTCGACCCCGAACTCGCGCACCAGGCGGTCGACGATGATCTCGAGGTGGAGCTCGCCCATGCCGGCGATGATCGTCTGGCCGGTCTCCTCGTCGGTGTGGACGCGGAAGGTCGGGTCCTCCTCGGCGAGGCGCTGCAGCGAGTTGCCGAGCTTCTCCTCGTCGGCCTTGGTCTTGGGCTCGATGGCCACCTGGATGACCGGCTCGGGGAACTCCATGGACTCGAGGATGACGGGCTTGGACGGGTCGCACAGCGTGTCGCCGGTCCCCGTGACCTTGAGGCCGACGGCGGCGGCGAGCTCGCCCGCGTAGATCACGTCCCGGTCCTCGCGGTGGTTGGCGTGCATCTGCAGGATGCGGCTGATGCGCTCGCGCTTGTCACGGCTCGAGTTGAGGACGTACGAGCCGGCCTTGAGCGTGCCCGAGTAGACGCGGAAGTAGGTGAGCTTGCCGACGTAGGGGTCGACGGCGACCTTGAAGGCCAGGGCCGAGAACGGCGCGTCGTCCGCCGTCTGCCGCGTGACCACCTCGCCGTTAGGCTTGGTCCCGTCGACGGCCGGCACGTCGAGCGGCGACGGCAGGAAGTCGACGATCGCGTCCATGAGCGGCTGCACGCCCTTGTTCTTGAAGGCGGAGCCGCACATCACCGGGGTGATGCTGATGTCGAGGGTGGCCTGCCGGATGACCTCGCGCAGGTGCCCGGGGGTGATCTCCTCGCCCTCGAGATACGCCTCCATCAGGTGGTCGTCATGGTCGGCGATGGACTCGACGAGCTTGAGACGGTACTCGTCCGCCAGTTCGCGGTGATCGTCCGGGATGTCGGTGACCTCGAAGTCGGTGCCCAGTTCGTCGAGGTAGATGGTGGCGTTCATCTCGATGAGGTCGATGATGCCGCGGAACTCGGCCTCGCGGCCGATGGGGATCTGCAGCGCCACGGGGTTGGCCCCGAGGCGGTCGACCATCATCTCGAGGCCGCGATAGAAGTCCGCGCCGATGCGGTCCATCTTGTTGACGAACGCGATGCGCGGGATGCCGTACTTGTCGGCCTGGCGCCACACGGTCTCGGACTGGGGCTCCACGCCCCCGACGGAGCAGAACAGGGCGATGGCGCCGTCGAGCACGCGCAGGCTGCGCTCGACTTCCATGGTGAAGTCCACGTGCCCGGGCGTGTCGATGATGTTGATCTGCGTGTCGCGCCAGGAGACGGTCGTCGCGGCCGACGTGATCGTGATGCCGCGCTCCTGCTCCTGCGCCATCCAGTCCATGACCGCGGCGCCCTCGTGGACCTCGCCGATCTTGTGCGTCTTCCCCGTGTAGTAGAGGATGCGCTCGGTCGTCGTGGTCTTGCCGGCGTCGATGTGCGCCATGATCCCGATGTTGCGGGTGTTGTCCAGCGAATACTGTCGCATGCTGCTCGTCGCGTTCCTTCCATGCGAAAGCCCCTCACCGACGAAGGTCAGTGAGGGGCCCTCGGCGGATTACCAGCGATAGTGCGCGAATGCCTTGTTGGCCTGCGCCATCCTGAAGATGTCGTCCTTCTTCTTGAACGCGCCGCCCTGCCCGGCGAGAGCGTCGAGCATCTCGGCGGCCAGCCGCTCGGCCATGACCTTCTCGCGACGGTCGCGGGCGAAGCTCACGAGCCAGCGGATGGCGAGCGTGCGGGCGCGGCGGCCGGGCACCTCGACGGGCACCTGGTAGGTGGCGCCGCCGACGCGCCGGCTGCGGACCTCGAGGTGCGGCGTGAGCGCCTGGATGGCGTCCTGCAGCACCTCGACCGGGTCGCGGCCGGTCTTCTCGCGCACGATCTCGAGCGCGCCGTAGACGATCTGCTCGGCCGTGCTCTTCTTGCCGTCGAGCAGGACCTTGTTGATGACCTGCGTGACGAGCTTGCTGTTGTAGACGGGGTCCGGGAGTACTTCCCGGCGCGTGATGGTGCCTCTGCGCGGCATGTCTACCTCACCCCTTCGCCTTGGATCCGTAGCGCGAGCGCGCCTTCTTGCGGTCGGCTACGCCGGAGGCGTCGAGAGACCCGCGGATGACCTTGTAGCGCACGCCCGGCAGGTCCTTGACGCGGCCGCCGCGCACGAGCACCACCGAGTGCTCCTGCAGGTTGTGGCCGATGCCGGGGATGTACGTGGTGACCTCCATGCCGTTGACCAGCCGCACACGGGCGACCTTGCGCAGGGCGGAGTTCGGCTTCTTGGGCGTCACCGTGTAGACGCGCGTGCATACACCGCGCTTCTGGGGTGAACCCTTGAGCGCCGGGGTCTTCGAACGCTTGGACTTGCTCTCACGCCCCTTGCGGACGAGCTGGCTGATGGTTGTCATCTGACCTCTCTGGTCTTTCTCATGTGAGCCGCTGTGGACAACGGCCATGTAGTCTAGCGAAACGGGGCTGCGGCCGCAACATGCGCCTTTCGGCGGCCGCAGCCCCGCGTGTGGTCGGTCCGCTCCCCGGCCTACTCGATCTCGCCGTCGAGGCCGTCACCGTCGCCGAGGCTCCAGGCGGGATCGCCGGTCATGAGACGGTCGGCCTCGGCCAGCGCTTCCGCCCGGCCGGCGGCGTGGATCTCGACGCCGCGGTAGCGGCGCAGACCGGTCCCGGCCGGGATGAGCTTGCCGATGATGATGTTCTCCTTGAGGCCGGCGAGGTTGTCGACCTTGCCCTCGATGGCCGCGTCGGTGAGCACCTTGGTGGTCTCCTGGAAGGAGGCGGCGCTCAGGAAGCTCTCGGTGGCGAGCGAGGCCTTGGTGATGCCGAGGATGATCTCCTCGGCCTCGGCGGCCTCGGCGCCCTCGGCGGACATGCGCTCGTTCTCCGCCACGAACTGGTAGCGGTCGACGAGCTGGCCGGGCAGGAAGGTGGTGTCCCCGGCGGTCACGATGCGCACCTTGCGCATCATGCGCCGCACGATGAGCTCGATGTGCTTGTCGTTGATCTCCACGCCCTGCGAGCGGTAGACCTCCTGCACCTCGTTGACGAGGTACTTCTCGGTGGCCGTGGCGCCGGCGTGCTTGAGCAGGTCGGCCGGATAGAGCGAGCCGGGCGTGATCTGCGTGCCCTCCTCGACCCAGTCGTCGTCCTCCACCATCACGTGCGTGCGGCGGGCGGCGATCGTGTACTCCTTGGCGGCGCCCTCGTCCGGCGTGATCGTGACCTTGCAGCCGCGCTCCGTGTCCTCGATGGACACGCGCCCGGTCACCTCGGCGATGCGCGCGACGCCCTTCGGCTTGCGTGCCTCGAAGAGCTCCACGACGCGCGGGAGGCCGTGCGTGATGTCGGCGCCGGCGATGCCGCCGGTGTGGAACGTGCGCATGGTGAGCTGCGTGCCCGGCTCGCCGATGGACTGCGCCGCGACGTGGCCGACGGCGTCGCCGATCTCGGCGGGCGCGTTGTTGGCGAGCGCGTACCCGTAGCACTTCTGGCACACGCCGATCTCGGCGTCGCACTTGAGCACGCTGCGGACCGGCACCATCGGGTCGGTCTGCGAGCTGCGCGCGAGGATGTCGAGGATCTGGTCGCGGGTCGCGACGTCGATGTGCGTGTCGCGGTCGAAGACGACCTCGCCCGACTCTTCCTCGACGATGGCGTCGCCGAGGTGCCTGCCGAGCAGGTTCTCGTTGGGCTCGTGCGTCCACACGGCCATCATCGCCGCAGCGGCCTTGCCCTTCTTCACCTTGACCTTGGCGTTGGGCAGCATGGAGTAGACCTCACGCAGCAGGCCGATCTGGGCCGGGCCGATCTTCTCGCCCTTCTTGAGCACGATGCGGTCGCTGCGCGGCCGCCTGACGTCCTCGGCGAGCACGGCGCCGTCGAGTCCCGGGTTCTCCTCGCGACGCCGCGACCACGGCGACATGGGCACCCATTCCTTGGTGCCGCAGTCGATGTCGCTGACGGTGACGTCCTGGCACACGTCGACCAGACGCCGGGTGAGGTACCCGGAGTCGGCGGTGCGCAGGGCGGTGTCGGCGAGACCCTTGCGGGCGCCGTGGGTGGAGATGAAGAACTCGAGCACGGAGAGGCCTTCGATGAAGCTCGACTTCACCGGCTGCTCGACGATCTCGCCCTTCGGATTGGCCATCTGACCGCGCCAGCCGGCGAGCTGGCGGATCTGCTTGATGTCGCCGCGGGCGCCGGAGGTGGCCATCATGTAGATCGGGTTGAGCGGGTTGAAGTTGGCCCTGGTGGCGGCGGTGATCTGCACGTCGGCTTCACGCCAGATCTCCTGCACCTTGCCGCGCCGCTCCTCCTCCGAGAGGAAGCCGTTGTTGTACTCGTCCCGGAGCTGGTCGACCATCGCCTCGTGGGTGCCGAGGATCTCGGCCTTCTCCTTGGCGGGGACGACGACGTCGTTCTTGGACACGGTGACGGCGGCGCGGGTCGCGAAGTGGAAGCCGACCTCCTTGAACACGTCGAGGATGCGGGCCACCTTGTTGGCGCCGTACAGGGCCACCAGCTTGTTGATGAAGGCGGCCAGGCCCTTCTTGGTCATCGTGTAGTTGATGAAGGTGTAGTCGCCGGCGTACTCCTCGCCGAGCACCTCGCGGAGGCCCTCTTCGACCTCCATGTTGAAGAGCGCGCGGCCGACGGTGGTGACGACGCGCTCGCCCGTCGTCAGACGGAGCAGGATGGGGCTGCGCGTGAACTCGGCGATGCCGGCCGAGCGCTTGGTGGGCACCTCACGCTGGTCGAGGATGCGCTGCTCCCACGCGCGCTGGACCTCCTCGTAGCCCGAGTAGGCGTGCAGCTGCTCGCCGAAGTGGTCCGGCTGAGCCTCGCTCAGGTCGTCCTCGGCGTGGTAGGTGAGGTAGTACACGCCGATGACCATGTCCTGGCTGGGCACGGCGATGGGCTTGCCGTGCGCCGGGGAGAGGATGTTGTTGGTGCTGAGCATGAGGACGCGGGCCTCGGCCTGCGCCTCCCAGCTCAGGGGCAGGTGGACGGCCATCTGGTCGCCGTCGAAGTCGGCGTTGAACGCCGCGCAGACGAGCGGGTGGATCTGGATGGCCTTGCCCTCGACGAGCAGCGGCTCGAACGCCTGGATGCCGAGCCGGTGCAGCGTCGGCGCGCGGTTCAGCATCACCGGGTGCTCGGTGATGACCTCCTCGAGGATGTCCCAGACCTCGGGCACCATCGACTCGACCATCTTCTTGGCCGCCTTGATGTTCTGGACCATCTTGCGGCCCACGAGGCGGCTCATGATGAACGGCTTGAAGAGCTCGAGCGCCATCATCTTGGG
>DASUMX010000318.1:0-5020 GCA_036277455.1 Thermoleophilia bacterium
CATCGACTACGTGCTCGTCGACCGTCGCTGGGACGTCCTGGCCGCGCGCATCGACCACGCGCGGCCGGGCGGGCGTCTGCCCTCGGACCACTGGCCGGTGGTGGCGACGATCGCGCTGCGGCCGTCCGGCGCGACCTGACCGGCGCGCACTGCGCGGACGCCAGCGGCGACCCCGTGACGCCGGTGGCGGTACACTCGCCCCCATGGACGCCGTGATCCGCCCCCTGCGCGAGACCGATCGCCCTGCCGTCGCCCGCCTGCTCGACGACGCCGTCGGCGCCGGCTTCTGGCGCGTCGCCGACGGCGCGGACGCGACGTCGTTCGTCGCGGTGTCCGGCACCGGAGAGGGGGCCGGCGTGGTCCTCGCCTGCCTGGAGCCGGCCGGCGACCCCGACGCGCAGACGGCCCTGAACGGTTCTTCCGCGGCGGGCGCCGCGGCCGGTGCGCTGGTCCTGCACGTGCGCCAGCTCGCCGTCGCGCCCGCAGCGCGACGCAGCGGCCTCGCCTCGCGTCTGCTGGCCCGGACGGAGGCCGAGGCGCTCGCCCGCGGCGCCACAGCGGCCTACGCGTTCGGGTGGCTGCCTGCCGGCCGGCCGGAGCCGGACGCCGTGCCCTTCTATTCGGCGGCCGGCTACGAAGCCCGGCCAGACATCCCGGGCTTCTACGCGGAGAGCAGCCTGGCGACCGGTGCCCGGTGCCCGTACTGCGGCGAGCCGCCGTGCCGCTGCGCGGCGCGGCCGTTCGTCAAGGCGCTGGGGCCGGGCTGAGCCCGGCGGGCGCCGCCGGCGGCGCCGTCACCGCTCCCAGGTCTCCGGCGACCACGTGCGCCGCTTCGCCGCCCACTCCGGGTCGTCGCGCCACACGAAGGTGTCGTTCTGCAGGTCGCGCAGCGCGAGCGAGATCTCCTCGCGCGTGTTCATCACGAACGGCCCGTACCGGGCGATGGGCTCGCCCAGCGGTTTGCCGCTGATCAGCAGGAACCGCACCGGGGCGTCGTCCGCCTCGACGCGGACCTCGTCGCCGTCGCCGAAGACCGCCATCTGCGGCGCCGTGAGCTGGACGCCGTCGAGGTCGCCGCGGTAGCCGAGGTCGCAGCCGACGCCGAACCGGCCCTCGCCCTCGAACGCGTACGCGAGGGCCGCGTGCCCGCGCGGCACCGGCTGCGCGAACTTCGCGCCGGCGGGCAGCGCGACGTCCAGGTACTCCGGCTCCGCGTAGATCTCCGCCACCGCGCCGGCCACGCCGTCCACCTCGCCGGCGACGACGCGGATCACCGTCCCGTCGTCGCGCCGTACCTCAGGGACTTGCGCGGCGCTGAGGTCCTGATAGCGCGGATGTGACATCTTGAGCGACGCCGGCAGGTTCACCCAGAGCTGGAACCCGCCCATCCGCTCGTCCTCCCCGGGCTGCGGCATCTCCTCGTGCATGATGCCGCCGCCGGCCGTCATCCACTGGACGTCGCCGGCACCGATCCTCCCCGCGTTACCGATGCTGTCGCGGTGGTCGACCTCTCCCGCGAGCATGTAGGTCACCGTCTCGATGCCGCGGTGCGGGTGCCAGGGGAACCCCGCCAGGTAGTCGGCCGGCCGGTCCGACCCGAAGTGGTCGAACAGGAGGAAGGGGTCCACGTAGTCGACGGTCGGGGTGGCGATGCTGCGCTTGAGGCGCACGCCGGCTCCTTCCATCACCGTCTGAGGAGTGATGACGCGCTCCACGGTGCGGGCCTGCTCAGTCATAGCTGCGCTCCTCGGGAGGTGTGGTCGTCGGCGAAAACCTTCCCTCTCGGGGAGGACGAAAACGTGAGGAGTGAGACTTCGCCTCGCGCCTCTTCCGGCGCGTTCAGTCCGCGGCGCGGCGTGCCGGCCGGCTGCGAAGCCTCCAGGCGAAGCCCGCGAGCCGGGCCTCGTCGATGGGGTCGCCGTCGTTGTAGACGAAGAGCGCCGGAAGACGGGTCTCGCGGCGCAGCTGGGCCTCGGCGATCAGCGCGGGCCCGCATCCGCGGGGAGCCACCGACACCACCCCGTCGATGGGCTGCGTGCGCCAGCTCAGCAGCGCCCCACCGACCGTCGGGATCGTCTCGCCGAAGGGATACGGCGCGACCAGCCTCCGGCTCTCACGGTCGACGTCGCGCACCTCGTTCCAGAACACCCACGGGTGCTCCGCACGCACCGCCCCCACCAGCCGTCCGATCACGTAGCGCATCGTCGCCAGCGTGGCCTCCTTCTCGGCCACCTTCGTCAACGGCAGGCCGTCCTGGATCTGGCGCAATTGCAGGAGCTCGAAGAACGCGCCGTACGGCTCGAAGATGACGCGCAGGCCGTGGCCGGCCAGCTTGCGCTGCAGGCCGTCGTTCCCCCACTCGTCGACGCGCAGGTAGAGGTCGCCGCAGAGGTACACGTCGCGCAGGCCAGCAGTCCTCGCCGCGTCGCGCGGCAGCGCGGCGATGGCGCGGGAGACCTCGCCGAGCAGGCCCTCGACCTCGGCGCAGAAACGGAAGGCCCCGGCCACATCGCCGGCGAGGCCGGTGTCCGGCCGGGGCCTCTCGAGCAGCGCCTCCAGCCGGTCCGAGGAGTCCCGGAACAGCGCGTCGCTCGCGCCGGGCTCAGCTTCGTCGGCGAGGCTGTGGAAGCGGAGCATGTTGAGCAGGTCCACGGCCACCAGCGCGATCCACACGATGGGCATCATGCGGACGTTCCCGGTCACGAGGCTGAAGTCGGCGACCTCCACGCGGTCGCCGAGGCCGAGCCGCTCCAGCGAGATCTGCTCGGTGAGCGGGAAGAGGTTGGCGCGACACGCCTGGAAGCCGTTGCCGGCGCTCAGGAAGAGAGCCTTCCCCCCGTTCAGGCGCGGCTCCTCCTCGGCCAGGAAGCGGGCGAAGCTGCCCCAGATGAGCTGATAGGGCAGGCACTCCTTGCCCGAGCAGGCCGCGCCGGCGGCGCGGAGAGCGGCCGCGTCGGGCTCGCCGACGTAGGACGCGTCGAGACCGGCGCCGCGCATCGCCGCCGCGAGGTGGCGGCCGAGGCCGCCGCCGACGTGGCCGAAGATGAACCGGTCGTAGCCGGCGTCCAGACTGTGCGGGAGACGCCGGTCGAGGCGCGCCAGGCGCGCCTGCATGCCGGCGCCGGCCGCGTCGTGCGCGGCCACGCGACCGGCCGCCGCGGCGCCGCCCGCGCCGCTGTCGGGGCCATCCGCGGGCTCGCCGACCGCGCCCGCGCCGTCGGCGGCCGTCTCGCGCCAGCGCCGCACGCTGTGGAGGAACGCCTGGACGCGCGTCACGTAGCCGGCCTTGCCGCCGTGACCGTCGCTCTCGAGCACGGCGTGCGGCCACTCTTCGGTGAGGTCGGTGAAGAGGTGCTCGATCATCGAGTTCGGGCCGCAGCCGTACGCGCCGAGCAGCAACGGGTAGACGTCGCCGGCGATGGCGCCGGCCGCCGTGGCGCGCAGCGCCTGGCCGGCGCTGGCCCAGTGCACGCGCCGGAGCCCCGGCGCGTCCTCCGGCGTCGGGTAGCAGTCCACCGGCAGCGGCAGCGCGCCGTTGGCCGCGACCAGCTCGTGCACGCCGGCGTCGAGCACGGCGTCGTGGATCACGTGCGTCTCGCCGACGATGAGGACGACCGGATAGCCGTGCTCGCGCGCCCACGCGAGCCCGCGCTCCCCGATCGCCCCCAGGCCGTCCTGGAAGCGGCGCTGCGCGTCGAGCGCGGCCACATACGCCTCCTCGAACGCCCGCGGCGTCAGCGCCTGGCGGCCGGCGGCCTCCGCGAGGGCGCGCATCGCGCGGGAGACGGACCGCCGCACCCGCGGCGCCTCGAACCCGTCGCCCTCCTTCTCGAACAGCACCGGGCGCAGCACGCGCGAGCGCGCACCCCCGGCCTGCAGCGCCCGGCCCACCATGTCGGGCGCGCCCTGGGCCATGGGGCACGTGTACGTCCCGGCGCCTGCGTTGGGCAGCGGCAGGTGCACGAAGATCGGCGCGAAGAAGACGTCGACGTCCGCCCCGGCCAGCCCATGCAGCAATTTGACCGGCGCACAGGCGCCCGGGGCGGCGCAGGTGCGATCGCCGTCCGCCAGCGTGTCGTGCCCCGGCCGGAGCACGTCCACGCGGTAGCCGAGACGGCTCAGCAGCGTGTGGAAGAACGGCAGCGTGTCGATCAGGTAGTGCGCGTACGGGAGCCCGACGAGGGGGTCGCCCGTGGCGCCGCCGGCCGCCACGTCGCCGGCGTCGCCCGCCCTCCCCTTCTCCTCGTCCAGGAGCGCCTCGAGCAGATCGTCGCGCTCGCGATACGGGTTGGGCGCAGCCTTGGGGAGCTTCTCGCCCGCCGCCGAGACCGCGTCGTACTTGGGGCACTGGCCGCCGCTCACGATCTTCTCGACCGCACCGCCGACGACGATCTCCGCAAGCTCCAGATGACAGCTGTTGCGGCAGTCCCGGTCGCCGCACTGGAACTCCCGCCGTCCCGCGACCCTGGCGTCGAGCACTCGCCCGAGGTCGACGGTCGCCGGCTCCTCTCCGGCGGCAAGCGTCCGCGCGGTCAGCAGCGCGATGCCGACGGCGCCCATCGCGCCGGGGTCGGCCGGCACGATCACCTCGCGCTCGAGCACGGCTGCGAGCGTGCGCGCGAGCGCCGGGTCCGTGGCCGGCTTGCCCTGGAAGAACACGCGGCCCAGCAGCCGGCGCTGGCCCATGACCCGGCTGCGGTAGTTGCGCACCACGGAGTACTGCAGCCCGGCGAAGATGTCGGCGCGGGTGTAGCCGTCGCCGAGCGCCTCCGCGGCCACGTCCGCGACGAACACGGTGCAGGTCTGACCGAGGTCGGGAGGCCCGTCGCTGCCCGCGGCCAGCCGCCCGAACTCGGCGATGTCCTGCACGCCGTGGGCGACCGCCTGCTCCTCGAGGAACGAACCGGTGCCGGCGCTGCAGACGCGGTTCATGTCGGCGTCGACGACGCGGCCGTTCTCGACGTTGATGAACTTGGCGTCCTGGCCGCCGATCTCGACGATCGAGAGGCTGCGGCCCCCG
>DASUMX010000319.1:0-12198 GCA_036277455.1 Thermoleophilia bacterium
GGTACTCATCTTCGTCGTCTCGCTGCTGCGGCCGGTGCGACGGTTCTACGGCGTCGGCCTGCCGGGCGAAGCCGACGCCTGAGCCCCTGCCACCGCGGACAACACAGGTTCCTGCAGGCCCGCGGCGAACATGCCGATGCATGACGGGTAGCGAAGCCTACAGGAGCTTCAGTGCGGGCAGAGACGAAACGACAGCGCGTGTTCCTCACGTTCGCCGCGGGCGATCTCGCCCAGGCGCGTCCGGTGACCGCCCGCCTCGTCGCCGGCGGGGGCCTCGCCCTCGATCAGGCGCTGACCAGTGAGCCCTTCGCGACGGTCCGCGGCGACATCATCCGCGCGAGCCTGCTGACCCGCCTGCGCCACTGCGCCAGCGCGCTCTGCCTGTACGGCGCCCGCACCGTGGATGACGACTGGGTGTGGTGGGCGCTCGAGACGGCCGCCGAGCTCAAGCTCCCCCTGCTCGGCGCGGCTCTGCCCGGCGAGGACGCGAAGGATGCCGAGCGCCTGCTCACGCGCCTCGGAGCGGAGATCGTGCCGCTGAACGGCGAGGCCATCGTGGCCCGGGCGCGCGCCGCGTCCTCGTTCCCGGCGGCGCGCGCCATCGACGCCGCGGCGATCGCGGAGACGCTCCACCTCATGCGTCACCCGCTGCGCTAGCGCGGCCACCCGTGCTCCAGCCGCCGGTCGTCATCACTGCCGCCCTGACCGGCTCCCGCATCACCAGGGAGCAGACGCCGGCCATCCCCGTCACCCCGGAGGAGATCGCCGCCGAGGGCATCGCCGCCTGGCGCGCCGGGGCGGCGATCGTCCACGTGCACGTGCGCGACGCAGCCGGACGCGGCGCCCAGGACATGGACGCCTTCCGGCGCGTGGTGAGCGTCCTCCGGGCAGAGACCGACGTCGTCCTGTGCCTCACGACCAGCGGCATCCCCGGGAGGAACCTCCCGACCGCCGAGCGCATCGCGCCGCTCGCGCTGCGGCCGGAGATGGCGAGCTTCGACGCCGGCACCATCCGCATGGACGCCGGCATGTTCGTCAACGAGCCCGAGTTCCTCGACGCGCTCGCCCGGGAGGCGCGGGAGCAGGGCGTCAGACTCGAACTCGAGTGCTTCGACCTCGGCATGGTGGAGACGGCGCTGCGCTACCACGCTGCGGGCAAGATACCGGCGCCGCTGCACTTCCAGTTCGTCACCGGGACGCGCTACGGCATGCCGGCGACGGCGCAGGCGCTGGTCGCCGCCGTGGACCTGCTGCCCACGGACGCCACCTGGTCGGTGATCGGGGTCGGCCGCAACCAGACGCCCATGGCGATGCTGGCGCTGGCCATGGGCGGACACGTGCGCGTGGGGCTGGAGGACAACATCCACTACCGCCGCGGCGAGCTCGCGACCGGCAACGCGCAGCTCGTGGAGCGTGCGGTGCGGCTGGCGAGGGAGATCGAGCGGCCGGTGGCTACGCCCGACCAGGCGCGCGGCATCCTCGGCCTCAGGTAGAGTCTGATCCTCAGGTAGAGCCTGAGCCCCTGGCGGGGTCCGAGCCCGCGACGGAGCCTCGGCCCGCGAACCCATCGGCGACGGCGAGCACCTCGTCGAGGATGGCGAGGCCGGTGTCGAGCTCGTCGCTCCCCACCACCAGCGGCGGCGCGATCAGCAGCAGGTTCCCGTGCACGTACAAGTGGAGGCCGCGGTCCATGGCGGCCCTCCGGAGGGCCGCCATCGGCTGCGCGGCCTCACCCGTCGCGGCGTAGGGCACGAGCGGCTCGCGGGTCTCGCGGTCGCGCACCAGCTCGAGACCCCACAGCAGACCGAGCCCACGGACCTCGCCGACCGAGGTGTGATCGTCGGCGAGCTCCAGCAGCTTGGCGGCCAGGATCTCGCCCATCACCGCCGCGTTCTCGACTAGCCGCTCCTCGCGCAGCGTCTCCACGGTCGCGACCCCGGCGGCGCATGCGAGCGGGTGGCCGCAGGCGGTGAGCCCGCTCGCGAACTCGTGCTCCTCCAGCCACGGGCGCAGCTTCTCGCTCACGACGACGGCGCCGAGCGGCGCGGCGCCGCCGCTGATGCCCTTGGCCAGCGTCATGATGTCCGGCGTCACGCCCCAGTGCTCGCAGGCGAACCAGCGCCCGGTCCGGCCGAAGCCCGTCATGACCTCGTCGAGGATGAGCAGGATGCCGTGGCGGTCGCACACCTCCCGGATGGAGGCGAGGTAGCCGGGCGGCGGCACGAGGACGCCGTTGGCGCCGGTCACGGTCTCGAGGATCACGGCGGCGACCGACCCCGGGCCCTCGAACTGCAGGATCTCCTCGAGGTGCGGGCCACCCGCAGCGATGGCACAGTCGTCGACGTGGCCGGCCGTGGGGTCGAACGCGTGTGCTCCGAGCGCATCGTAGGAATGCCCGGCGGAGCAGCGGTACGGGTAGGGATCGAACATGCGCACCACGCCCGGGGCGGCGGGTTCCGCCGGCCAGCGCCGCGGGTCGCCGGTGAGGGCGGCGGCGCCGGCCGTGGCGCCGTGGTAGCTGCGGTAGCGGGCGACGACCTTCTGACGGCCGGTCACCCAGCGCGCCAGCTTCACGGCGTTCTCGTTGGCGTCGGCGCCGCCGGTGGTGAACAGGGTCATGCCGAGGTCGCCCGGCGTGACCTCGGCGAGGAGCCGGGCGAGCTCCGATCGCGGCTCGCTGGCGAACGACGGCGCCAGGCCGTACAGGGCCTCCGCCTGGCGCCGCAGCGCCTCGACGAGGCGCGGGTGCCCGTGGCCGAGGTTCAGGTTCACGACCTGCGACGCGAAGTCGAGGTAGCGCCGTCCCTGGCTGTCCCGAAACCAGCAGCCCTCCCCGCCGACGACGCGGACGGGGTCGATCCCACCCTGGGCACTCCACGAGTAGATGACGTGCTCGCGTTCCACAGAGTCGACTCTATCGGGTCGCGCCGCCGCCTGCAGCGCGTCCCCGCATCGTGGCGTCGACCTGACCCGGGCCGGCGGAGCCCCCCGTGCCACAACCCACGCCCGCGGGTACAAGGGGTCAACCGACGCCCAGAAGGAGGCCGCGTGTCCGCCACCACCGACCCCGGGATCCTCACCGGCGACGACACGGCCGTCGCCGGGTTCATCCGCAGCCTGCCCAAGGCGGAGCTGCACCTGCACATCGAGGGCACACTCGAGCCCGAGCTCCTGCTCGAGCTCGGCCGCCGCAACGGCATCGCCCTGCCCTGCTCCACCGCCGAGGAGTGCCGGGCGCAGTACCGCTTCCACGACCTCCAGGACTTCCTGGACATCTACTACGCCGGGGTGACGGTCCTCGTCTCCGAGCAGGACTTCTACGACCTCACCGCCGCCTACGTGCGCCGCGTCATCGCCGATGGCGCGCGCCACGTGGAGGTGTCCTTCGACCCGCAGAGCCACGTGCCACGCGGGGTCCCGTTCGCCGACGTGGTCGGCGGCATCACGCGCGCGCTGCGTGACGGCGACGCCGGCCACGGCCTCAGCTGGCGCCTGATCATGTGCTTCCTGCGCGACCGGCCGGCGAGCGAGGCCATGGAGATGCTCGAGCTGGCCCTCCCCCACCGGGACGTCATCGCCGGGGTGGGGATCGACTCGGCCGAGGCCGGCCACCCGCCGGGCGAGTTCGCCGAGGTGTACGCCAGGGCGCGGGCGGCGGGCCTCGTCGCCGTCGCACACGCCGGCGAGGAGGGCCCGCCCGCGTACATCTCCGAGGCGCTGGACCTGCTCGCGGTGCGGCGCATCGACCACGGGGTCGCCGCCATCCAAGACGCCGAGCTGCAGCGGCGCCTCGCCGCGGAACAGATCCCTCTCACGATGTGCCCCCTGAGCAACCTCGAGTTGCAGGTGACCCCGGACCTCTCGCGGCACCCGCTCAAGCGTCTGCTCGACGCCGGGCTCGTCGTCACGATCAACTCGGACGACCCGGCGTACTTCGGCGGCTATCTTCTGGACAACTACGTCGCCGCGCAGAAGGCGCTGGGCCTGACCCGCGCCGACCTGGCCCAGCTGGCGCGCAACTCGATCACCGCTTCGCTGCTTCCGGAGGAGCGCAAGGCGGAGCTCGTCGCCGAGATCGATCGCGTGGCGGCCGGGGGCTGAGGCGCGGGACGGCTGCGCCCGCCGCGCCGGCGCCCGCGACGCGTCAGGCGGTCACCCCGCCGTCCACGACCAGCGTGCGCCCGGTCAGGAAGCTGGCCTCGTCGCTCGCGAGGAACGCGACGGCGGCGGCCAGCTCCGGGGGCCGCCCGATGCGCCCGAGCGGGTAGCCCTCGTCCTGGACGCTGAAGTAGGCCTCGGGGTCCGGCGCCTCGGCGACCGCTCTGGCGAGCATCGGCGTGTCGAAGATCGCCGGACTGACGGAGCACACGCGCACGCCGTCGGGCCCGTGGTCGATGGCCATGGCCCGGGTCATCATCACGATCCCGGCCTTGGCCGCCGAGTACGCGGCGGCGTTGGGCTCGCCGTGGATGCCCGAGTCGCTGGCGATGTTGACGATCACGCCGCTCCTGCGCGCCGTCATGTGGCGCAGCGCCGCCCGGCACATGAAGTAGGCGCCTTTGAGGTTCACGCCCATGAGGCGGTCGTACTCGTCCTCGCTCATCTCCGTGGTCGGCTTCTCGATCCAGATGCCGGCGGAGTTCACGAGGATGTCGAGGTGGCCGAAGCGCTCGAGGGTCTCGGCGACGAGGCGGTCGCAATCGGCGACGACGGACACGTCGCCCAGCACGACCGCGTGCTCGCTCGCGTGCCCGTTCGCGCGCGCCAGCTCGGCCGCATGCGCGGCGACGGCCTGCGTCCTCGCCGCGTCCCGGCCGCCCACGGCGACGCTGACGCCCTCTTCCGCGAAGCGGTGGACGATCGCCTCGCCGAGGCCCGAGGAGCCGCCGGTGATCAAGGCGACCTTGTAGGTCAGTCCGCGCATCTGTCCTCCTACTGTGCCGCGTAGCCGCCGTCCACCGGCAGCAGCACCCCGGTGACGAAGCTCGCATCGTCGCTGGCCAGGAACGCGACCGCCGCGGCCGCCTCGGAGGGCAGGCCGATGCGGCCGATGGGATGCTCCTCGTTCAGGAGGTCCCGGTACGAGTCGGGCGTCATGCCGATCTGGTACGACTCGCGCTCGAAGAGCGGCGTGTCGATCTCGCCGCAGCAGATGGCGTTGACGCGGATGCCGCGCTGGGCGTAGTCGAGCGCCATCGCCCTGGTGAGCAGGGCCACGCCGCCCTTGCTCGCGCAGTACGCGGCGGAGGCGCGGTCGCCGACGAGGGCGGCGACGGAGGCGTTGTTGACGATCGCGCCGCCGCCACGCGCCAGCATCACCGGTACCACGTGGTGCGCCACGAGGTAGACCCCCCGCAGGTTGACGCCGAGCTGGCGGTCCCACGCCTCCTCGTCGACCTCGTGGACCTCGCCGGGCTCGAAGATGCCGGCGTTGTTGAAGAGCACGTCGAGGCGCCCGTGGCGGGCGACCACGCCCTCCACGAGCGCCTTGACCTCGGCGCCACGCGTCACGTCGCAGCGCGCGGCGCTCGCGAGCTCGAGGCCGCGGCCGCGCAGCGCGGCCGCCGCGGCCTCGCCCGCCGCGCCGTCCACGTCGGCGATGACGACGGCGGCTCCCTCCGCGAGCAGCCGCTCCGCCGTCGCCAGCCCGATGCCCGAGGCGCCGCCGGTGACCAGGGCGACCCTGCCCTCGAACCGGCGGCAGCGCCCGTCCGCGCCGCCCGCATCGCTCACGCCGTCCTCCCCGCGTCCACCTCGAACACCATCTCCTTCACTGCCGCCCCCCACGATCGCCGACCGCCGCCGGGTCGAGCGCCGACCCCGGCCTCCTCGCTTCACCATACGTCGCCGGAGGCGGGCGTCAACGATCGATTCTTGGGCAAACCCAGCGGCCCGGGATCGTTCGCGGATGCCGCAGACGTGCAGGTTCGGCCGCGGTAGCCGATACACCGTGCAGGCAGGAGGCGCGCGCCGCGCGCTGAACTCCCACGGGAGCGCCCCGAAAGGCGCACGGCATCGAGGAGGAGGTCCATGGACTACAACTACGACTACGACGTGAACGACGGGGCGCTCGGCGCCCTCTTCGCGGTCTACCTGATCGTCATGATCGCGATCTACGTGGTCACCGTCGTCGGTCTGTGGAAGATGTACGTCAAGGCCGGTAAGCCCGGCTGGGCGGCCATCATCCCCATCTACAACTGGTGGGTCTGGGTCGAGATGATCGGCCGTCCGCGCTGGTGGTTCTGGGCGCTCGTGGCGTCGGTGCTGCTCTCGTGGATCCCCGTCGTCGGCGTCATCCTGGGCATCCTGATGTTCGTGCTCTACCTGATGGGCTGCCTCGACATGGCCAAGGCCTTCGGCAGAGGCGCGGGCACCGGCATCGGCCTGTGGCTCGTGCCGTTCGTCTTCGCGCCGATCCTCGGCTTCGGTGACGCACAGTACCAGGGACCGGTCGCGAGTCCGGCCGGCGGCGGCTTCGGCGCCGCCCCGCCGCCGCCACCGCCCACGGGCGGCTACGGCCTGCCACCGACGCCGCCGGCGCCGCCGAGCGCGCCGGTCACGCCCGCGCAGACCGGCATCCCCGCGGCGCCTGTGACGCCGCCGGTCACGCCGGCCGCCGCCGTGCCCGAGCCCCCGGCCGTACCTGCCGAAGCGCCGGCGACCGCGGACGTCGGCCCGGCGGCCCCAGACCCCGGCACCGCAGCGACGGATGTCGGCCCGGCAGCCCCGGAAGACGAGCCCGACGCCCCGGAAGCGCCCCAGGCGCCGCCGGCGAGCTCGCCGCCGCCACCGCCGCCGCTGGTGTAGAAGCCGGACACACACCGACCGACCCGGACGGGCCGGGGCTGCGCCGCAGCCCCGGCCCGTCCCACGTACGGCACCCCCTTCTGACCTTCGCCGCGTTTTCCGGCACGTGCTCGCGGGCAGGCAGTCCCTAACCAGACGAAATCACTCCGGCTTTGCTCCCGGCGGAGCCGTCAAGGAAGGGACATCATGCGACTCTCGACCACATCGCTCGCGCGCGCGTCCGCGAGCCGCCCGTGGCTGACGCTGGCGCTCTGGGGCGCCGCCCTCGCCGCCGCCGTCGCCGCCATCGTGCTGGTGCTGCCGGGGAGCCTGACGGCGCAGTACAGCTTCATCGGCGACCCGGACTCCCAGCGCGGCAGGGACCTCCTGCAGGAGCGCCTCGACATGCCGCAGAAGGCGAACGAGGTCGTGATCGTGCGCTCCGACACGGCGACGGCGACCGACCCGGAGTTCCGGGCGGCGGTCCTCGCGATCCAGCGCGACATCACCGCCCTCGGCCCGGACGCCGTCGACGGCGCCGTCAGCGCCTTCCGCGGCGGCGACGAGACCTTGATCTCCGCCGACGGGCGCACGGCGATCATCCCGGTGGTGATGGCCGGCGGCCTGACGGAGGCCGAGGACAACATCGACAAGGTCCACGCCGTCGTCCACGCGGCCGACGGAAGGGGCGGGTTCGACGCTCTGGTCACGGGAGCCGCGAGCATCAACAGCGACTTCAGCCAGACCGCCGAGTCCGACCTGCGCAAGGGCGAGGGGATCGGCGTCCCGATCGCGCTCGTCATCCTGCTGATCGTCTTCGGCGCCGTGGTCGCCGCCGGCCTGCCCATCCTCCTCAGCCTGCTCGCCATCACCATGGCCATCGGCCTCACCGCGCTGGTCGGCCAGACGTTCGACGTCTCGGTGTTCGCGATCAACATGGTGAGCATGATGGGTCTGGCCACGGGCATCGACTACTCGCTGTTCATCATCTCGCGCTTCCGCGAGGAGCGGGCGCGCGGGCGCGACAAGCTCGACGCCATCGCCGTCACCGGCGGCACCGCCAGCAGGGCGGTGCTGTTCAGCGGCCTGACGGTGGTGCTGGCGCTGCTCGGCCTCCTGATCGTGCCGACCAACATCTTCGCGAGCCTGGCGATCGGCGCCATCCTGGTGGTGAGCATGTCGGTGATCGCCGCGCTGACGCTGCTGCCGGCCGTGCTGAGCCTCCTCGGCGACCGCGTCAACAGCCTCAAGCTCCCGTATCTCGGCCGTCGCATCCTCGACAACCGCAGCGCGGGCCGCACCTCCTGGATCGCGCGCGTGGCGTACCGGGCGATGAAGCGTCCCGCCCTCGCCTTGACCGTCGGCGTCGGCGTCCTGCTGCTGCTCGCCTACCCCGCCCTCGACATGAAGACCGGGGTCTCGGGCGTCAACACGTTCCCCAACGACTTCGAGAGCAAGCAGGGCTTCGCCGTGCTCGAGCAGCAGTTCTCGGCCGGCGGCGTGAACCCCGTGGAGATCGTCGTCGACGGGCAGGTGGACGATCCCGCCGTCCAGGCGGCCATGACGCGGCTCACGCAGGACCTGGGGGACGACCCGGCGTTCGGCCCCGTGCAGACCCAGACGGCGAAGTCCGGGAACCTCGCGCTGCTCTCCGTGCCCGTGAACGGCGACGCCGTCGGCGACCTCGCGCTGGACAAGGTGCGCGAGCTGCGCGGCACGCTCATCCCGCGGGCGTTCGCCGGGTCGGGAGCGTCCGTCTACGTCAGCGGCCAGACCGCCGGCAACCTCGACTACATCGACATCGTGAACCGCTACTTCCCGTGGGTCGTGGCGCTCGTCCTCAGCCTGAGCTTCCTGCTGCTGCTGGTCGCGTTCCGCTCCCTGGTCATCCCGCTCAAGGCGATCCTGATGAACCTGCTCAGCGTGGGCGCGGCCTACGGCCTGGTCACGCTGGTCTCGCTGAAGGGCTGGGGCGCGAGCATCCTCGGCTTCCAGCAGGTGCCGGTGGTGGAACAGTGGGTGCCGCTGCTGCTGTTCGCCGTGCTGTTCGGGCTCTCCATGGACTACCAGGTCTTCCTCCTCAGCCGCATCAAGGAGGCGTGGGACCGGACCGGAGACAACACGCTGGCCGTGACCGAAGGCATCGGCGCCACCGCCGGCATCATCACCGGCGCGGCGCTGATCATGGTCGCCGTGTTCGCGGGCTTCGCCGCCGGCGACCTGGTGATGTTCCAGCAGATGGGCTTCGGCCTCGCCGTGGCCGTGCTGCTGGACGCCACGCTCATCCGCACGATCCTGGTGCCGTCGGCGATGAAGCTGCTCGGCCGCTGGAACTGGTACCTGCCGAGCTGGCTGGAGTGGCTGCCGCACCTGAGCATCGAGGGCGCGCCGGCCGCGCCGGCGGCGGCGCCGGCGCCCGCCGATCCGGGAACGCCGGGCGGCCCCGGCCTGGAGCCCGTCCCGGCGGCGGAGCGCGCGGCTTGACGGCAGCCGGGCCTGCGCGTGCCAGCAGCCGGGCTTAGGCGCGCACGGATCGCGCCCGACGCGCGGCGTCGTCAGTCGTGCGCGGCCGCGGGCGTGGACGCCGGGTCGTGGGCGCCGCGCGTCAGTGAGACGGCGGCGCCGGCCAGCGCGAGCGCGGCGCCGGTCAGCATCGCGTAGCGGTAGCCGGCGGCGTAGGCGTCGACGGCGCGCGCGGCCAGCTCCCCGCCGCCGTGCCCGTGCGTGAGCAGCAGACGGCCGCCCACGCGGCCGAGCTGGCTGGCGGCGATGCCGCCGAGCAGCGCGACGCTGAGCGCCTGGCCGGCGGTGCGCATGGTGCCGAGGAAGGCGCCGGCCTGGCTGAGCTGGTCCCGGCGCACGCTTCCCATCACCGCGGAGGTGTTGGGCGCGCTGAACGCCGCCATGCCCACCCCGACGACGGCGAGGCTGGCGGCCACCCGCCACAGCGGCGCCGGCTCCGGCGTGAGCGCCAGCAGGACCATGCCGGCGGCGATGGCCAGCATGCCGCCGGTCGCGAGCACCCGCGAGCCGATCCGGTCGCTCAGGCGGCCGCTGAACGGGCTCAGCACGGCCATCAGCAGCGGCATGCTCAGCAGCAGCCAGCCGGTGACCGTCGCCGACTCCTCCTGGACGAGCTGCAGGAAGATGGCGGTCAGCAGGCTGACGCCGTAGAGCGCCATGTAGTTGAGCAGCGCCGCCGTGTTCGCGGCGGCGAACAGACGGTTCTTGAGCACGAGGTCGAGGTCGAGGATGGGCGACGCGACGCGCCGCTCCCAGACCACGAACGCGACGAGGGCGGCCGCCGAGACCAGCAGCAGGCCGATGGTGGCCGGTGAGCCCCAGCCCCACTCGACCGAGAAGGTGAGCGGCACCAGCAGGCAGATGAGGAACGCTCCCAGCAGCACCGAGCCGAGGACGTCCAGGCGCGGCCCCGGCGCCTTCTCGCTGCGCGGCAGCAAGAACCAGCCCCAGAGCAGCACGACGACACCGATAGGGATGTTGATGAGGAAGATCCAGCGCCAGCCGACGGAGTCGGCGATGAAGCCGCCGAGAGGCGGCCCCACCGTCAAGCCGATGTAGACGGCCATGACGTTGATGCCCAGGGCGCGGCCGCGCTCGCGCGGCGGGAAGACCGCGGTGACGATCGCGGCCGACGTCGCCCCGACCAGCGCGGCGCCGCCGCCCTGGATGATGCGTGAGACGATGAGCCAGGTACCGGTCGTGCTGAGCGCGCACAGCAGCGAGGCGGCGGTGAAGACGGCGATGCCGAGCAGGTAGAAGCGCACGCGGCCGCGCTGGTCGGCGATGCGCCCCGCCGGGATGAGCAGGACCGCCGTCGTCAGGAGGAACGCCGCCGAGACCCACACCGCGGCGGTGAAGCTCAGGTGGAGATCCGGCCCCATGACCGGAAGGGCGACGCTGACGATCGACCCGTCCAGCGGCCACATGAAGGCGCCGACCGACGTCAGCGCCAGGAGCTGCCAGCGGCGGCGATGCGCGTCTTCGGCGGTGATGCGCTTGATGAGCGCCAAAGGGTCAGGCGGCGCCCCGGGTCACGAGACCCAGGTCACGACCTCGTCAAGGGGCGCGCGCGAGCGGGCGAACGTGTTGGCCGGAGCCGTGAGGTCCGGGTAGCCCAGCGTCACGGCGACGACCAGGCGCTGCTCTTCCGCCCCGGGCAGCAACTGGCGCAGCAGGCCCGGATAGCGGACGAGCGTGGTGGACTGGCAGGTGCCGAGCCCCTTGTCGTGGGCGGCGAGGCACACGTTCTGGACCAGCGACGCCGTGTCGTAGGCCGCGTAGGCCGGCGACAGGCAGCCCTCGAACCCGAAGACGAGCAGGACGGGCGCGCCGAAGCACTCGGCCATGCGCGCCATGGAGGCGGCCGGGCCGGCGACCTCGCCGGCCGCCTCAAGCGTCTCCGCGCGCGTCTTCATGAGCTCGACCGCGCGCGCCGAGCACGTCTGCGGCCAGTCCTCGGTCGCCGTCCCCGGCAAATCGGGCGCGTCCGCCTCCTCGCGTGCCAGGGCGGCCTTGAAGGCGGCCTTGAAGCGCTCCAGCGCCTCGCCGGTCATCACCCACACGCTCCAGGCTTGCGTGTTGCGCGACGACGGCGCCCAGCGCGCCTCGTCGAGGATCTCGCGCACCAGGTCGGCGGGGACCGGCTGATCGGTGTAGGCGCGGATGCTGCGGCGCCCGCGGACGACGCTCTCGAACTCCATGGTGGCTTCTCCTTCGCTTGCCGGGGACCGCTCCAGCCTACAACGGCGCGTGCAGCCGTGCCCAGTCGCCGGGGGGCGTAACCTTGACATGCGCACGACCACCGATCTACTCTTTCACATAATGTCTAGATAAATACCGACGCGTGCCTTCCCCTCCCGCCTCCGGTACACGGCAGAACCCCTTTCGTCCTCTGCCCCAGGCGTACCGACCGCGCCGACTGCAACCCGCCCCTCACCAGCAAGGAGGCCCACTTGAACGAGACCCTGACCAGCGCGCTCGTCGAGATGCGCGAGGACGACGTCCTCGCCGCCGTGCGCGCCGCCAAGGAGGCCGGCGCGGCGCTGGCCGACATCATCGCCGCCCTCCAGGCGGGCATGAAGATCATCGGCGACAAGTACGAGAGCGAGGAGTTCTTCCTCTCCGAACTCATCATGTCGGCGGAGATCTTCAAGAACGCGCTCGCCGAGCTCGGCCTCGACAAGTCCGCGGCTGACACCGGCACCCGCGGCACCGTCGTGCTGGGCACCGTGCACACCGACATCCACGACATCGGCAAGAACATCGTCGTCAGCGTCCTCTCGGCCAACGGCTTCAAGGTCGTGGACCTCGGCGTCGACGTGCCGGCGCAGAAGTTCGTCGAGGCGGTGCAGGAGAGCGGCGCCCGGGTGGTCGGCCTCTCGTGCCTGC
>DASUMX010000320.1:0-2252 GCA_036277455.1 Thermoleophilia bacterium
TGCTCGCGTCACGGCGGCGAGGAGTTCGCCGTGCTGCTGCCCAACACGCCGGGCGACAGCGCGTACCACGTGGCGGAGCGCGTGCGCAAGACCCTCAGCGGCACGCGCTACACCGGGCTCGGGCTCCCGCCCGACGTGAACATCACCATCAGCGTCGGCGTGGCCACCTGCCCGCGCGACGCCACCGTCCTCGACGAGCTCATGGAGCTCGCCGACAAGGCGCTGTACCGCGCCAAGGCGGAAGGCCGTGACACGGTCGTGCTGTGGGGCGCCGGGGAGCGCGAGCGGATCAGGGCGTGACCCGCGCCGGCCCGCCGGCGAGCGCATCTTCAGCGTGGACCGCCCGGGTATACTGCCATCGACCACCCCAGCGGATGGAGGTCCGTGGCCACGCAGCGACACACCGGTGACCGCCTCACCGCCGCCGAGTTGTCGGCGTGGCGCGGCTTCCTGCGCGTCCAGGGCTCGATCTTCCGCGAGCTGGACGCCGAACTGGTGGCGGAGCACGATCTCCCCCTGCGGTCCTACGAGGTGCTGTTGCTGCTCGAGGACGCGCCGCACCGGCGGCTGCGCATGAGCGACCTCTCCCGCTCGGCGCTGGTCAGCCCCAGCGGCGTGACGCGCCTGGTGGACCGGCTGGAGCGCGAGGGCCTGGTGTGCCGCGAGCGCTGCCAGGAGGACGGGCGCGGGTACTACGCGGTGCTCACCGAGCCGGGCGACAGCCGGCTGCGTGAGGCGCGGAAGACCCATCTGGCCGGAGTACGACGGCTGTTCCTCGACCGGCTCGCCGGCGACGACCTGCGGCGGCTGGCGGCGTACTGGGAGCGCCTGGTGCCGGGGGCCGCCGGCACGGACGCCGAGTGGCGGCGCACGGCGCCGGGCACGGCCGCCGCATCCGCCTGCGGCGACGGCGATGCCTGACGTCGTCGTCGTCGGAGCGGGCCTCTCCGGCCTCTGCTGCGCGCGCGAGCTGCGCGCCGCCGGGCTGGACGTCCTGGTGGTGGAGCGGTCGGACGCGCCGGGCGGGCGCGTGCGCACCGATGTGGTGGACGGCTTCCAGCTCGACCGCGGCTTCCAGGTGCTGCTCACCGCGTACCCCGAGGCGCGCCGGGTGCTCGACTACGAGCGGCTCGGGCTGCGGGCGTTCGAGAGCGGCGCGCTGATCCGCCGGGACGGCGGCTTCACGCGCCTCGCCGACCCGCGGCGGCACCCCTTCAAGGCGCTCGAGGGTCTGGGCGCGCCCGGCAGCCTCCTCGACAAGCTCAGGGTCGTCAGGCTGCGGAGGCGCCTCTCGCGCCACTCGCTCAACGAGCTGCTCACGGCGCCGCAGGTCACGACCGCCGAGGCCCTGCGGCGCGAGGGATTCTCCGGCGACTTCGTCGACGCCTTCTTCCGGCCGGTCCTCGGCGGCATCTTCCTCGACGCGTCGCTGGAGACGTCGAGCCGCCTGTTCGCCTTCGTCTTCAAGCTCTTCTCCGAGGGCGAGGCGGCGCTGCCGGCCGCCGGGATGCAGGCCATCCCGCGGCAGCTGGCCGACGGCCTGCCCGAAGGAGCCGTCCGCTACGGCGCGACGGTCGAGTCGGCGGCCCCGGGCGAGGTCGTCCTCGCCGGAGGTGAGCGCCTGACCGCCCGGTCCGTGGTCGTCGCCGCGGACGGGCCGGAGGCGGCCCGGCTCACCGGCGCCCTCGAGGCGCCGGCGCCACGGGCCGTGACCACGCTCCACTACGCCGCCGGGCGCTCGCCCGTCGGCGAGCCGCTGCTGGTCCTGAACGGCGAAGGCCACGGCCCCGTCAACGACCTGTGCGTACCGAGCGATGTGGCGCCGAGCTACGCGCCGCCGGGGGCGGCGCTGGTCTCGGCCACGGTGCTCGGCATCCCGGCGCTCACGGACGGCCAGCTCGACGCCGCCGTCCGCGAGCAGCTCCGCGGCTGGTTCGGGACGCAGGTACAGGGCTGGCGGCTCCTGCGCGCCCTCCGCATCCCCTTCGCCCTGCCGGCGCAGCCGCCGGCGGCCGTCTCCCCCGTGGAACGGCCGGTGCGGCTGCAGGACGGCCTGTTCGTCTGCGGCGACCACCGGGGGACTGCTTCGATCCAGGGCGCCATGGTGTCCGGAAGGCGGGCGGCCGCGGCGGTCAGGGGACTCGACGTGGCGCCCTCCTGCGCCCCGTAGCCGGGCCGGCGCGTCACACCCGGCCGAGCAGGACGCCGAGGCACATCACCGCGAGGACGACCGCCGTCACGAGGACGTAGCG
>DASUMX010000321.1:0-28808 GCA_036277455.1 Thermoleophilia bacterium
AGCATCGGTGGCGCACCCCGAACGCCGGGCGGTAGACTGGCGCGCGGAGGCCCGCCGTACAGTGGTCGCATCGCTTCGCTCTCATCGTGGTAGCTGGCGGGCCTCGCACGCTCCACGGCGCAGGCGGTCGATCCGGACGAACCACGGAGGTGATGCTGTTGGAGCCCAAGATCCCCACGCGCATGGGTGACGGGTCGCTGGTCGAGCTGACCCGCTCCGAGATCAAGGCCGATCTCGAGGAAGGCACGCAGATCGCGGCCAAGAAGGCCAAGGTTCCCGAACTCACGCCGGACGAGCTCGATCACCTGCTCGACATCTACGCCTCGCCGGCGCGCTTCACCGCCGTCGACATCGGCGCCGAGGTCGTGCTCAGCAACGACGGCACCGGGACCAAGCACATCGGCAACCGCGTGCAGGACCTGCAGAGCTACGAGACCCTGCTCGGCGTCGACATCCCCGAGCTGTGGCAGGCCGACTACTCCTACAAGGCGGTCAAGACGAACGTGGCCCACGAGGGCCAGTCGATGAAGATCGCCCAGGCGCTGCTCACCAACCCGGTGCAGTACGGCGCCATGCCCGACCTGGGGAGGTACTCGAAGCCCGACGGCCCCATCCCCAACTGGTCCGAGCTGCTGCCCATGGGCAAGATCGACGAGGCGCGCAGCGCCCAGGTCGAGGCCTGCGAGATGCTGGTCGAGGACATCAACTTCGTCGCCGACGCCATGATCGAGGCCGGCGCCGACGGCATCGACATGGACACGACGGGGGCGGCGGGCGACGCCGACTTCCTCGCCGCCCTCACCGCCTGCCGCATGCTGCGCGAGCGGTACCCGTGGCTGGGCATCGAGATCGGCATGGCCAGCGAGTTCGTGCTCGGCATGCACGGCCAGCTCGAGTTCGACGGCGAGCGCCTCGCCGGCATGTGGCCCAGGAAGCAGCTCGAGATGGTGACCGCGGCCGGCGCTTCCATCTACGGGCCGGCCGTCAACATCAACACCGGCAAGTCGACCGCCTGGAACATCGCCCGGGCGATCACCTTCATCAAGCCGGCCGCCGAGGTCGCCACGATCCCGGTGCACGTGAACGTGGGCATGGGCGTCGGCGGCGTGCCGACCTGCCTGTTCCCGCCCGCCGACGCCACCAGCCGGGCGAGCAAGGCTTTCGTCGAGATCCTCAAGATCGACGGCTACTAGGTGGGCACGGGCGACCCCCTCGGCATGGAGGGAGCCCACACGCAGGCGTCCGGCATGGGCGGTATGCGCGCGGCGGGAGACCTCGTCGCGCGGATGCAGATGACCAGGCGCATGCGGCTCAAGGAAGCCAAGGAGTACGTGGCCGGCAAGCTCGGCTGCAGCACGCGCGACCTGTCCGACCCGGTCGCGATGGAGACCATCCGCCAGGACCACGGCCTCGGCCTGCTCACCATGACCTCCTCCACGCACCCGGCGCTGCCGGGCATGATGGAGGCCAAGTTCAACATCAGCAAGCTGCTCGACATCCCGATCAACTCGGTCGAGCGCTTCAAGGAGCGGACCTCGGGCTTCTGAGCGCCTGAGCGGCGCGGGGAGGGGCGGGAGGCCCGCCCCCACGACGCGCCGCCGGCCGCCTGCGGCCGGTCCTGCGAGTGGCCCGAAGGGGCGGCGCGCCGAGGGGCGCGCCGCCCCTTCTGCCTGCATACTCATGAGCCGGCTTGTTAGCGGGTGGTGGTGAACCATACAATGCGCCAATCAGTCAGGTTCGAAAGGAGAATCATGCGACTCACCAGCAGGCTCGGCGCGCTCGCCGCTGTGCTCGTCCTCGCGGTGGTGCTCGGCGTCGCCGTCGCCGGCTGCGGCGACTCGGACGACACGAGCGACGCCGGCAGTCCGAGCGCGGCCGCCGACGCGACCAGCCAGGCGTACACCATCGGCATCACGCAGATCGTCAGCCACCCGGCGCTCGACGCCGCCGTCGCCGGGTTCAAGGAGGCGCTCGCCGAGAAGGGCTTCACCAACGTCACCTACGACGACCAGAACGCGCAGGGCGACATGGCGACCGCGTCGAGCATCGCGCAGAAGTTCGCCGGCGCGGGTCTCGATCTGGTCCTCGGTGTGGCGACGCCGACGACCCAGGCGGTCGTCAAGGCCGACACCACCACGCCGATCGTCTTCACCGCCGTCACCGACCCGGTCGGCGCCGGCCTCGTCACCGACCCGGACGCTCCTTCCGCGAACGTCACGGGCGTCAGCGACATGCTGCCGGTGGAGCCGCACCTCGAGCTCATCAAGCAGATCGTGCCCGACGTCAAGACCGTCGGCGTCATCTACAACGCCGGCGAGTCCAACTCGGTGTTCCTGATCGACGCCGAGAAGGCCGCCGCGCAGGCGATGGGCATCGAGATCGTCGAGGCCACCGCCAGCAACTCGTCCGAGGTGCAGGCCGCGGCGGAGTCGCTCGTCGGCCGCGTGGACGCCATCTCCGTGCTCACCGACAACACCGCCGTCTCGGCGCTGGAGAGCATCATCAAGATCGCCGAGCAGAACAAGATCCCGCTCATCTCGGGCGACACCGACAGCGTCAAGCGCGGCGCGGTCGCGGCCTACGCGTTCGACTACAAGGACCTGGGCATGCAGGCCGGCTACCAGGCCGCCGCCATCCTCAGCGGCACGCCGATCGCCGACATCCCGGTCGAATACGCCGAGAACCTGCAGCTGTCGGTCAACGCGGCGGCCGCGACGGCGATGGGCGTCACCATCCCGGACGAGCTCTCGGCCGAGGCCCAGAACCAGTTCTGAGCCGCCGCTAGTCCACGTCCTCGCGACCCCGGCCCGCCTGCGGGCGGGCCGGGGTCGGGGTTGCCAAGAGGGGGCCGGAGCAGCGAAGCTACTCCGGCCCCCGACACGGAGTCGCGCCAGTGCAGGTCATCATCCAGAGCGCCCTGCTGCAGGGTCTCGTCTACGCGTTCATGGTCCTCGGCGTGTTCATCACGTTCCGGGTGCTCGACTTCCCCGACCTCACCGTGGACGGCAGCCTGCCGCTGGGAGCCGCCGTCACGGCGGCGCTCATCGCCGGCGGCCACTCGCCCCTCACGGCCACGGCGGCCGGCGTCCTCGCGGGCCTCGGCGCCGGCGTCGTCACGGGGTTCCTGCACCTGCTGCTGAAGTCGGGCGACAGCGACGCGACCAACTACGGCCCCAAGCTGCTCGCCGGCATCCTCACGATGACGGCGCTGTACACGGTCAACCTGCGCATCATGGGCAGGAGCAACACGCCGCTCCTGGGCGTGCAGGTGATCTTCGACAAGATCGGCGCGCTGCTGTCCATCTCGATGGTCGCCTGGAACCTCATCATCGGACTCGCGGTGCTCGCGGTGGCCGTGAAGTACCTGCTCGACTGGCTCCTGCACACCGAGTTCGGCCTCTGCCTGCAGGCCACCGGCGACAACGAGAGCATGATCCGCGCGATGGGGACCAACACCAACATCACGCGCATCGTGGGGCTGGGCATCGCCAACGCGCTGGTCGCGCTGAGCGGCTCGCTGGTGGCGCAGCAGCAGGGGTTCGCCGACGTCGGCATGGGCATCGGCACCATCGTCGCCGGGCTCGCCGGCGTCATCATGGGCGAGGTGCTGTTCGGCGTGCGCAGCATCAGCTGGGTGCTCTTCAGTGTCATCGGCGGCTCGATCGTCTACCGGCTGCTGATCGCCGTGAGCCTGCGGCTCGGCATCGCCCCGACCGACCTGAAGCTCCTGACCGCCGCGCTCGTGGTCATCGCCCTCTCCGTGCCGACCGTGCGCAAGAAGGTGATGCACTCGTGAATCACGCGCCGGAACCCCTCGAGATCAGCGGCATGCGCAAAGTCTTCTTCCCGGGAACGCCGAACGAGGTCGTGGCGCTGGACGGGATCGACCTGTCGGTCCCGGCCGGCCAGTTCGTGAGCATCATCGGGTCGAACGGGTCGGGTAAGTCGACGCTGCTCAACGGGGTGGCGGGGACCTTCCCCCTCAGCTCGGGCAAGGTGCTGCTCGGGGGACGCGACGTCACCAGGCAGCCCGAGTACGTGCGCAGCCGGTCCGTGGGCCGGGTGTTCCAGGACCCGCGCGCCGGCACGGCGCCCGATATGACGATCGAGGAGAACCTGGCGATCTCGCTGCTGCGGGCCAAGCGCAGCGGCCTGCGCATGGGGGTGACCAACAAGCGGCGCGCGGTGATGCGCGAGCAGCTCACGCGCCTGGGCATGGGTCTGGAGGACAGGCTCAAGTCGGGCGTGAGCAAGCTCTCCGGTGGGCAGCGGCAGGCGATGTCGCTGCTCATGGCCACCATCGCCGAGCCGAGCCTCCTGCTGCTCGACGAGCACACGGCGGCGCTCGATCCCAAGGTCGCGGCGACGATCATGGAGCTCACGGGCGAGATCGTCGCCGAGCGTCACCTGACGACGCTGATGGTGACGCACAACATGGAACTGGCCCTGCGCTTCGGCGACCGGCTCATCATGATGCACGCGGGGCGTATCGTCCTCGACCTGAGCAGCGAGCAGAAGGCCACGCTCAAGGTGAGCGACCTCATCGAGAAGTTCCACGAGGTCGCCGGCGAGGCGTTCGCCGTCGACCGGCTCCTCCTTGACGCCTGATCCCGCGGCGGGTGGCAAGGGCTCCGTCGTGAGCAGGCTCGCAGCCCTCGTCCTCTTCACGGTCCTCCTGACCATGGTGCTCGTTCCGGTCCCTGCCGCGCAGGCGTCCGGCGGCTCCTCCGGCGTCGACCCCTTGGTGGAGAGGGACGGGATCGTGCCGACGACGCTCCTGGGCAGGGGCATGGTCGGCGACTGGGACCACGTCGTGCAGGTCGTCAGCTGGCTCCGCTACCGCCCGCCGCGGCGGCGGGTCGTCTACCTCCTGGGCGGCTCCGCGACGCGTGAGTCGGTCGTGAGCGAGAGCGCCTGGGCGGCTCAGCTGACCAGGATGACGGGCAGGCCGGCCACGACCTTCGTCTGCGCGAGCAGCTGCCAGACGTTCGAGGAGGACGCGCGCATCGTGAAGGCGCTCCCCAGGTATCGCGGCACCGTGCTCATCAGCGTGGGCCTCTCCCGGTTCAACATGCTGCACCCGCCGGCTCTTCTGCCCCGGTACTCGATCAGGCGGACGGCGCCGGTCCCCTGGTATCAGCATCACTACGATCTGAAGGCGTCGTTCTCCTACGCGCAGAAGCGTCGCGCCGTGCGTGAATGGATGGAGGACAGGTACGCGGTGTTCCTCGCCCGCTATCAGGCACGCCTCGCCGACCTCGAGAAGGTGATCGTGGCCTGCGAGGCTCGCGGGTTGCGCGTCGCGCTGCTCGAGATGCCCCTGAACCTGCCGGTCGTCGGCGACGACTTCGACGAGCCGCTCGCGACCTACCGCAGCGCGTGCCTCGAGCTCGCCGGCAAGCACGGCATCAAGTACATCGACTTCCTCTCCGCGATCGGCCTGCAGAACAGGGACTTCCACGACCTCCAGCACCTGCTGCCGTCGGGACGGTCCAGGTGGCAGGCGCGGCTGTCGCGAGAGCTCCTGCGCAAGGGCCTCATCTGACGACGCGCGGCGGGGCGCCTCAGGTACGGCGCCCCGCCGCGTCGCGTCGTCGCGTCCTCGGCTCCGAGGCGCAGGCTAGCGTCTGACCGCCGCATCCGCCGCAGCGACGAGGCGACGGAGCTCGCCGCTCACGTCGCCGGCGAGCGGCTCCGGACGGTAGTGCTCGAGGATGTCGAGCGCGCGCTCGCGCGCCACCTCGACGGGGTCGCGGAAGTGCTGCCCATCTGGCCCGATCTCCTGGCTCACCGAGCGCAGCACCGCGTCGCGCATGTGCGCGCGCGTGTGCGTGTGGGCGAGGAAGTGGCCGCCCGGGCCTACGGCCTCGATCACGTCCAGCGCCAGTGACTCCTCGTCCATCGGGATGTCGAGGAACGCGTGCCGGGCGCGGTGGTAGAGGTCGTCGTCGAGGATCAGGTTCTCGGGCGTGAACAGCTGGTACGTGTTCGTCAGCCCGATGCCGGTGGTGAGCTCGCACCCGTCGAGCGGCGCCTGGACGAGCTGCAGCATCGTCTCGGCGCCGGCGAGCCAGGTGCCCGGACCCTGCGCGTCGGTGCCGCCGAACGCCCCCAGCGCGGGGAGACCGAAGCTGTGCAGCAGCTCCGTGGCGAGGAACCGGCAGCGGTCGTCCAGCGGCGAGGTCAGGGTGAGCGCCGTCCGCGGGTCGGCGTAGATCTGCATGATCGACCCGATGACCGGCGCTCCCGGCGCGGCGAGCTCGTGGAGGACCGCCGCCGCGACGATCTCGGCGGCGCCGACGACGAACGCGCCGGCCTTGGTGGCGGGAGCCGTCGTGCCGAGGTTCGGCATGGTGACGTAGCAGACGGGCACGCCGGCCGCGGCGAAGACCAGGCCGGCCTCGATGCCGTCCTTGTCGTGCAGGAGCGGCGACACCGTGCCGATGAGGTCGCTCATCACGGGCCGGCGGCGGAGCTCCGCGGCTCCGCCGGCCACCGCGGTCGCCATCTCGACGGCCGCCCGGGCGAGCGGCTCGCCCTGCACCATGCCCATCAGGTGCTTGCTCGTGTTGTTCCAGCCGGCCTCGATCTCGTGCAGTTGGGCGGTCTCGCCGCAGTCGCCGGCGCTGACCGTCGGCCACCAGTAGCTGATGGAGCCGAGGCAGTCCTGCATGCGCGTGATCGCCTCGAGGTCGGCCTTGGTGGACGAGCGCCGCTCGCCGGTGTGCCAGTCGACGACTTCCACACCGCACCCGTCGGTGGTCCCGTAGGTGAAGCCGGAGCCGAGCTGCAGGTCGCAGGAGGGGTCCCGCGCGCCCAGGACGAACTCGCGCGGGGCGAGCGAGAGGGCCTCCTCGACCAGCCGGCGGGGCAGGCGGACGAGGTCCGAGCCCTCGTCCACCTTCGCCCCGGCCTTCTTCAGGATCGCGAGCGCCTGGGGCGACTCGAAGCGCATGCCCGTGGTCTCAAGGAGCCGCAGTGTCGCTTCGTGCAGCGGCTCCAGCCCGGCGTCGTCGTGGAAGCGGAGCGTGAAGTCGGAGCGCAGGGGCGCAAGGGGCTGGCGCGTCGGCGCCCCGGCGGCCATCACCCCACCAGCTCCTTCGCCCGCTCCACCGCCATGCCGGCGTTGGCGCCGTAGCCGTCGGCGCCGATCTCCGCGGCGTAGGCGGCGGTGACCGGGGCGCCGCCGATCATCACCTTGACCGCGTCACGCAGGCCTTCGTCCTTGAGCAGCGCGATGGTCTCGCTCATGTGCGGCAGGGTGGTGGTCAGCAGGGCGCTCATGCCGATGATCCTCGGCTGGTGCTCCTTGACCGCGGCGACGAAGTCGCTCGCGGTCACCCCAGTGCCGAGGTTGACGACGGTGAAGCCGGCGCCCTGGAGCAGCATGCCGACCAGGTTCTTGCCGATGTCGTGCAGGTCGCCCTCGACGGTGCCGATCACGACGGTGCCCATGCCGGCCTCATCGCCGGCCGCCATCAGCGGACGCAGGATGTCGAGGCAGGCTTGCATGACGCGGGCGCTGAGCAGTACCTCGGGGATGAAGCACTCGCCCTCGCGCATGCGCGCCCCGACCACGTCCATGCCGGGAAGGAGCGCCTCGTCGAGGATCTCACGGGGCGTGGCGCCGGTGGCGACGAGCGCCTGGGTCATCGCCAGGGCGACGGCCTCGTTGCCGTCGATGATGGCTTGCTTGAGCTGGTCGTTCATGCGGCGCCTTTCTCACGGTCGGCAGCTTTGATGATGCGGCGCACCTGCTCGGCGACGTCCCGGTCGATCGGCAGGGGCCGGTGAGACTCTACAAGTTCCAGCGCCCGGGCGCGCGTCCGCGTGGCGAGGTCGGTCGCGCCGCGGGCCTCCCAGTCCTCGCGCACGCGGCGGTCGAGGACCTCCGGCTGGCTGAGCTCGCGCATGTGGCGCATGGTGGCGTCGAGGCTGAGGAAGTCGCCGAAAGCCCCGACGGCGGCGATGTCGTCCACCGCGAGGCTCTCGTCGTCGACGCGGATGCCGCCGACGACGTGCTTGATCATGCGCGCGATCTCGTTGTCCATGACCAGCTGGCCGAGGTCGAAGGTGACGCCCGACTCGATCATCCCCGCACCGTAGATCTGGTTGGCCCCTGCCAACGCAGGAAGGAGTCCGGTGAGGGTCTTCTCGTGACCGGTCTGCGCGTCACCGAGCTTTGAATCCGCCTACAAGCCCGCCACGAAGCTCGGAAGCAGGTAGCGACGGGCGATCTGGGCGCAGGCGGCGGAGAAGAGGGCGAGCTCCGGGGAGCCCACGCAGGCCGCCGCCAGCTTGAGGTCCATCGCCGTGGTGGACGACCCATAGGTGACCGGGCAGCCGCGCTCGACCAATTGCGCGAGGACGATGCCTCCGAGCACCTCGGCGTTGTGGAGCACGAGCGTGCCGGCGAGCGTGACCGGGGAGGATCCTCCGGACATGGCCATGCTGAGGATCGTGTCCGGGCACCAGGCGCGCGCCGACTCGATGATCACCTCGGTGGCGTCCCGCGGGAGCTTCAGCGGGCTGACCGGACAGACGCCGAAGCCGATGAGCGGGCGGCGGCGGAACTCGTCTTCGCCGCCGGCGACCACCGTGGCCATCTCGATCAGCTTTCTGCAGTCGTAGGCGCTCGTCGCCTCGGTCCCGACCGGCTTGCCGGTGTTGAGGATCGCCGCCTCCCACTTGTGGAGGCAGGCAGTCTCCTCGGGCACGTCGCCGGGGTGCACTGCCGACTCATAGGTGTCGATGTCGCTGAGGGCGTCCACCAGGCGCGCCGCCTCGCGAACGTCCTGGAGCACCGGATGCCGGTACTGACCGGTGCGCTGGTCGACGGTCATGATGCCTTCGTCGAAGTTGGAGAAGTAGACGCGACCAGCCTCGAGGACGATGTCCTGGTCCGGGTCGCGGCCGCAGAGGTAGCTCTTTGGCGGGGCGGAGCGGATGGCGTCCTGGACGAGATGCGCCGGGATGCGGACCATCCGAGTCTCGCGGTCGATGAAGCAGCCGCCGTCGCTGAAGATGTCGAGCGCTTCGTCCGCCTCCACCCAGACGCCGGTGCGCTCAAGGACCTCGAGGGAGCCGAGGTGGATATCGTCGAGCTCGGCTTCCGTGAACACGGACAGGCTCAGCCCCCCTGATCTGGGCCTCCCGGAGTGCAGGTTCCGCTTCACTGGAGACACCTCCGTGCTTGGCGACATCGCTGCGAGCGTATGGTCGGGACGCGCGCGAGTAAAGCGTCACCGCCGCGCGCGCCAAGTTCGCCGAGCAATCCGACGCGTCCCTCCCGTGGCAAGGCGCCAGGTTCGCAGAAGTTCCACTCACCCGGCCTCGGCCCCTCGGAGTCAACGCCGCGGCGACCGGCAACGCATGGCTGCGGAAGTATCCTTCGGGAAGCGGGAGGACTCGACGCGGAGGTGGGACGATGCCCCGGTTCGACACGCTGACATCCATCCACAAGGCGATACGGGCGATGGTCTACGAGGAGGGCGGCGCCCTGCAGACCACCGACTTCGCCGACAGGCAGGAGGCCGCCCGAGCGGCGGCGCATCTCGAGACCGTCCTGTTCCTGCTGCACGACCACCACACGACCGAAGAGAGGTTCGTCTTCCCGAAGCTCAGGCCGTTCGAGGAGCAGCTCGTCGATGCGATGCTGGCCCAGCATCGAGAGGTCGTCCGGCTGCTGGGCGCCACCGAAGAGGCCCGGATGCTGGTCGCAGCGGAGGACGCAGGGGACCGCGTGGCGGCAGGCGGCGAGCTGAACCGGCGCTTCAACGAGATGATCGCCTTCTATTTCGACCATCTCGCCCGCGAAGAGCTCGAGGTGCTGCCCGCTACCTGGCGACACTTCGACGACGTTGAGCTCATGGCGATCCAGGCGGCCATCGTCAGCGAGGCTGAGCCCGACGTGGCGTTCCAGTGGCTGGCGTGGATGTTCAAGGGCCTCAACCGGCCGGAGCTGGTCGGACTGCTCAGCGGAGCAAGGTTGGCGATGCCGCCGGAAGCTCTCGAGGCAGTGCGAGGTCTCGGCGCGGCGAGCCTGGAGCCGGCGGCCTGGGAGACCGTGCGCGAACAGTCCGGCCTGTAGACAGCCGGGCGCCCCGTCAACGGGTCGGGGGGTAGCACCTGTCCGCCAAGTACCGGGACAGGCGCTCCTGGGCCGCGCCGGCGACGCCGAGCCAGCGGTCTCGAGGAGAAGCAGTCAGATCCAGACCGGGATAGTCGGGGAGCGGCCGCCCGGCCAGCGAGTGCAGCCAGAGCCGGCCGCGCAGGACGTCGCGCTTGACCCGGTAGGTCTCGGTCTGGGAGGCGACCATCTCGTCGGGGCTCGCCGGTAGCAGCTCGAGGGTGCCGGCGAGATCATCCAGCAGGCGCTCACCGGCCGGCGTCCTGACGATCACGTCGCTCACTCCGTCCGAGCCCTCGTACCGCTCGAGCCACGCGTCACCCACGGAGACGTCGGCCATCTCCGCCAGGGCGTCGGGGCAGAGCCGGCAGCGAGGCGGCACGAGCGCCGCGAGGTGCCGGTCGTAGTAGTCTGGATAGGCACGCCGGCGGACGCGGCCGTCCCTGGCCTGCAGACGCATCCCGCCGGGCCAGCCAGGGCCGCGATAGGAGACGCCCGCCAGCTCATCGGGAGCGATGCCTGCCTGCAGTGCGGCCACCTCGGTAGCGCGCGGCTCATTGGTCAGCCCGCAGAAGATGCCCAGAGCGAAGACGACACGCTCGCGCAGCCGGCGGGAGCGGCGCTGGGCGAGCCGCAGTCCCTGGATATGACAGGGCAGCCCGACGAGGACGTAGCGCCCCGGCTCGTCGAGCACGTGGCGCAGGAGCCTGTTCACGGCGACGACGTTGTACTTGGAGCCGCGGCACGCGGCGACCTCGTGTGGCGTTCGGCAGACGACGCCGACCGCTCGCAGGGGGTTCTCCGCGTCGAGGCCGACGGCCAGCACCGCGTCTGCCGCATCCTCCTCCAGCGCGCCGGCGAGCAGGGCGGTGGCCACACCGCCGGACGAGCCGGCGTGGCGGACCGCGGGGTCGGCAGCCCAGCCGAACCAGAGCCGCCGCCATGGTCCCAGGAAGTCGCGACAGGGGGCGTCCTGAGCGTGCTCTCGCCACCAGGCCGTCGCCCGGAAGTCGACGCCCGGGCCCGGGCACGCCTCGACGCAGGCGCCACAGTCGTTGCATGCGGCCCGGTCGACCCGCAGACGGTGACCGGCGCGCAGATCCCAGTCGAGGCGGACGGCGCCGGTCGGGCAGATGCCGGCGCAGGTGCCGCACTGCATGCAGAGACCGTCGTCGTACACGCGCTGGACGTCCATAGGGGGTAGCATCCCCGTCTGGGAGGGACTCTGTCCAGAGCGGGCGCCGACGAGCGGCTGGCCTGTGGCGTCAAGGGAGTGCGGCGGCGATGCAGCATGCGCCGGCCGTTCGGGAGCCGGCCACCACGAGCGAAGGGAGGGTGATCATGAACGCTGCTCGCCTGAGGATCTGGGACGAGAGCGCTTGCCGGCGCGTGCATGAAGCGACGCTGGCGCTGCTCGCCGAGACCGGCATCGAGGTCAAGTACGCGCCGGCCGCAGAGGTCTACGCCCGGGCCGGCGCGCAGGTCGACGGCACGCGCGTACGCATCCCACCCGAGCTGGTCGCGTCTGCGCTGAAGAGCGCGCCGCGCGACTGGACGCTCAAGCCGCGCGGCGGCGACACGCTCCCCATCGTCCTCGACGCCCACCACTCATACTGCGGCACCGGGTCGGACGTCCTCTACGTCTGCGACCCTGATTCCCGCGAGCGCCGTCGCGTCCGTCGCGCCGACGTCGAGGGCATGGCGGCGCTCTGCGAGAAGCTGCCCAACATCGATTTCGTGATGAGCATGGGGCTGCCGGAGGACGCGCCACAGGCCGTCGATGACCTCGTGCAGGTGGACGCGATGCTGCGCGGCACGCGCAAGCCGCTGATCGTCGCGCCGCGTGACGGCCACATCCTCGCGAAGATGAGGGAGATGGCTGCGCTCGCGGGCGAGGCCGGCAGCTTCGGCATCTACGCGATGCCCGTGCCGCCACTCCAGCTCGACGAGGACGGGGCCAGCAAGGTGATCGCCTGCGCCGAGCTGAGCATCCCCATGATCTGGGCGCCGGCGCCGAACGCCGGCACCACGGCGCCGGCCAGCATCAGCGCCGTCATCGTCGTCGCCAACGCCGAGGTGCTCGCCGGCCTGGTCCTCAGCCAGGCGGTCAGGTCCGGCGCGCCGTTCGTCTGGGGCGTCGGCGTCGGCGCGATGAACATGCGGACGATGAACGAGGTCTACTCGTCCGCGGACATCTTCCGCGGCCATCAGGCGCAGACGGACCTGGCGCGCTGGTACGACCTGCCGAGCTTCGCCTACGCGGCGCACACCGACAGCAAGCTGCTCGACGAGCAGTGGAGCGCCGAGGCGGCACTCACCGCCATCCTCGGCGAGCTCTCGCGCGCCACGCTGCTCCACGACGTCGGCTACCTCGAGTGCGGCCTGCAGAGCAGCTACGAGTCGATCGTCTTCGGCGACCACCTGCTCGGCTGGGCCAGGGCGTTCATGGCGCCGTTGCCGGTGGATGACGAGGCGCTGGCGCTCGGCGAGATCGAGGCGGTGGGACCAGGCGGCAACCACCTGGCGCGCCCCTACACGCGCAGGCACTTCCGGCAGATCTGGCAGAGCGACCTGTTCGACACGACCCGCCACGACGCGTGGGAGGCCGAGGGGTCGAAGACGCTGCTCGACCGCCTCAAGGAGCGGGTCGCGGAGCTGCGCTCCGAGCCGCGCGCCTTCGAGCTGCCGGACGCGGCGAAGTCAGGCCTCGACCGGATCCTTGCGGACGTCGGGGCCCACCGCCCGGGGAGCTGACCGGCCAGGCAGGACCCGCCGAGGACGCATACTCAGGGAGCCGCACCGTGACAGCTCAGTCGCCGGCGGCTCTCCCGCGACCGGAGCGACCTCGCTCCAGGATCATGTCGATGTACTCATCGCAGACCGCGAGCGCCTCGTCGACACTGAAGTCCGTCGCCGCCATGAGCAACTCGATCCAGGCTCCATCGGCCAGGGCCACGAGCCCGATCCCGGCCCGGCGAGGGTCGATGTCCAGGCCCTGTCTCCTCGCCGCCTCGCGGAAGAGCTCGCTGTACCGCTCGCGCTCCTCGGCGTAGACGAGCTCGTTGATCTCCTTCAGGTCCGGGTCGCCGAGGGCTGCCTGCCAGAATCCGAACCAGGCGTGAGCCCGCTCGGGTGCCGCCAGCTCCTCTCGGAACTCCGTGGCGACGATGGCGCGCAGCGTCGCCACCGGGTCGTCGTCCTCGGCCGGGCCGGCGCTGAACGCCCTCCGCTCCCCGTCCGCCAGTCGCTGGAACGCCTCGAGGAGGAGCTGCCGCTTGCTGCCGAAGTGGTGCCGCACCAGGCCGCGGGACACCCCGGCGGCGTCGGTGATCCTCTCGATGGAGACGCCCGCGGGGCCGTAATTGGCCATGCAGAGGATCGTCGCTTCGATGAGCCTGTCCTTTGAGGCGGCCGCGCTGAGCTGACGCCTGTTCTGTTGCGACTGCGGGCTCTTTCCGGGCCGCTCTGTCGAGTGCGCTCGGTCCATCGCGTCGGAGCGTACCACGCCGGTCTTGACGCGGACCAGACTGGCTTGCTATACGTACAGATAGTGAAACCACTGGGGGGAGGTGGCTCATTGAAACGACGCATCCACGCGGGCCGCGCGCGCAGTGGAGGCTTCAGCCTGAATGCCTTCACCGACGACGAGTTCAGGGATCTCCACCTCGCGACACTGGAAGTCCTCGAGCAGACGGGCGTCTTCACCGACGACCCCGAGGCGGTGGACATCTTCGAGTCCGGTGGCGCGAGTGTCGATCGTGCGACCGGGGTGGTGAGGATCCCGCCGCGGCTCGTCGAGGCGGCGATCGACTCGTCGCCGGAGCGCATCCTGGCCGCCGGTCGCAGTCCCAAGGACGACATCATGCTCGACGCCGGGCGCGTCGGCTTCACGACGTTCGGCGAGGGCATCAGCATCGTCGACCCCCAGACCGGCGAGATGCGCGAGCCGACCAAGCAGGACGTCGCCGACACCGCGCGAGTCGCCGACTACCTGGACGAACTGGATGCGTACGAGATCGCCGTCGGAGCCCACGACATGCCGGCCGCGACGGCGACCATCCACAGCTACGAGGCGGCGCTGCTCAATACGACCAAGCATGTCTGCGCCGGCCCGCTCTCCCGATGGGAGGCTGAAGCGATCCTCGACATCGCCGCCGCCGCCGTGGGTGGCCGGGAGGCTCTGCGGCGGCGTCCGATCGTGATGATCGGAGTATGTCCAGTGAGTCCGCTGAAGCTCCCCAAGGAGTGCTCGGAGGCGATCGTCTCGGCCGCGCGTGCAGGCGTCCCCTGCCTGGTGCTCTCGATGGCTATGGCCGGGGGCTCGGCGCCCGTCAATCTCGCCGGTACGCTCGTCGTCCACAACGCCGAGGTGCTCGCCGGGATCACGCTCGCGCAGCTCACGAGCCCAGGCACGCCGATCCTCTACGGCAGCTCGACGACGGCCATGGACCTGCGTCTCGCGGCGGCCTCCGTCGGCTCGCCGGAGTGTGGCGTCATCAGCGCCGCCGTCGCCGCCATCGCGCGACAGTATCGACTGCCCAGCTACGTGGCCGGGTTGTAGGGCGACTCCAAGCTCTTCGACGCTCAGACCGGTCACGAGAAGACGTTGACCGCGCTGCTGCCGGCGTTGGCAGGTGCCAACCTGATCTACGGCGCGGGGATGATCGAGTCGGGTGTCGCGTTCGATTTCGGCCAGCTCGTCATGGACAACGAGTTCGCCCGGATGATCAGGCACGCGGTCATGGGCGTCGCGGTGGACGACGAGCGGCTCGGCGTGGACGACATCGCCCAGGTGGGCCCCTTTGGGGACTTCCTCAGCCTGGACTCCACGCTCAAGTTCATGCGCGACCAGTCCCAGCCGAAGTTGATCGACCGCAGAGTGCGGGAGGACTGGGCCGCCGGCGGCGGCAAGGACCTGCACCAACGCGCGCTGGAGGAGGCACGCCGCATCCTCGCGACGCACGTGCCGGAGCCGCTGCCGGACGAGGTGGTGCGCGAGATCCGCGGGATCGTGGACGCGGCGGACGCCGCCGCGGCGGCACAAGGGAGTCCGCGATCCACCTGAAGTTCGACTGCCTGTCGGCCGCCGAGAAGGACGCGCTGCATCAGCGCGTCCTGCACGTGCTCGAGCACGTCGGGATCGGTGTAGGCTCGACCGTCGCCCTGGACCTTCTCGCCGACGCCGGCGCGTGCGTCGACAGGGAGCGCCGCGCAGCGACCCTGCCCCCGGAGCTGGTCGAGAGCTGTCTGCAAAAGGCTCCCGCGAGCGTGCGGCTCGCCGCGCGCGATCCGGCGCACGACCTGCTGGTCGGCGTCGGCTCGCCGCTGGCCTGCTGCACGGACGGTATGGCGACGATGGTCTTCGACGACGTGACTACTAAGGTGCGTGACGCCACGCGAGATGACCTCGTCTACTACTACGGTCTCTACGACGCCCTCGAGGAGCTCGACTTCATCTGGACGTCGCTGACCCTGGGTGATCGCGATCCTCTGCGGGTGGGTCTCGAGACCGACCTCATCGCCCTGGAGTCCACGTCCAAGCACCTGCAGAGCGTCGTCGCGCACTCGCCCGAGCAGGTGCCGCCGCTCCTGGAGATGCTGGAGGCGATCGCGGGGGCGCCGCTCGCCGAACGGCCCATCTACTCCTCCCTGCACTGCCCCGTGTCGCCGTTGCGGTTCGAGGGCGAGAAGCTCGATGCCTCGATCGAGCTCGCCCGTCACGGTGTGCCGATCCTCATCCACCCCCTGCCGCTGCTGGGGACCACGGCCCCCATGAGCGTGCTGGGCACGACCGTCATCACGCTCGCGGAGATCCTTGCTGCCGTCACCATCTTCCAGCTGGCTGCGCCGGGCTGTGCTCTCATGGTGGTCGCCATCGGCGGGTGCGCACACCTGCGGACCGGCGGATTCCTCTGCGGGACGCCCGAGGTGGCGCTGGTCGACATGGCCGGACTCGCCATGACGAGGCAGTACGGCCTGCCGAGCATGAGCGGCGGCATGCTCTCGGATGCTCATGCCGCCGACTTCCAGGCCGGCTCGGAGGGCGCCCTTCTGGCCGCGACCTCCGTGCTGTGCGGCGCGGACCTCCTCACCGGCGCCGGGCTGGTCAACAGCGACATGGCCGTGTCCACAGCCAAGGCCGTCCTCGACTGCGACACCATCGGGTCGGTCAAGCGGCTCCTCGAGATGCCCGACGCCGTGGATGACGCATCGACGCTGATCGAGGACATCGCAGCAGTCGGCCCCGGCGGTCAGTTCCTCGCGCGGCGCAGCTCTCGCGAGAACTCGCGCCGCGGCGAGATCTGGTGTCCGTCCGTGTTCCAGCGCGACGGTCTCTCAGCGCATGCGGGGCGTTCCCTGGTGAGCGACGCGCTGGAACGCGCCGCGGCGTTGCTGGCCGCGCATGCGCCGACACCCATTCCCGACGACGCCTGCCGCCAGGCCCGCGCCGCGTTCGAGCGGTACGTACGCAGCGCGGGCAGCCGCTGAACAAGGAGCACCGGAAGATGGAGACGCAGTACCCGACCCGGATGGGTGACGGCTCGCTGACCCGCTTGACGCGCAGCGAGCTGCGCGCTGAGCTCGAAGAGGGCACCCTGGCGGCGTCGAGCCGGGCCAAGGTGCCGCCGCTGTCTGCGGGCGAGCTCGAGCACCTGCTCGACATCTGGGCGTCGCCGGCCAAGTTCTCCGCCGTCGACATCGGCGACGAAGTCGTGCTCACCTACGACGGCTCGGGGTCCAAGACGGTCGGCACGCGCACCCAGGACCTGCTCATCTACGAGCAGATGTTCGGAGCCGACTCGGTCGAGCTCGGGCACGTCGACTACTCCTTCAAGGCCATCCGGACCATTCTGCCCTTCGAAGCCCAGAGCATGAAAGACGCACAGGCGGTCCTCACGGTCCCGGTGATGTACGGGGCGATGCCCAACCTGGGCCTGTACTCGAAGCCCGACGGGCCGGCGCCCAACTGGTCGGAGCTGCTGCCGCTGGCACGGGTGGACGAGGCGCGGGCGGCTCAGGAGGAAGCGGTCGGATACGCCGTCGAAGATATGGTGAAGACCGCCGACGCGCTGTGGGATGCAGGCGCGGACGGCATCGACTTCGACACCGCCGGCGCGGCCGGCGACGGCGACTTCCTGGCCACCCTCCTCGCGATCGAGCGCATCCGTGCGGCCCATCCCGACATGGGCATCCAGGTCGGCATGGCCGGGGAGTTCGTGCTCGGGATGCACGGTCAGCTCGAGTACGACGGCGTGCGCCTGGCCGGCCTCTGGCCGCGCGGGCAGATGGAGCTTGTGCGCCGGGCGGGCGCGACGATCTACGGCCCGGCGATCACCGTCAACACGCGCCGGACGGGGGCGTGGAACATCGCTCGCGCGCTGACGCTCGTCAAGCCGTGCATGGAGGTCGCCGAGATCCCCGTGCACATGAACATCGGCATGGGAGTCGGCGCCGTCCCCACCACCAGCTACCTGCCGCTGGACGCCGTGGCGCGCGCCTCTCGGGCAACCGTCGACATCCTGCGGCTGGACGGCTTGTAGGTCGGTGGCGGCGACCCTCTCGGGATGCCGTGTGCCCACGCGACCGCCTCGGGGATGTGCGGGATGCGCGCTGCTGGAGATCTGGTGGCGCGCATGCAGATCACTCGGGGGATGCGGATCGGCGACGCCAAGGCGTACGTCGCAGCGCGACTCGGGGTCAGCCCCGCGGACCTCTCCGACCCCATCGCCATGGAGGACGCGCGAAGGGAGTGGCAGCTCGGGCGCATCACCACCTTCGAGATCAGCTACCCTACCCAGTCGAGCGCCATGGAGGCCAAGTTCAGGATCGCTGAACTGCTGGACCTGCCGATCAACTGCGTGCGACGCTTCAGGCGGCACGCAGGGCTTGCGTGAGCCCGAGCGGCTGGGAGGGCGTGACGCGCGAATGTGGCTACCGCGCCTGCGACCACCACTTTGGCACATGAGCGGGAGCATCGCCGCCCTCAGGGCCGATGGCCTCAGGGGCTCGGTCGAGCGCGCAAAGGAGCTGATGGCATGACTCGCAGAGGAGAAGGGATCTACGCAGAAGCAGCCGAGAGGGCCGAGATCCGCGGCCCTGCGTCGCGCGGCCCTGGAGGAGCCCCATGACGGCGACGATGGACCGCGAGAGACTCTCGGCGCTCATGGCGCGCGAAGACGAGGACTTCATCGCGCGCCACCCCAAGTCCCGCGAGCTCTTCGAACGCGCCCAGGCGCACCTGCTCGACGGGGTCCCCATGAACTGGATGACGCGCTGGTCGAGCCCGTTTCCGCCGTACGTCGCGGAAGCGCACGGCGCCCGCTTCACCTGCGTCGATGGGCACGACTACATCGACTTCTGCCTCGGGGACACGGGCGCGATGACCGGGCACTCCCCGGAGGGATCCGTGGCCGCCGTGGCCGCTCAGGCCGCACGCGGCATCACGACCATGCTGCCGACCGAGGACTCGCTCTGGGTGGCCGAGGAGCTGTCGCGCCGGTTCGGCCTTCGGTACTGGCAGCTTGCGCTGACGGCCACAGACGCCAACCGCTTCGCCGTCCGCCTGGCCCGCCACGTCACGGGGCGCCCGAAGATCCTCGTCTACAACTACTGCTACCACGGCTCCGTGGACGAGACGATCATCACCATCAACGAAGGCGTGCCGGGGCCCAAGCCCGGTAACGCCGGCCCGCCGGTGGACCCGACCGTCACGAGCAAGGTCATCGAGTGGAACGACCTCGAGGCGCTCGCACGGGCGCTCGAGCCACGGGACGTGGCCTGCGTGCTCGCCGAGCCCGCCCTCACCAACATCGGCATCGTCCTGCCGGACGAGGGCTATCACGCTGAGCTCCGCCGGCTGACGCGCGAGACGGAGACGCTGCTCGTCATCGACGAGACGCACACCATCTGCGCCGGCCCGGGCGGCTGCACCCGGGCCTGGGGGCTCGAACCGGACGTGGTCACGCTGGGCAAACCCATCGGCAGCGGCGTCCCCGCCGCCGTCTACGGGTTCGACCAGACGGTCGCCGACCTCATCCACGCCGACTGGGACTACCACGCCGCCGACGAGTGCGGCATCGGCGGCACCCTGGCCGGCAACATGCTGAGCGTCGCGGCCGTGCGAGCGACGTTGGGTGAGGTGCTGACGCAGGAGGCCTACGACCGCATGATCCCGCTCGCCGGCCGCTGGGCCGACGGCGTGCAGAGCGTCATCGACGAGTTCGCCCTGCCGTGGGTCGTCAAGCGGCTGGGATGCCGGGCGGAGTACTGGCCGCGACCCGTGCCGCCGCGGAACGGCGGCGAGGCGGCCGCGGCCGAGGACGAACAGCTCGACCGCTACCTGCACCTCTTCATGCTCAACCGCGGCATCCTCATGACGCCGTTCCACAACATGGCGCTGATGTCGCCGCAGACCACGGCGGCCGATGTGGACCGTCACACCGAGGTCCTGCGCGAGGCTGCCCGCACGATCACCGGTTGAGAGCGTGGGCTATCCCCGCTCGCTCCCGCGGCCCACGAGATCGGCGTCGGCGGCGGCAACGAGCCGCCGGAGTCCAGCGCGCACATCGTCGGCGAGCGGCTCGGGCGCGTGCGTGCGCAGGATCCCGCGCGCCTTCTCCTCCGCGTTCTCCAGAGCGCCCCTCTTGCCGGCGCCGAGCCAGGCATCGTACGACGTCCGGTCCCACACGCCCGGGCGCCAGATCTCGCCCATGTGCGCCCGGGTGTGCTTCTCCGCCAGGTAGGTGCCGTTAGGCCCGACCCGGTGGATCACGTCCAGCGCAAGCGTCTCGTCACTGACCTCGATCCCGCCGCCCATCCTCTTCACGATGCCGTAGACTTCGGCCTCCATGAGCAGGTGGGCGTAGCTCAGGGTCTTGGAGCCGTCGAGCAGACCGCAGCCGCTCATCATCTCGGCGCCGGCCGAGACGCTGGCCAAGGTGGAGAGCGCGTCGTCCACCGCGGCTTGCCAGCCCGGCTCCTTCGCGCCGCTGGCCAAGGTGCCCATGTTCATCGCGAGGCCGAAGTGATGGGCCATCTGCGTGGCCGCGGCGGCCAGCAGGTAGTCCTCGGGACTCCCCCCCGTGTAGCCGCCCGTCTTGAGGTCCATCACGGACGGCGCACCGGCCAGGAAGACGGGAGCGCCGGGGTGCGCCAGTTGCAGGAGAACGATTCCGGCGAGCACGGCCGCGAGGTTGACGACCAGGTTGCCGGCCATGGTCGCGGGAGCGGATGCACAAGCGAGCGTCAGCGAGAGGAAGCCGACGGGCACGCCCGCCTCCGCGCACACCAGCGCCGCCTCGAGGCTGACAGCCTCATTGCCCAGCGGATCGATCGGGCAGGCGATGAGGCTCATGATCGGCCGGCGGCGGAGCTCCTCGCCACCGCCGGCCACTGCGCGCGCCATCTCGACGACGCGGCGCGCGATGTCCTCGCCGACCACGTCGACCGCCTGGAAGTGCTTGCTCGTGTTGGAGAAGACCGCCTCGGCCTCGTGAAGCGGGCGCGTCGAGAGCGGGACGTCCTCGGCCGTGACGACCGGCCCCCAGTAGAAGCTCACGCAAGGGAGGGCGTCGACGAAGCGCGCGGAGTCGGCGACGTCCTGTCTGGTGCTCGGCCTCATCCGACCGGTCTCCGGGTCGATCACGCGCACGCCACAACCGTCGTTGCTGAGATGGCAGGCGGAGCCGTCGAGGACGATGTCGCAGCGAGGGTCGCGAGCGGCGAGGAGCGGCGCCCGCGGCGCCGCATCCAGCGCCGCTCGCACCACGTCCTGCGGCAGACGCGCGATCCGGGATGCGCGGTCGACGGGGCAGCCGCCCCGCTGCAGCGCGTCGAGTGCGCGCTCGAGCGGGAACCGCACCCCGACCTCGGCCAGCGTCCAGAGGATGGCCTGCTCCAGCCGATCGACGTCGGCCTCGCCGAGCACCCGCCAGCGCAGGCGCGGCCGGATGGGGTCGATCCGCACCGTCACTCCTGTCCCGAACCTTCCTGGTCGCCGCCGGAGATGCTACCGGCCGGGTGGCGGCCGCGTCATCCCGCCGGTCGGCCTCCGCCGGGCCTCGCCGAGCCAGCTGCCGGACCGTCGCCTGCCGGCCGCCAGCCCGGGGCGAGGCAACCGGGCTCCGCACGTAGATGGGGCGGGGAGGCGCCTCACACCTCCCCGCCCCCTCGGTCGTAGCTACCGCCCGGCGATGCCCTAGAGCTTCTCGTCGCCCGGAGGCAGAGGCGTCTCTCCGCTAGGACCCGGCGCGATGGGAATGTCGGGAATCGCCGTGTCCCTGACGTTGTCCTCGTCGAGCGCCGCACCCGCTGCGCCCTGCGGCGGACCCTCGACGGCGTCCGGGGAGGGCAGCTCCTGGTCGACCTCGAGGATGCCCAGCTCCTTGGCGTGCTGCGGCTCCTTCTCCGGCAGGATGTGCCGCAGGAAGCGCTTGGTGCGGTCGTCCTGGGGGTGGAAGAAGACCTCGCTCGGAGGACCCTGCTCGATGAAGTAGCCGTCGTCCATGTACACGACGCGGTCGGCCACGTCGCGACTGAAGCCCATCTCGTGGCTGACCACGATCATGGTCATGCCGCCCTCGGCGAGTTCCCTCATGACCTTGAGCACCTCGCCGATCAGCTCGGGGTCGAGGGCGCTGGTCGGCTCGTCGAAGAGCATGAGCACCGGGTCCATCGCCATGGCACGGGCGATGGCGACGCGTTGCTTCTGCCCTCCGGAGAGTTGGCTCGGGAAGTAGTCCATGCGCTCGCCGAGCCCCACCTTGGTGAGCAGCTCGTGGGCCTTCCTGACGGCTTCCTCCTTCTTCACGCCCTTCACGAGGATCGGGCCCTCGGTGACGTTCTCGGTGGCGTCCTTGTGCGGGAAGAGGTTGAACTCCTGGAAGACCATGCCGCACTTCATGCGGATCTCGTGTACGTCCTTCTTGAAGCCGCTGCCGTGGCTGCCGCAGGTGACGTGCACGTCCCCGACCCTGATCTCGCCGCTCGTGGGGTCCTCGAGGAAGTTCAGGCAGCGCAGGAAGGTGCTCTTGCCGGAGCCGGACGGCCCGATGAGCACGACCACCTCGCCCTTGTAGACCTCGAGGTCGATCCCCTTGAGCACGTGGTTCTTGCCGAAGTACTTCTGCAGGCCCTCGACCTTGACGACGAGCTCGCGTCCCTTGTCGTCGGTGATCGTCTCATGGGTGTATGTCTTTGTTCCCATGCTACTTCGCCTTCCCCTTCTCTTTCTCGCGGGCCTTGTCGCGCGCCATGCGCGTCTCGAGCTTGGCCTGCCAGAAGCTGAAGAAGATCGTCAGCGCCCAGTAGAAGGCCGCCGCCACGAGCAGGGTGGAGAAGTTGTTGAGCGAGGAGGCGCCGGCCAGCTGGGCGCGGCGCAGCAGTTCCTCGACGGTGATGACCGAGACCAGCGACGTGTCCTTGATGAGGGCGATGAAGTCGTTGCCCACGGCTGGGATGACGATCTTGAACGCCTGCGGCAGGACGATGCGCCGCTGTGTCTGCCAGCCGCTCAGGCCGATGGCCCAAGCGGCTTCGTTCTGGCCCTTGGGCACCGCCTGGATGCCGGCGCGGAACACCTCGGTGAGGTAGGCGCCGTAGTTGAGCGAGAGGGCGGCGACACCCGACCAGAACGCCGGCGGATTGTAGGTGTCAGGCAGCCCGAACGCCCTGATGAACTCGGGGACGCCCTGGTAGATCACGATGATCTGGAGCAGCAGTGGCGTGCCGCGGAAGAGAGAGGTGTAAAAGGTGGCGAGCCAGTACGGGATGCGGCCGATGACCATCCTGAACATGTACTCGCGGCTCTGGTAGCGGTCCCAGGCCTGCTTGAAGGTCATCTTCTTGGAGAGCCGGCCGAGCGAGCCGAAGAGGGCGAAGACGCAGGCGAGCAGGATGGAGATGATCGTCAGCTCGACGGTGACGATGGCGCCTGCGGCGATGTACCAGAACCACTCCTGCATGACCTCGAAGTTGATCAGGCTGCCGCCCGAGGCGCCGCCCTCGGACGCGAACTCCCAGGCGTAGACGTCGGAGGTCTCGTCGGTCCTCTCGTCGTACACCTGGAGTTGGGTGCCGGCGGTGTCGAACAGCGTGACCTGGAACTGGAAGTCGCCCTGCGCGAACGTAGGCTCCGTCCACTTCATCTGCAGCGTCGGGTTGCCCGGCGACAGCTCGATCATGCTCGCCGGCTCGGAGAGCACGATCTCCTCGCCATCGACGGTCAGGACCGACGCCGCGGCGTCGAGATCGGTGCCGTTGAGGTCCAGGTTGATGTTGATCTGGTCTCCGGACCACTTCGTCCGAGTGCCGCTCGGGTCGGGGATGACCCCGAGTACGATGAGCGTCCCCTCTGGCGCCGCGGCCGCCTCCTCCCCGGGCGACGGGCTGGCCCCGTCCGTCGCCAGGGCCACTGGCGTGAGCGCGGTGAAGAAGAGCGCGAGCAGGGCGGCGAGGAGGCCGACGCTCACGAAGCCTGCGCGTCTGTGCATGTCTGGCGAACCTTTCCTCGAAATGACAGCGGCGGGGGCGCCGAACAAGCCGCCCCCGCCGCGTCGAATCAGGCGGCGGGTCCCTTAGGACTCACCGTCAGGCCGTCACCCTATTCCTTCACCGTCAGGTCGATGCCGTTGTACCACTGCTTCGACATCTCGGTGAGCGAGCCGTTCTCGTGCATCTGCTGAACGGAGTAGGTCAGCAGGGCGACCCAGTCGGCCTCGCCCTTCTTGACCGCCATCGCGAGGTCCTCGTAGTAGAGCGGCTTGCCCGAGAACTCCATGGCCTTGCCCTCGAGGATGGCCTGCTGGCCGGTGGGGCCGGCGGTCATCACGAAGTCGAGGTTGCCGTTGAGGAGGTCCGGGAAGGCGTCCACGTCGGTGGTGTACGTCTTGACGTCCGCTTCCGACTCCTTCTTGAGGAAGTCGTAATAGGTGGTCTGGGCGCCGACGCCGACCTTCATACCGGCGAGGTCCTCGACGCCTGCGATCTGCGTGCCGCCCTTCTTCACGAAGACCTGACCCGAGGTGTAGTAGTACGGGTCGCTGAAGTCCAGGGTCTCCTGACGCTCGGGCGTGATCGTCATCGAGCCGATGGAGACATCGTAGCGACCGTTGTTCAGGCCGCCCGGGATGGTCTCCCATGCGGGATGCTCCCACTTGATGGTGAGGCCGAGGATCTCGGCCATGCCCTTGGCGACGTCGACGTCGAAGCCGATGATCTCGTTGGTGTCGGGGTCGAGGTAGCTCTGCGGTGCGTAGTTGGAGTCGTTGGCGACCACGACCTCGCCCTTGGTGACGATGTCCAAGGCCAGCCCGGTCGGCTCTTTGCCGAGGATGGCCGTAGCCCGCTCCATGGCCGAGCCTTCGATCGCCGGCGCTTCGGTCGCGGTCGCGGTCTCCTCGGTCGCTGGTTCGTCTTCTCCGCACGCGGCGAGTACGCCCGCGAGCGCGATGACCGCGACGAGCAGCGCGATCACCAGGATGTAGGTCTTGCCCTTTCTCATGCCTCCGTCCTTTCCGGCTGACTTTTCCCGACGCCGCCGACCCACGGGTGTGGATGCGCGGATGGCGGCCCCCACCGCCTGTGTCAGGACGTTGCGCGCCACACTCCCCCAGCGCGACGTGTCGAGTTGGATTTATACAGCACCGAGCCCAAAAGACAACCCTCGCGAGGCTGACGGCGTACCGTCTTGACCCGAGTTGTGAGTATCTGTGCGCTGGGCGGCGCGTCAGCCTATGCCGGCCAGTCGCCTGAGTTCCTCGTCGACTGCGGGATCGAGGGCGGGGGGACGGTGCTCGGCGACCGCCGCCGCGACGCGCTCGTGCGCGCGATCGATGGCGGTCTCCCGCCCGCCGGCGGTCCAGTGCCGGTGGGTCTTGTCCACGGCGAGGGACGGGCCGGCGGCGGGCGGAGCCTGTCCGCCGGCCGAGCCGCCGGCCGCCGTCAGGTCCACTCCGGCGGCGATCGTGCGTGCGTGCGTGAGGGTGTCGACCCCGAGCGCCATCTCCTCGTAGCTGAAGATCCGGCCGCCGGAGACCATGCCGACCCCGGTGAGCATGTCGACGCCGGCGGCCAGCGACAGATACGTCGTCGTGGTGTCGTCCAGCGCCGACTGCCAGCCGGGCTCCTTGGCGCCGCTCGAGTTCACGCCGCATTGAGTGGGCAGCCCGTAGAAGTGGCCAACGTCGCCGACGGCCGCCGCCATGATGGTGTCCTCCGGCGCGCCGCCGGTGAAGTCGCCGCTCTTGAGGTCCATCACGCTCGGGATGAAGCAGATGAACACCGGCGCGCCGGGACAGACGGCCTGGATCGCGCACACCGAGCTGAGCGCCTCGGCGACGCCCACCACGAGCGAGCCGGCCATGGTGATCGGCGTCGTCGAACCCCCCATCGGCATCGTCACGAAGCCGATGGGGACACCGGCCTCGGCGAAGACCAGGCCGGCCTCGAGGGTGCCCTCGTCGTTACCCAGGGGCGTGACGGTGCCGAGCAGGGCGCTGATCGGCGGCTCGGCGCGGAGTCTCTCCTCCGAGCCACTCACCGTCAGCGCCATCTCGACCGCCACCCCGGCGAGCTCCGGCTCGACGACGGTGACGGTCTGCACGTGCTTGCCGGTGTTGGCGACGGCGAGGTACAGCTCGTGCAGGCCTCGCGTCTCCACGGGCCGGTCCTGGGCGCTGACGGCCGGCCAGCAGAAGTCGATCTCGGGCAGCGCGTCGACGACACGGCTGATCGTCGCCACGTCGTCGGCCGTAGTGCCTCGCTTCTCGCCTGTCTCGAGGTCGTAGATCTCCACGCAACAGCCGTCTGTGGTGACGAGAGACCGTTCGCCGGTGATGAGGGCTGCGCCGGCGCGGGCGCCGAGGGTCATGTGCGCCGGCGCCACGTCCACCAGCCGGCGCACAAGCTCCGGGGGGAAGGTGATGCGCGTGCCGTCGGCCGTGGCCCCCTGCGCCACGAGGGCAGCACGCGCCCGCTCCGAAGGGATCGCCACGCCGGTCTGAGCGAGCACGGCGAGGGCGGCGGCGTCCAGCCTTTCCAGGTCGTCCTGGGACAGGATGGCCAGACGACCGGCCGATCCGATGGTGTGCATGAGGTTCTCCGTCATCGTCACGTTCTCCACTTCGCGATCGACAGCGTCCGCGGCCGGAGCAGGGCGGCAAGGTCAGCGCTGCGGATCTTGAGCATCGTGCTCGTCGTGCCGCCGCCGCAGTACACGACCTCCGGCACGAAGACGCCGGGATCGGCGATCACCGGTACCTGCGTGGACAGGGCGCAGGGCGAGACCGCTCCCGGGGCGTAGCCCGTGTGCTCCCGCACCTCTTGACCTCGGGCCAGACGTACCTGGGCGGCCCCGGACTCGCGTGCCAGCCCGTCCGCGTCCACCGTCGCGTCGCCGGTCACCAGAGCCAGCACCGGCCGTTCGTCGAGCATGAAGAGCAAGGACTTGACCACGTCCCCGACGTCGACGCCGAGCGCCTCGGCGGCGAGCTGGGCCGTCTTCGAGGACGACGGCAGGTGGAGGATCTCGTGGGGGATGTTCTTCGCGGCCAGCTCGCCGTGGACGTCGTCGCCGGATCGCACGCGGCGTGCCTCCTCGTCGGGGGCGCCAGTCTAGCACGTTGTGACGCCGCTCCAGACGCGGGTACCATCGGTCAATGGACCAGTCCCATCGCGATGAGGTGCCCGCGCCGTCTGACGCCGATACGCCCCCGCGGGAGCTGCCGGCTCGCAGCGTGCGGTCCCGCCGGCTGCGCCTTCTCGGCGACCTGCTGCTGATCGCCGGAGGCCTCGTGCTGGCCTACCCGTTCTGGTCCGCGGCCTACGCCCAGGTGCAGCAGTCGCGGCTCGACACCACGTACCGCGCCCAGACGGCGGCGTTCGTCGAGGACATCCACGCCAACGTCGACACGAAGCCACGGGGAGTCACGGACGAGGAGCTGGTCCGCCGGCTCGCCGTGCGCTACCGGCGCGGGCTCAAGGCCGGCGACCCGATCGGCCGGCTGCGCATCCCGCGCATCGACCTCGACCGCCTCGTGCAGCAAGGCGTCGGCGGCCGGCTGGCGCTTGACCCGGACGGTGACCGCTCGCTGCTGCGCAGCGGTCCGGTCCACTACGCAGTCACTCCGCTTCCCGGCCTCGGCGAACCGTTCGCGGTCGCGGGCCATCGGACGACCTACGGCGCGCCGTTCTTCAAGCTCGACAGGCTACGCAAGGGCGATCGCATCTTCGTGGACACGCCCTACGGGAAGTTCCGCTACGCGGTAGCCAAGACGACGACCGTGGACCCCTCGGACATCGGTGTGCTCCGCGACCGCGGCTACGGACTCGTGCTCACCACCTGCACGCCGCCGTACAGCGCCGAGCACCGCCTCATCGTGTGGGCGAAGCTGGAGAGGGCGCGGCCGCCGCGCGCGGCGCGCGACCGCTGACGGCGCTTGGTCTCGATGTCCGCGCGGATCAGCGGACGGCGGGAGCGACCGGGTACGCCGGGCGCTCCGAGGCACTGCCGGAGAGCAGCATCACCAGCAGCTCTTCCCCCACCTCGCCGCCCGGATACTGGGGCGGCACGAAGAAGAGCCCTTCGGCGCCGGCCATGGAGCTCAGGATGCCCGACCCCTGCGGACCTGTGGTCGTGAAGCGCAGGGCGCCGCCCTCGTGGGTGAGGCGGCAGCGGCGCGCCTCGGTGCGGCTCTTGGTCCGCTGCACCGGCTCCGCCGACGCGGCGTAGAACCAGGGCCGGTAGATGTCCGGCCGGCCCTGCAGCGCCAGGATGGCCGGCCGCACGTACATCTCGAAGCTGACCATGGCGGCGACGGGGTTCCCGGGGACGCCGAACACAAGGGTGCCGTTCCTCGTTCCGAAGGCGAGAGGCTTTCCCGGCTTGGTGGCGACGCCCCAGAACCGGCGCTCGACCCCGAGTTCGTCCTGCACCTGCTTGACGAAGTCGTAATCTCCGACCGAGACCCCGCCCGACGTGACGACCACGTCGTTCTCCAGCGCGGCCGCGAGCAGGCGGCGCGTCTCGTCGGGGTCATCGCGGGCGATGCCGAGGAGGATGGGGTCCGCGCTCGCGGCCACGGCCTGGCCGTAGGCGGTGAAGGAGTTGGAGTTGCGTATCTGGCCCGGGGCCAGCTGCCGGCCGGCACCCACGAGCTCACTGCCCGTGGCGAGGATGGCGACGCGCGGACGACGGGCCACGCGTACACGCTCGATGCCAACCGCAGCGAGCAGCCCGATCTCGGCCGCGCCCAGGCGCGAGCCGCGCTCGAAGAGGACGTCCCCGGCGCTGACGTCCTCGCCCTCGCGGCGCACGTTCGCCCCCGAGGGAGGGGCGGTCTCGACGGTGACGAGGTCGTCGTCCACCGAAGTGTGCTCGACCTGCACGACCGTGTCGGCGCCCGGCGGCAGCGGGGCCCCTGTCATGATGCGCGCGGCGTTGCCGGGCGCGACCGGCTCCGCCACGTAGCGTCCGGCGGGGATATCGACGACCACCTGGAACTCGCGCCGGCCAGCCTCGAGCTCCGCCCCGGACACGGCGAAGCCGTCCATGGCGGAGTTGGCGAAGGTCGGGACCTGCTCGGGCGAGACGATGCGCTCAGCGGCGGCGCGCCCGAGCGCCTGCAGCAGAGGGACCTCCTCGGACGGCAGCGGGCGGACTGCGGCCAGCACGGCGTCGAGG
>DASUMX010000322.1:0-12332 GCA_036277455.1 Thermoleophilia bacterium
GGCGGGCGGCCCTGTCGGCCTCCCGCCCGCGATCACGCGTTCAGCAGGCGACGCCGCTCAGGCGGTCGCCTCGTCCTTCTTGTGGTGCTTGGCGCCGAAGGCGTGCTTGAGCTGCTCCTCCTGCTCGGCCGTGAGGTTGGAGCGCACCAGCTTGGCGTTGGTGCCCTCGACGGCGGCCAGGAACTTGTCCTCGGTCATCTGCTCGATGATGAGGAACCAGCCGGCCTTGCCCGGCGGGATGGCGTCGCCCATCTGCTCCAGCACCTTCTGCTGGATGCCGGTCTTGCCCATCTTGCCGAAGAGGGCGCCCATGCCGGCGCCGATGGCCAGGCCGAGGAAGGGCATGAAGAAGAGCAGGCCGAAGAGCATGCCCCAGAAGGCGCCGCCCATGGCGCCGGCGCCGACGATGTGGTCGCCGTGCTTGACGTGCGGCTTGCCGTCGGGGTCGCGCACCACCTCGGCGGCGTCGCCGAGCTGCACGATCATGTCCTTCTGCAGCTCCGCGAGCTTGAGGCCGAAGCGGTCGGCCTCCATCTCGTTCTCGAAACCGAGCACCATCATCTCGCTCATAGACCCTCCTGCAGTCGTAGCGCGCTGATGCAGCGAACTTACCAACGGTCAGAGCGCGATACAAGCATCATGCCGACTCCTCCGCGCTCTGCTGGCGGGCCTTGAGGAGCTCGCGCAGAGCGGTGATCTCTGCATGCATCTCCGCCAGTTCGATCTTGAGCTCGCGGACGTCTGCGGCCGATGCTGCTTCCGAGGCGACCCCGGGCACATGGTCCTTCAGGATGCTGAGGATCACGCGCTCGAGTCCGGACGCCACCTCGTCATCCTCCATGTCCTCGAGACCCCAGGCGGGCCGCAGCCAGGACTCACCCGAGACCCAGCCGAGGTAGAGGCTCCCGATACATGCTCCGACGAGGCGCGGGGCAAGGTCCTTCTCGGCGCGTTCGGAGGCAGACGCGGACGCCGCCTGCCGCTCCGCGAGCTCGATCAGCTGCTCGACCGCCGCGAATCGGCCAGTAGTCTGGTCGTAGGGAACGCCGCTGAGCGCCGTTCGCATGAGGAGGCGCCCGTAGTCGCGGGCCTGCGGCTCGAGACGGCTTCTCAGGATGAGCCTCGCACTCTCGAGCAGACCGATGTCGGCGGGCGCCGCCTGCGTCATGTAGCCGTCATTGCGCGACAGCACGGCGCGGAAGAGGTCCTCCTTGCTGCCCACATACTGATGCACCAGCGCGTGCGAGACGCCGGCCTGCTCCGCGATGTCGCGCACGGTGACGTCCTCGTAGCCGCGCTCGCGGAAGAGCACATCCGCGGCGTCCAGGATGGCCGCCGTCGTCGCGTCGCGCCCGCGTCGGGGGTGTTGAGCGTCCTCGTCTGCCACTACGGCCTCCCACATCTGCTGTCGGGATGGACCCGTGCGATGCCCCTGCGCGCCGTGTCCCACCGTATCTTACCTCTGGTAATATGCGCCGTATACGAGTCATCGGGAGCCACCACGTGAAGTCGCCCATCAGCCTGCCGAGGGGCAGGGACATCAAGAACGATCTCATCGCCGGCCTGACCACGGGCCTCGTGCAGATCCCCGACGCCATGGCCTCAGCGATCCTCGCCGCCGTCAAGCCCGTCAACGGACTCAACACGCTGGTCATCGGCACGCCCATCGGCGCTTTGTTCGCCGGCTCGGTCTTCATGACCGTCACCACGACGGGCGCCATCGCCCTCGCCGTGGCGGACGCCGTGGGTGACGCGGGAGCGGACGAGCGAACGGGCGTGCTCATCATGCTCACCCTCATGGTCGGAGTCATCCAGCTGGCGCTCGGCCTCTTCAAGCTTGGCTGGATCACCAAGTTCGTCTCCAACAGCGTGATGGTCGGGTTCATCACCGGCGTCTGCATCCTCATCATCCTGGGCCAGCTCGGCGACCTGACCGGCTACAGCAGCGAGTACTCCAACAAGGTGGTCAAGACGGTGGACCTCGTTCTGAACTTCGACGAGGTCTCGTGGACGACGCTGGGCGTGGGCCTGGCGACCGTGGGGTTGATCCTGGCGTTCGGGCGGACGCCGGCGCGCAAGTTCGCCATGGTGCTGGCGTTCGCCGTCGTGACCGTCGGAGTAGTCGTGCTCGGGCTCGGCGTTCAGCTGGTCAGCGACGTCGCCGCCATCCCGTCGGGGCTGCCGGAGTTCCAGGTCCCCGACTTCTCCAAAGCCGCGGAGCTCATCGTCCCGGCGATCGCGATCGCCGCGATCGGCCTGATCCAGGGCGCCGGGGTCAGCAAGAGCGTGCCCAACCCCGGCGGCGAGTACGGTGACGACTCACGCGACTTCGCCGCTCAGGGCGCCGCCAACGCCGCCGTCAGCTTCTTCCAGGGCATGCCCATCGGGGGGTCCGTCTCCGCCTCGGCTCTGAACGTCAGCTCCGGCGCCCGCTCCCGATGGGCGAACGTGTACTCGGGCGTGATCGTCGCCGTCGTCCTGGTGCTCTTCGGCAGCGCCATCGAGAAGGTGCCGATGGCGACCGTGGCGGCGCTGCTCATCGTTGCCGCGGTGGGGTCGCTCAAGCCGGCCGCCATCCTTGAGGTGTGGCGGACGAACTGGGCCGCGCGGGCGATCATGCTGACCACCCTGGCGCTCACACTCCTGCTGCCCATCCAGTACGCGGTGCTGCTGGGCGTCGCTGTCTCCACCATCCAGTACATCTCGAGCGCGTCGCTCGACGTCAAGGTCCGCCGGCTGGTCCGCGAAGGGGAAGAGCTTTTCCGCGAGGAGGATCCGCCCGAGCGTGTACCAGACCGCGAGGTCACCATCCTCGACATCTACGGGAGCATCTTCTACGCGGCGGCCGATGTGATCGCCGGCAAGCTGCCGGACGTGCGCGATGCCAAGGGGGCGGTCCTGGTGCTGCGTCTGCGAGGCCGCGGCCAGGTCGGGAGCAGCGCGATCGGCCTCTTCCGGCGCTACGCGACCGACCTGCAGCAGGGCGGCGGAGCGCTCCTCCTCGCCGGCGTCGGCCACGACATGGCCGACCAGCTGAAGCGCACGGGCATCGAGGACCTGCTGGGGCAGCACAGCGTCTTCCCGGCTCGCAGCCTGGTGTACCGGTCGACCGAGGCGGCCTACGAGGAGGGCCGCCGCCGGCTTGCTTCGGAGACCCCGGCCTGAGGAAGGGCGGCTGGTGGTAGCGCATACGGGATTCGAACCCGTGTTACCGCCGTGAGAGGGCGGCGTCCTAGGCCCCTAGACGAATGCGCCACGCAAGAACGGGGCTGCTGCGGCGGCGGGCGCGAGCCCACAGCGGCAGCGGCGGATAAGGGTAGCACACGCCGCGCGAACGGAAAAGCCGTCGACTGCCGCGCGGTCCCCCGAGTAGGCTAGCGCCCGTGAGCGAGGCCGGGCCGACAGCCGAGGTGACGTTCCGCCGGGCGGAAGAGGCGGACCTGCCGCGCGTGTTCGCGGTGTTCCGCGCGGCGCTCAACGCCTACCTGGTCCCGGCCGGCCAGGAGGGCATCCCCGAGGACGAGGTACAGTCGCCGGTCTACCGGCACTTCCTGGAGCACGACGGCGAGCGCTTCTGGGTGGCCGAGGCAGTGGTCGAGGACCTGACCGGCGGCGGGAGCGGCACGCTCGGGGCCGGCGGCCGCCAGATCGTCGCCTGGGGGAGCGGGCTGCTGAGGGGGGACTGGTGGTTCCTCAGCAGCCTCTTCGTCCTGCCGGAGGCGCAGAGCCGCGGTGTCGGTGGCCGCCTCTACGAGCTGACGGCCACGGGCGCGCCGCCGGGAGCGGTGCGCGCCACCGTCACTGACTCGCTGCAGCCCATCTCGAACACGCTGTACGCGCGGCGCGGCCTGCTGCCCCGCGAGGTGCTCGTCGGGTTCGGCGGGCAGCCGAGGGAGGGGCTCGCCGCCCCGCGGCTGGGCACGCTGATGCCGGAGCCTCTCACCGCCGCCGCGATCCCCGAACTGCGTGAGATCGACGCGGCGGCCGGCGGGCTCGACCGGAGCGTCGACCACGCGTTCTACCTGAGCCGCGGCGGCCGGTGCGGCTTTCTGTTCCGCCGCCGCGGCCGCCCGATGGCCTACGCCATGCTGCGGCAGGACGGCTGGGTCGGGCCGGTCGCGTCCGTGCGCGCCGGCGACGTCGAGAACGTGACGGCCTACGCCATCGCCGTCATGGCCGGACGCGACGGCATCGACAAGATCCGCGCCGGCGTCACCGGCCGCTGCGAGGGCGCGCAGCGCGCCTTCTGGCAAGCCGGGCTGGTCTTCGACGGCACACCCGGCCTGCTTCTCTCCTCGCGCCCGTTCGGGCGCCTCGACCGCTACGTCGTCGCCAGCTACGGGATGTTCTGAGCGGGACGCCGCGCCCGCCTCCGGCAGCCCTCGCTCCCGTCATCCGGACGCCCCGTGATACGGTTCGCTCACCTGAGGAGCCACTTCGGGAGGCACGTGAGTCACGCCGACGAGGTCATCACCGACGTCCGCAGGCGCCGCGTGATGGCGCGCGCCCACGAGGACAGCTTCACGATCGCCTGGGACTACCCCGGACGCACGCTGCTCGAGGTCCGCATCCTGCGCTCGTCCGCGCGCCCGGCCGCGTCGGCCGACGACGGTCCCGGTCAGGGCCAGGAGCTCGTCTACCAGGGCACGACCGGGTCGTACCGCGATGCCGGCCCGACGCCGGACCAGTCGTGCTTCTACACCGTCTTCGCGCGTCATCCCGGCGAGGAGTGGGTGCGGTGGGAGGAGTACGCACGATGAGCCGTCGGCTCGGTCTCGCCCTCTGCCTCTTCCTGGCACTCGCCGGCCTGATCGCCCTGCCCGTCGCCGCGGGCGCCTCAGGCGACGGCGACAAGTCCGGCGGCGACAAGGCCTCCGCGCTCGAATCAGGCGCTGCGGCCGCCGCTGCCGCCGCGCAGGCGGACCCGAGCATCGCCGCCGTTCTCGCGGGTACGGACGCGGCGATCGAGCAGACGCTTCCGTGGGGCGGCACGGAGGGAGAGCCGGCCGGCTACCGGATCGAGTACCGCTGGCCCGCCGCCCAGGCGGCAGCGGTCGACCAGGAATGGCCGCTGCTCCGCTCGGACGCGTCCGCTCCGCAGCCTCCGTACGACAGCACGATGTATCGTGTCCGGGCGAGTGAGGTGACCGGCCTGCAGGTCGATGTCCGCGCCGAAGGGTCCCAGGTCATCCAGGTCATGCCGCAGAACGGCGAGACCGAGTACGTGCTCGAGGAGCAGACCTGGGCGCCCTTCAGCTGGGTCCCGTGGTTCACCGCCGATCCGTGGGTCATCGCCCCGGTCTTCATCGCGCTGGCGATCCTGCTGATGGTGCGCGCCTGGTTGCGCTCCCGTGCCTGGAACCGGCGCCTCCCGTCCATGACCCGGCACGACCGTCAGTTCATCGCCCGCGTCGCCGTGCTGCTCTTCCTACTGGCCGGCTTCGCCTGGCAGTTCTACGAGGGCTGGTTCGCGGCGACGGGCCCGTCGCTCGGCTCGTCCTCCGCCGGCTCGCTCGCCGCACTGCCGCTGTTGCTGATCCCCCCGGGGCTCTTCGTCGCGGGCCTCATCCTCGAGCTCAGCCACGCGCCTCACCGCGGCTCCTGGGCGCTGCTGGCCGTGCTCTGCGGGGCGGCCAGCGTCTACTTCCTCGCCACCGCCATGACCGGCTCCACCACCAACCTCAACCTCACCTATTACATCCTGCTCGCGGTACTCGGCCTCATCTCCATCCCGCGCGCGTTCTCCTCCGGCAAGATGGGCTGGAGCCGCATGGCCGCGCCGCGCTACGGCTGAGCCACGCCGGTCGGCCCTACTCAGCGCATCAGCGCTGGATCAGCTCTACGGCGTTGCCGTCCGGGTCCTCGATGAACGCCAGCCGCGGCCCATCGCCCTCGAGCAGGTACGGCTGGCGCGTGACGCGCCCGCCGCACCGCTCGATGGCCGGCAGCACAGCATCGATGTCGTCGGTCTCGAAGGCGAAGTGCCCGAAGCGCTCACCGCCGGGGTACGCGTCGTCCTTGCCCCAGTTGTAGACGAGCTCGATGGCGAAGTTGCCCTCCTCGGGCTCCATGAACACGAGCGTGGCCTTGCCTTTGGTCAGCTCGCTGCGGCGTGACTCGTGCAGGCCGAGCTGTTCGTAGAACTTGATCGCTCCCTCGAGGTCCCTGGTCCTGGTCGCGACGTGCACGAACTTCATGTGGTCCTCCTCCGGCGCGCTCCAGTATGCTGCGCGCATGTCCATCAGTGCGTTCGGCGACAAGGTACCCCAGTTCGGCCCCGGTGTCTTCGTGCACGTCGACGCGACGGTCATCGGCGACGTCGTCCTGGAGGAGGGCGTCACCGTGTGGCCCGGCGCCGTGCTGCGTGGAGATGTGGAGCAGATCGTCGTCGGCGCTCACACGAGCTTCCAGGACGGGGCCATCGCCCACAGCGACCCCGGATTTCCGGTGCGGATCGGCGCCGCATGCATCATCGGCCACGGCGCCATCGTCCACGGTGCGACCATCGCTACCGGCTGCCTCATCGGCATGCACGCGACGCTGCTCAACGGCTGCGAGATCGGCGAGCAGAGCATCGTCGCCGCGCAGGCGCTCGTTCCGGAGGGGCGCTCGTGCCCGCCGCGATCGCTCTTCATCGGGGCGCCGGCGAGGGTGATCCGCAAGCTCAGTGACGAGGACCTCGCGCCGCTCACGGGCGTCCACGAGCGGTACTCCGCTCGCGGCCGCGCGTACACGGAGCAGGGGCTGGGGGCGGACCTCTCCGCGTTCCGTGGTCCGGCGGACTGACCATCTGTGCCCCCGGGTAGCTTGGCGGCATGGCCGTCATCGCCGAGGCAGACAGGTTCTTCGCCGTCGACCGCGCCGCGTGGCGTGAGTGGTTGGCGGCTCACCACGAGGAGCGCACGCAGGTCTGGCTGATCCTGCACAAGAAGCATGTGGAGGAGCCCAGCGTGCGCTACGAAGAGGCCGTCGAGGAGGCCCTGTGCTGGGGCTGGATCGACGGCCTCACCAACAGCTGGGACGAGCGCAGCTACGCGGTGCGCTTCACGCCGCGCAAGCCCGGCAGCGTCTGGAGCGAGAGCAACGTCGAGCGGGTCACCCGCATGATCGCCGAGGGGCGTATGACGCCCGCCGGGCAGGCGCTCGTCGACGAAGCCAAACGGCGCGGCACGTGGGACGAGGCGGCGTCCGGCAGGCTCGACGTGACGCCGCCCGACCTGGAGGCCGCGCTGGCCGGCGTGCCCGCGGCTGCGGCCCGCTGGAACGAATGGCCGGCCACACCGCGGCGGATGTACGTCTACTGGGTGCTGGACGCCAAACGGCCGGAGACCCGCGCGCGGCGCATCGCCGACGTCGTGCGGCGCGCCGCCGCCGGGCTGAGGCCGGGAGAGAAGGGCTGACGGCGCCTGGTGGGCTACGCGCCCAGGTGCTCCCGGACCGCGCGGACCAGCTCCGGCAGCACCTCACCGCCGGGGCCGCGCAGGTAGACGTCGCTCGTCCGCGTGAGGGCGTCGGGCTCCGGGTTGACGTCGATCAGCGTCGCCCCGGCTTCCTTGGCGATCATCGGTATGGCGGCGGCAGGATAGACGACCCCCGACGTGCCGATGATGAGCATCACGTCGCAGGCCGCGCCGAGCCGCTGGGCGGCGCTGATCGCACCCGGGGGGAGTCCCTCGCCGAACCAGACGACCTCGGGACGCAGGTAGTCGCCGCACTCGGGGCAGCGCGGCGGCTTCTCGCCCTGGTCTGCGAAGTCCTCCCGGCGGTATCCGCGGTGCCGGCCGTCGATGCAGCGGAAGCTGTGCATCGTGCCGTGCAGCTCGATCACGTGCGACGAGCCGGCGCGCTGGTGGAGCCCGTCGATGTTCTGGGTGATGACGACGACCTTGGGGAGCAGTCCCTCCAGCTCCGCGATCGCGCGGTGGCCGGGGTTCGGCTCTGCCTCGGCCGCGACGCCGAAGCGGTGCTCGTACCAGCTCCAGACGAACGCCGGATCTCTGCGATACGCCTCGGGGGTGGCCAGCTGCATCGGGTCGTAGCGCGCCCACAGCCCTGTCTCGGGCTCGCGGAAGGTGGGGATGCCGGACTCCTTGCTGACACCGGCGCCGGTGAACACCGCGAGCCGGGCCGACCGGGCCAGGGCGCGCGCCGCCGTTTGCAGGGCGTCGTCGTCGGGTCGCGGAGAACGGTCGCTCACGGGAGCCTCCTGGTGCGAGTGCTCGGGGCCGGCTGAGATTGTACGCTAGCGCGACATGAGCGAGGAACCACAGAGGACGGAAGGGCCGGGGCCGGCGCCGGGTCCGGAGGCCGAGGAGCCGGCGGGCGGAGCCGGGCCGGCCGTGGGGGCGCAAGGCGGCGGCGGCGCGCACGCCGGCCTGCGGCTGCTCGCGGCCGCGGTCATGCTGCCGTGGCTCCTCGCGTACGGGATCTTCGGCGTCTCGGCGGTCACCCGATCGGCCCAGGCGTACGGCGCCGGGCTCGAGCGCATCGACCCCGGCTACACCCGCTTCGTCTCGCCTGGGGAGCTCGCCTACGTCGGGGCGCTGCTGCTGGCCGCGTTCGCGGTGCTCCTCGCCTGCTCCCTGCTCCTGCTCTTCCGTCACCGCACCGCGACGGGGTGGCTGCCGGTGCTGCTCGTCGCCGCCGGGCTCACTGCCGGGTCGGTGTGGGCAGCCGTCCAGGGCGGGCTGCACCCCATCCTCTGGGTCCTGTTCTTCTTCGGCCTCGCCTGCTGCACCGCGATCGCCCTGGCGCGCGTGCTTCAGGTGACGCGGTCGGGGCGGCGTGGGAGAATCGCCTCACCATGAGCACCAGCATCTTCGTCGGGCACGCCAAGCCACCGTCCAACACCGTCAGCGGCCAGATGTACACGATCCTCAGCGTCGTGTGCGAGGTCGACATGGAGACCGGCGTCATCGTCGCGGCCGAGTTCACCGTGGCCACCGAGCTTGCCAAGGACTACCTGAACCGCCTGCTGGCCGGGCGCAACCTCACCACCGACGAGGACGCCATCGTCGCCGAGCTCGAGGGCTGCTACTTCTCGGGCACGCAGAAGGCGCTCATCCAGTGCTTCCGCGACATGGCCAAGCGCTACCGCGCGCAGGCCGGGCCGAGCCGGCCGGACGCTCCGGCGGAGCCGGCCCCCCGGGCCGGCTGAAGCCTCCTCACAGATCCGCCCGGCGCGGCGACACGGCGCGCTGTTCCTTGGTATAGTCCAGCGGTCCGCACGAGAACGCGAGGAGGGACCCGGATCATGGTCGCAGTCGATGGAATCACGTCATTCGAGCCGCCGCGCCGCGTGCTCATGGGTCCCGGCCCGTCCGACGTCCACCAGCGCGTGCTCGACGCCATGGCGCGTCCCACCATCGGCCACCTCGACCCCGAGTTCGTGCGCATGATGGACGAGCTCAAGGACCTGCTGCGCTACGCGTTCCAGACCGGGAACCGCGTCACGTTCCCCGTCTCCGGGCCCGGCTCGGTCGGCATGGAGACGTGCTTCGTGAACCTGGTCGAGCCGGGCGACAAGGTGCTCGTCTGCCGCAACGGCGCCTTCGGCGGGCGGCAGCTCGAGAACGTGGAGCGCACCGGCGGCGTGCCGGTGGTCGTCGACGACGACTGGGGCACGCCCGTCTCGCTCGACAAGCTCGAGTGGGCGTTCGACGCCCATCCGGACGTCCGCGTCGTCTCCTTCGTCCACGCCGAGACCTCGACCGGTGTGCGCAGCGACGCCCAAGCCATCGCGGCGATCGCGCACGCGCACGGCGCCCTGGTGATCGCCGACACCGTCACCTCGCTCGGCGGCATCCCCGTGCTGGTCGACGAGTGGGGGCTCGACGCCGTCTACTCGGGCAGCCAGAAGTGCCTGAGCTGCACGCCCGGCCTCTCGCCGGTCACCTTCGGCGAGGCCGCGCTCGAGAAGGTCAAGGCGCGCGAGACGAAGTGCCAGAGCTGGTTCATGGACCTGAACCTCGTGCTGCCCTACTGGGAGGGCGGCGCGCGGACCTACCACCACACCGCGCCGATCAACCCGCTCTACGGCCTGCACGAGTCGCTGCTGATGCTGAGGGAAGAAGGGCTGGAGGCGGCGTGGCGGCGGCACGCCGAGCTCCACGCCGCCCTGGTCGAAGGGCTCGAAGGCCTCGGCCTGAGCATGTTCGTCGAGGCCCCGTACCGCCTCCCGCAGCTCAACCTCGTGAGCGTCCCCGAGGGCGTCGACGACGCCTGGGTCCGTGCCGAGGCGCTCCGGCGCTTCGGCCTCGAGCTGGGCAACGGCCTCGGCGTGCTGGCCGGCAAGGTCTGGCGCGTCGGCCTCATGGGCACCTCGTGCACGCAGGCCAACGTCGACCTCTGTCTGGACGCGCTGGGGACGCTGATCCCGGAGGCCGCGGCGAAGTAGGCCGCGGCCACGGCGGCAGGCGCTGCCGTCTCTGCACGTTGTCCGCCACACGAGTGGGTGCTAGCGTTCATCTATTCAGGACTCACTCGTGGCCGGGGGGATCCGCGTCTGATCCGGCGGCCTGCATCGGCCGGCACTTAGGAGGGCACATGACCGACGAGACCAGCAAGGGCCCCGAACCGACCGTCGAGGAGCTCAAGGCCAAGGCGTACCAGCCCATGGAGGACGCCGCCGTCCTCCACCCCTTCTACCGCGGCAAGATCGAGACCACGCTCAAGTGCTGCATCCGCGACTTCCAGGACTTCGGCATCTGGTACACCCCGGGCGTGAGCAAGCCGTGTCTCGACATCAAGGACGACCCCGAGAAGGTCTACGAGTTCACCAACAAGTGGAACACGGTCGCCGTCGTCAGCGACGGCACGCGGGTGCTGGGCATGGGCGACATCGGCCCCAAGGCCGGCATGCCGGTCATGGAGGGCAAGAGCCTCCTCTACAAGTACCTGGGCGGCGTCGACGGCTTCCCGCTCATGGTCGACACCAAGGACCCCGACGAGCTCATCAAGTTCGTCAAGCTCGTGCAGCCGGGGCTGGGTGGGGTGAACCTGGAGGACATCGCCCAGCCGAAGTGCTTCCGCATCCTCGACACGCTGCGCGCGGAGTGTGAGATCCCCGTGTGGCACGACGACCAGCAGGGCACCGCGTGCGTCACGCTCGCCGGCCTCATCAACGCGCTCAAGGTGGTCGGGCGGCGCATCGACGACGTCGAGATCGCCTTCATCGGCTCGGGCGCCGCCAACGTCGCCATCAGCCGCCTGATCTTCGCCTACGGCGCCGATCCGGCCAAGTGCCGCATCGTCGACAGCAAGGGCATCCTGCACAAGGGTCGCGCGGACATCGAGGCTGTCAAAGACGAGTGGGTCGACAAGTGGAAGTACTGCCAGATCACGAACGCCGAGCAGCGCCAGGGCACGATCGCGGACGCGCTCAGGGGCGCGCACGTGTGCATCGCGCTGAGCAAGCAGGGCCCCGACACCATCGACAAGGAGTGGATCCGGGGGATGGCCCACGACCCGGTGGTCTTCCTCTGCGCCAACCCGATCCCCGAGATGTGGCCGTGGGACGCCAAGGAGGCCGGCGCCGCCGTGGTGGCCACCGGCCGCAGCGACTTCCCCAACCAGGTCAACAACTCGGTCGGCTTCCCCGGCATCTTCCGCGGCACCCTGGACGTGCGCGCCAGGACGATCACCGACGAGATGTGCATCGCCGCGGCCGAGGAGCTCGCCAAGGTGGCCGAGGACAAGGGCCTCTCCGCCGACTACATCATGCCGACCATGGACGACTGGGAGGTGTTCCCGCGCGAGGCCGCGGCGGTGGCGATGAAGGCCATCGAGCAGGGCATCGCGCTGCGCACCGACCTCACCTTCGAGCAGGAGGTCGCGGAGGCGACGGCGATCATCGCCCGCGCCCGCGGCATGGTGCAGGACCAGATGGCGATCGGCTACATCCCGATGCCCGAGGGCAGTCGCGCCCCGGCGCCGACCAAGGCCGCGGCTCGGGCCGTGGCGCGCGGCGCCGGCGACTACGCCGGCGAGATGGCCGACAAGGCCGTCGACAGGATCGGGCCGGCGGCCGACAAGATCGCCGCGGCGACGGCGGCCGCCATCGACAAGGCGACGGACGCCATCAAGAGGGCGATGAAGAAGGACGACGGCGTCACCGACGCCGAGGTTGTCTCGGAGGAGCCTCCGGAGTGGAAGCCGCCGGCCGCCGAGCCTGAGCCTCCGGCGGACGCGGAGAAGACCGAGTAGCAGGACGGGCGGGGCGGCTCTTCCGGCCGCCCCGCCCCATCCGTCCGCATGGGGAAGGGGCTGTCGTGAAGTTCTGTCCGAGCTGCGGCGCGGGTGTGGAGCCCGGCGCCGAGTCCTGCAAGTCCTGC
>DASUMX010000323.1:0-3617 GCA_036277455.1 Thermoleophilia bacterium
ACCCCTCGAAAGGGGCCGCTGGCGGTCTGCTCTCTGTTGCGCTTTCCCTCGGGTTTCCCCGGCTGGCCGTTAGCCAGCGCCCTGCTCTGTGGTGTCCGGACTTTCCTCGAGCGGTGCCTCGCGGGCTCCGAAGAGCGGCGCGACGCGGTCCGCCCGCGGCCACCTGGCTTGCTCCAGAAGTGTACCACCGGGGCGCTCAGCTCAGACCGATGCCTGAACCGCCCTTAGCGCAGGATGAGGATGAGCGCCGCGATGACGGCGACGAAGCCGCCGACCCAGCCGAGCGCCCAGACCCACGGTCGCCGCACGTTCCGCGACCCCTCGTTGGCGTCGGCGAACTTCGAGGCGGAGATTCTCGGGTCGCCCCACCCACCGCCGACCAGGGAGGACTGGGCGTCTGCTGTGTTCCTTCCGGCCTTGGGAGGGTCGGTGCGTGCCGGACCGGACTCGCTCATGGCGGATCCCTCTCGTCGGCCGTGCGCGCCCCACGGCGCGTCGCGGCGGGGCTTCGCCCCGTGGGGAGATAGTACCCTGACTTCGTCGCCATCCACCGTGTGGCCGGAGACGACCGGCGGCGGACTCGACCTTCGCCCGGTTCAGCGCTGTGGGCCGTAGTGCAGCTGAACGCAGCCGCCAGGGAGCGTGCGGCTCTCGACGAGCTTCAGGCGCTGGTAGCCCTCGCCGCCGGCCGGCAGCAGCGGCACGCCGCCGCCGAGCAGCACCGGGATCAGCGTGACGATCCAGAGGTCGATGAGGCCGGCGGCGGCGAAGGCGGCGAACAGGCCGCCGCCGCCCACCAGCCACGCCGTGCCCTCGCCGTCGCGGAGCGTCGCGGCGAGGTCGCGGACCGGGCCGGGAGTGACGGTGACGTGCTCCTCCCGGCCCGCCTGCAACGTACCCGAGAGCACGTAGGCCTGGGTGTCGCCGTAGGGCCAGGCACTCGCGTGCTCGCCGATCCACTCGTAGGTGCGCCGGCCCATGGCGATGGCGCCGACGTCACTGAAGAACTCGTGGAAGCCGGTCGCGTCGCCGTCGAACTCCGGCAGCCAGCCCATGTCGTCGCCGGGGCCGGCGATGTAGCCGTCCACGCTGGCGGCGAGATAGGCGACGATCCGGCGCATGGCGGCTCGATTCCCGCGGCGACGCGGACGCTAACGCCGCCTCAGCCGCGTGCGTCCGGGCTGAGCTCCGCCGCGGCGGCTTCGTCCAGGAACCACGTGAGCGCGCCATGCACGGGCGCGACGCCCTGCGCGGGCACGGCGTTGGGCACGCGCAGGCCCTCGAGCACCTCGGCGACCATGCCGGCCTTCTTGGCGCCGCCGACGAGGAACCAGACGCGGCGCGCGGCATTGATCACGGGCGCGGTCACGGTGAGCCGGGGTGAACCGTCGGGCGCCGTGGTCGCGACGCAGAAGCGGTCCTCGACCGCGAGCGCGTCGCTGTGCGGGAAGAGCGAGGCCGTGTGGCCGTCGGTGCCGAGGCCGAGCAGCACCAGGTCGAACACGGGGACCTCGGCGCGCGGCCGTTCCTGCGCGGCCAGGCCGCGCAGCTCGGCGTCGTACGCCTGCGCGGCCTCCTCCGGCGGGTCCTCGCCGCGCATCCGGTGCACGTTGGCGTCCGTGATCGGCACGTGCCTGATGAACGCATCGCGCGCTGCGCCGTAGTTGCTCTGCGCGTCGTCCGGAGGCACGCAGCGCTCGTCTCCCCAGTAGAGCTGCACGCGGCGCCAGGGGATCTTCTGGCTGAACTGCTGGCGAGCCAGCAGCTTGAAGAGGGCGCGCGGCGTCTCGCCGCCGCTGAGCGCGACGGCGAAGCGGCCGCGCGCCGCCGCCGCCTCCTGGGCGGCGAGGGCGAAGAGGTCGGCGGTGCGCAGCGCGAGCGCATCGCCGTCGGGCAGGATCTCGACGCTCATGTCTCGTCCCCTTTCGTGGGCCGGCGCCAGGAGTTGCCGTCGTGGGCGATGAGCGCGTCCGCCGCCTCGGGCCCCCAGCTGCCGGCCTCGTAGATCGAGATGTCCCGCTGCGGCCGCTCGGCCCACGCTTCGAGCACGGGGCCGACGATCTTCCAGGCCTCCTCGGCCTGGTCGCCGCGCGTGAACAGGGTCATGTCGCCCTCCATGGCGTCCACGAGCACGGTCTCGTAGGCGCTGAAGGGCAATTCGTGCAGGGTGACACCGTAGGAGTAGTCCATGGCCACGGGCTGCAGGGCGAGCGCGTGGCCCGGCTGCTTCGACTCGATGCTGAGCGAGAAGCCCTCGTCCGGCTGCACGCGCAGGACGAGGACGTTCGGCTGCACGCCGCCGCCCGCGCCCGCGTCCTTGAAGAGCAGCACGGGCGGCCGCTTGAAGTGGATGGCGATCTCGGTCACGCGCCGCGGCATGCGCTTGCCGGTGCGCAGGTAGAAGGGCACGCCCTGCCAGCGCCAGTTGTCGATCACCAGCTTGAGCGCCGCGTACGTCTCCGTGTAAGAGTCCGGCGCGACCCGCTCCTCGGAGCGGTAGGCCGGGACGTCTTCTCCGTCGACCCGGCCCTGGACGTACTGCGCGCGCACCGCCCAGTCCCCCACCGAGTGAGGCGGGATGGGCCGCACCGCGCGCAGCACCTTCATCTTCTCGTCGCGCACGCCGTCGGCGTCGAAGGCGGCCGGTGGCTCCATCGCGACCAGGGAGAACAGCTGGATGAGGTGCGGCGTGATCATGTCGCGGAGCGCGCCGGCCTCCTCGTAGTAGGGGCCGCGGTGCTCGACACCGAGCGTCTCCGCGGCCGTGATCTCCACGAAGTCGACGTAGCGCCGGTTCCACACCGGCTCGAAGATGACGTTGGCGAAGCGCAGGACCAGAAGGTTCTGGACCGTCTCCTTTGCGAGGTAGTGGTCGATGCGATAGACCTGCCGCTCGTCGAACACCTGGGCGATCACGCGGTCGAGCTCGCGCGCGGTCGCGAGGTCGCGGCCGAACGGCTTCTCGATGACGATCCGCGTCCATCCCGGCCGCCCGCCGGCGAGCGGCGCGTCCTCCCCGCCGTACGCGCCGCGGCGCGCGAGCCCGGCGTCGCCGAGCTGTCTGACGAGCACCTCGAACTGGCTCGGCGGCGTGGCCAGGTAGAACATGCGGTTGCCGCGCGCGCCCTTGCCGTCCAGCTCGTCGAGCACGGCGGCGAGGCGCTTGAACCCCTCGGGATCGTCGAACTGCCCGTGCACGTACCTCGGCTCCATGAGCAGCCGGTCGCACGCCGAGCCGTCGACGACCTCCTCGCCGTAATGGTCGTCGATGGCCCGGCGCATGAGGTCGCGGAACTGGTCGTCAGTCATCTCCTGGCGGCCGTACCCGACCAGGGTGGTGCCCAACGGCAGCACGCCGTGGCAGCCGAGGTCGTAGAGCGCCGGGATGAGCTTGCGGTGCGCCAGGTCGCCGGTGACGCCGAACATGACCAGGCTGCAGGGGTCCGGGTGCCGCTCGCCGCCGAACGGCGAGGGCGCTCCGGACGCCCGGGAGCGGCCGGTGACGCGGATGCCGCCCTCGTCGCCGTCGTCGAGCTCGTCGTAGCTCAGGTGCCCGGCGGGATCCTGGTCCACCGTCACTCCTTCTCCTTGACGGCGTGGCCGCCGAACTCGTTGCG
>DASUMX010000324.1:0-6422 GCA_036277455.1 Thermoleophilia bacterium
CGACACGGCGGTCGCGCTCATCCGCGACCTTCTCCCTCATCTGCGGGAGACCGACCTGCTGACCCTCGCGGTCGGCGCCTGCGGCATCGCCGGGATGGTCGTGCTGGAGCGCCTGCTGCCGAAGGTGCCGGCCGCGCTGCTCGTGCTCGTCGGCTCCATCGCGGCGTCCGTCGCCCTCGGCCTCCAGACGCGGGGCGTCGCGGTCGTCGGCGAGCTGCCCGCGGGCCTCGCCGGCCCCTCGCTGCCGGGAGTGGGGCTGGAGGCCGTGCCTCAGCTGATGGTCGGCGCCCTCGCCATCGCCCTGGTCGCCTTCGCAGAGGCGATCGGACCGGCCGAGGAGTTCGCGCGCGAGCACGGCGCCAGGGTCGACGCCGACCGGGAGCTCATCGCGCTCGGCGCGGCCAACGCAGGAGCCGGCCTCTTCGGGGGGTTCCCCATCGGCTCGTCGCTGTCCAAGTCGGCCGCCAACGACCGCGCCGGCGCCAGGACGCCGGCCTCGCTCATCACGGCGGCCGCGGCGACCGCCCTGGTGGCGCTGTTCCTGACGCCCCTGTTCGAACCGCTGCCCGAGGCGACGCTCGGGGCCATCGTCGTCGTGGCGGTGGCCGGGATGATGAAGGTGGGCAAGATGAAGCGACTCTGGCGACTGCGCCGCGCGGAATTCTGGCTCGCCGTGATCGCCCTCGCAGGTGTGCTGGTCATCCCGACGCTGCCGGCGCTCGCGCTCGCCGTCGTCGTCTCGCTCGGCATGCTGGTCTGGCGCGCCAGCCAGCCGCGCATGACGCTGCTCGGGCGGGCCCGCGGCGGCCTGGAGCCGGTGGACCTGCGGACGGCGCCGGACGCGGCCATCCCGGGACTGCTCATCGTGCGTCCCGACCAGATGCTCTTCTTCGCCAATGTGGCCCCGGTGCGCAGCGGCATCGTCCAGGCTGTCGCCGACACCGACCCACGTCCCACGGTCGTCCTGCTCGACCTGGGACTCACGCCCGAGATCGACGTCCCCGTCGTGGAGGCGCTCGAGCAGCTGCATCAGCGCCTCGGCGCCGACGGCATCGAGCTCTGGCTGTGCCACCTCCTCCCCGCGGCGCGCGACCTCCTGGACCGCGCCGGGGTGCTCGCCGCCGTCGGGCCCGGACGGATCCACCCCCGGGTGCTGGACGGGATCGTCGCGTTCGCACTCCGCTCGCCGGCCGGCAAGGACCGCATCGCCGCCCTCGCCGACGTGCGCGCCCTCATCCGCGAGCGCGCGGCGCAACCGGGCCTGAGCGCAGACGCCGCCGAGCTCCTGACCGTGCTGGAGGAGCGGCTCTCTCTCGAGCTCTCGGCCGCGACCGGGGGAAGCGAGCGTGTCATACTCCCGACCACGTCAGACTCTCCAAGCGGAAGGGGCCCGACATGACAGACCTGAGGCCGAAGCGCATCGCGGAGTTCATCGAGCCGCTGCGCGTCACCCCGGGCCGGCGGGTGACGCTGGCCAAGCACTTCGATCCCTCCTACAAGGCGGGGTTCCTGGACAAGGACGAGGGCGAAGAGCTCCTGGCGCGCGGCGTCGAGCTGCTGACCGAATACCAGGAGCGCCTGGCGGCGCAGGACACCCACGGCGTCATCATCGTGCTGCAGGCGCTGGACGCCGCCGGCAAGGACGGCACCATCCGCCACGTCATGAGCGGCGTGAACCCGCAGGGCGTGTCGGTGCACTCGTTCAAGGCGCCCTCCTCCCTCGAGCTCGATCACGACTACCTGTGGCGCTTCGCCTGCAACCTCCCCCGGCGCGGCGAGATCGGCATCTTCAACCGCTCCTACTACGAAGAGGTCCTGGTGGTGCGCGTGCACCCGGAGATCCTCCTGAACCAGCAGTTGCCGGCGCGGGCGCGCGGGCGGGACGTCTGGAAGAAGCGCTACCGCGACATCAACGCCTGGGAGCAGCACCTCACCGACAACGGCTTCACCATCGTCAAGCTCTTCCTCAACCTCTCCAAGGAGGAGCAGCGCACGCGCTTCCTGCGGCGCATCGACCTGCCGGACCACAACTGGAAGTTCTCCGCCGCCGACGTCAAGGAGCGCAGCTACTGGGACGACTACCAGAAGGCCTTCTCCGAGATGCTCTCGGCGACCAGCACCGAGTGGGCGCCCTGGTACGTGCTCCCGGCCGACCACAAGTGGTTCGCGCGCATCTGCGCCTCGGCGATCATCGCCGACGCGCTCATCAAGATCGACCCGAAGTTCCCCAAGGTGACGCCCGAGGCGCACGACGCGCTCATGGAGACCAAGGGGCTGCTGGAGGCCGAGGCCCCCGACGGCGCCGAGGCCGACCCGTTCGCGGTCGAGGAGCTCGAGGACGCCAAGAAGGCGGCGAAGGCCGACCGCCAGGACGGCAAGAAGGGCAAGAAGAAGCGCGGCAAGAAGGCCGGGAAGGCGAAGTAGCCGCGCCGGCCCGCCGTCACTCGCCGGCGGGCAGCGTGTCGACCTGCACGCCGATGGACACGAGCAGCAGCACGGGGTAGGTCTTGGGGACCTCCGTGCCCGCCTCGGGCAGCTGCGCGTAGACCACGCCGGGCGCCGTGGTGGCGCTGGGCACCTCCAGCGGCACGGGCTTCAGGCCGAGGCCCGTGAGCTCTTCCTCGGCCTGTTCGAGGTCCATGCCGACAAGGTCGGGCACCGTCACCATCAACTGCGGCGGCTGCTCGGGCGGGTCGGCGCCATCGGGCGGAGGCGTCGCGCCGGGAGACGCGGACGGCGACGCCCCACCGGACTCGGTCGGTGACGGCGACGGAGAAGGGGTGGGCAGCGGCCCGAGCGAGACGAGGATGCCGGCGTCGCCACCCTCCTCGACCATCGTCCCGGCCTCCGGCGCCTGGGCGATTACCCGGCCCTCGGCGACGTCTGAGCTCCAGGCTTCGGCCGCCGTCACGACGAGCCCGGCGGCCTCCAGCTCGCTGCTCGCGTCGGACTGCCTCTTCCCCGTCACATCGGGGACTTGCACGCTCGTCGTTCCCTCGCCGAGAGACACGGTGATCAGCACCTCGGAGAGTGGCGCCACGCGGTCGCCGGCCGCAGGCTCCTGCTCGGCCACAGCTCCTGCGGGCACATCAGCCACGTAGGCCTCGACGGCGACGGCGGCGAGTCCCGCGTCGGTGAGCGCCGCGGTCGCCTCGTCCTGGGCCATGCCGGTCACGTCCGGCACGCTCACGGCGACCTCCGGCCGGCCCCTGGACACGAGCAGGCCGACCTGGGACCCGGGCGCGGCCGGCTCGCCGCCGGCCGGCAACTGGTCCACGACCTCGCCGACCGGCGCCGTCACGTCGTACTGCAGGGCGCTGGCCGCGATGAAGCCGGCCGCGGACAGAGCCGCCTCGGCAGCGGCCCGGGTCATGCCGACGACGTCCGGCACCGCGGCGGTCCCAGGCCCGGACGAGAGCGTCAGCGCAACAGCGCTGCCCTCGTCCACCTCGGTGCCTGCGGCCGGGTCCTGCACAAGCACCGTACCCTCCGCCGCCAAGGCGTCGCTCGCCTGTGTGACCTCGCCGACGTCGAGCCCGGCGTCTTCGAGCTCCCTGGTCGCGTCGGCCTGCGTCTTGCCCGTCACGTCGGGCACGGTGACGCCGCCCATGAGCACGACGACGGCCGCCACCGCACCGATCACCACGAGCGCGAGACACAGGATGAGGACCCACTTGCGCGCTGTTCTGCTCATGCCGCTCCTTCCGCGGGTCGCTTCCGGTCAGGGACCCTGGGCCTGAGCGGGTTGGGCGCCTGCACCGGCGACTGGGATCTTCGGCACCCCCGAAGTCAAGAACAGCGCGACGACGGCGATCACGGCAAGGATCGCAAGCGCGGCGTCAAGCCCGTCGATCCGCGCCTCCCTGTTGGCGTCGACGGCCGCCTGTGTGACCTCTTCGGACTGTCCCGCGTCCTTCATCGCCTGCTCGAGGTCGGCGTCGGAGATGAACGGGATCCCCGGGGCCAGTTCGACGGTCGCCTGGGATTTCACTTCCTCCGGCACGTTTGGGTTGTTCTGGATGCCGGTCAGGAACGAGGCGGTCAGCACGGCGATCATGATCGACCCGGCCAGCGCCGTACCGATCGACGAGCCGAGCTGGGACGAGGTGTTCTGCAGGCCGCCGACCTCGGAGGCCTTCTCGTCGGGCACCGCGGACACGGTCACGGCCCCCAACTGGGAGGCGAGCGCGCCGATGCCGAGGCCGATGAGCAGCATCGGGACGAGGACCACGGCGGCGCTGGCGTCGAGGTCGATCCCGCCCAGCAGCAGGACGATGCCGGCCAGGATGAGGAATAGCCCCACGCGGCACACGCGCCGGGGAGACGCCTTGGGCCACCGCTTGGGCACGCCCACGGCGGCGAGGAGCAGGCCGGCGGACAGGGGCAGCAGGCGCACACCCGTCTGTGAGGCGGTCATCCCGAGCACCACCGAGAGGAACAGCGGGATGATGAAGAAGATCCCCATCTGCAGCAGGAACTGCAGGAAGAACATGACGAGGCCGCCGGTCAGCTGATGGACGCGGAAGAGCGCGGGGTCGACCAGCGGCTCCTTGCCCGCGCGGTCGAGGCGCGACAGCCAGCGGAGGAAGAGCCAGAGGACGAGGCCGCCGGCGAGGATGAGCCAGATCGTCGGCGACAGGCCCAGCCACGCGGTCCCACCCTCCTTGGGCACGATCCAGCCCCACTCGGAGGAGCGCAGCACGCCGAGCACGATGAGCGCCAGACCGATGGCGCAGAGCACGGCGCCGACGACGTCGAGACGCGGGCGCTTCTCCACCGGGGCGTCCTTCACGCGGCGCGCGAAGAAGAGGAGCACGACGATGACGATGACCTCGCCGACGAACACGTAGCGCCAGGAGGCGTACGTCGTGACGAGGCCGCCGATGAGCGGCCCGACGGCGATCGCCATCGCCGCCGCCGCGGCGATGAGGCCGTAGGCCTTCGGCCGGGCCGCGACCTCGAAGTTCCCGGCCACCAGCGCGACGATCGCCGGCATGATCAGCGCGGCGCCGATGCCCTCGAGGAACGACCAGCCGAGGATGAGGACCGGGAGGCTCGGCGCCAGCGCCGTGGTCATCGAGCCGGCCGCGTAGATGACGCAGCCGATGGAAAAGGCGCGGCGGCGGCCGATGATGCTGCCGATCTTGCCGCCGGGGATCATCAGGCAGGCCATCACCAGCGTGTAGAGGGTGATGGCGGTCTGGATACCGGTGACCGTGGTGCCCACGTCCTCGGCCACGGTCGCGATCGAGACGTTCATGACCGAGCTGTCGAGAGCCATGATGAACTGGCCGGTCGCCAGCACGAAGAGGACGAAGCCCGCGGACGCTGCGGCGACCGCCTTGGCGCCGTGCTTGCCTGCCGCCGCCCCTCCGCCCGTTGCCCCGGTCGTCGTGTTCTCGGCCATCAGTTCCCCCCTCTTCAGTCTGTCGCCGTAAGGCTCAGTGTCACCCAGCGGTCAGGCGGAGCGGCCGAACAACTTGCGCACGTCCCGGAGCGGGATCGCCAGCCAGATGGCGACCAGCAGGTAGATCGAGATGCCCAGCCGCGGGACGAAGAACCCCAGGAAGGCGGCCACGATGTAGGCGATGAGGCTCGGCATGAGCTGATACTTGACCCGAGCCTCCTCCTTGCGCTCGTCGACGAGGTCGTCGCCGAAGAGGCCTTCGCGCTCGGCGTGACGGCCGAGCACGATCAGCATCAGCACCATGGCGAGGAGGACTGCGCCGTAGAACACGACGGCGACGCGCTCGGCGTCGATCTCTCCGTGGTATTCGCTCATCATGCGGGTCGGGAACGGCAGGAACGCGCAGAACAGCAGCAGCACCAGGTTGATGCGCATGAACACGCCGTCGATGTGGTCGAGTGCATCAACCAGGGCGCTGTGCTCGATCCAAACGGCGCCGATGGTCATGAACGAGATGAAGTAGGCGAGGTAGGTGGGCCATTCCTCGCCGATACCGCGGATGACCTCGCCGCTCCCGACGCCGTCGCTGATCGCCGGCACGGCGATCTCGAGCACGAGCAGCGTGATGGCGATGGCGAAGACGCCGTCGCTGAACGCCTCGAGGCGGTTCTTCCTGTGCTTGATCTTCTCGGGCTTGGGCGGCTCGACCATCTCGACTCCCCCATCCGCGCCGGCCGACTCCCCTCGGGGCCGGCGCTGATCCTGCAGAGAACTGACGGCGGGCGGGCGGCCCTTCCGGCCTCCCGCCCGCCGCCACTCACCCGGACGCGACTCCGCTCAGGCGGTGGCTTCCTTCTTGTGGTGCTTGGCGCCAAAGGCGTGCTTGAGCTGCTCTTCCTGCTCGGCGCTGAGGTTGGAACGCACGAGTGTGGCGTTCGTGCCCTCGATAGCGGCGAGGAACTTGTCCTCGGTCAGCTCCTGGATGACGAGGAACCAGCCGGCCTTGCCCGGCGGC
>DASUMX010000325.1:0-12737 GCA_036277455.1 Thermoleophilia bacterium
GCCGTGCTCGAGGGCGCGTGCGCCGTCCTGTGCACCGGCGTCGAGGGCGTCCAGCTGGTCCCCGAGTCTCTCTGGCGGGAGCACCCGACCCTCCGCGTGCTCGCGGACGTCAACGCGGTGCCGCCGCTCGGGGTCGAGGGCACGAAGGCCACCTGGAACGGCAAGGATATCGGCGACAAGCTGCTCTTCGGCGCGCTCGGCATCGGCGACCTCAAGATGAAGGTGCACAAGCGCTCCGTCGCCCGGCTCTTCGAGCGCAACGACCTCGTCCTCGACGCCGAGGGCATCATGGAGAGCGCCAAGGAGCTGGCCGGGTAGTGCGCACCCTCGTCCTTGGGGTCAGCACGCGGGCGATGGTCGAGTCCGCGGTCCGCGGCGGCCACGACGTCGTCGCCGTCGATTTCTTCGGGGACCGCGATCAGGCCCTCGTCGCGGAGAGCTACGCGCTCGAACGCGACCTCGGCCTGCCGCCGACGGCCGAAGGGCTGGGCGAGGCGGCGCGGCGGGTCGCTGCCGAGGCCGTCGTCTACGGCGCCAACCTCGAGAACCACGCCGCGGTCGTGGCGCGGCTGGCGGGCGAGCACGAGGTGCTCGGCAACCCGCCGGAGGTGCTGCGCGAGGTCAGGGACTGGGCGCTCCTGCGCCGCGCCTGCGAGGAGTCCGGCATCGCCCACCCCGTCACCCTGCTGCCCGGTGAGGAGGCCGGCGCGGTCACCGGCCGCTGGCTGCGCAAGCGTGTCCGCAGCGGCGGAGGGCACGGCGTGGGTCGCTGGGACGGGAGGCCGCTCGACGAGGACCACGTGCTACAATCCGAGGTGGACGGCGTGCCCGCGTCGGTGGCGTTCGTCGCCGACGGTCGTGACTGCCGCATCCTCGGTCTGAGCGAACAGCTCATCGGGCTTGCCGCCTTGGGGAGCTCGGGGTTCGGGTGGTGCGGCAACATCCTGCCCCTGGGTCTCTCCCCCGCGGAGTCGGCGGCCGCGAACGCCGAGGTCCGCCGCGCGGCGAGCACGCTCACGAGGCGCTTTGGACTGAGAGGCGTCAACGGTATGGACGTGGTGATCGGCAGGGACCGCAGAGGCGCCGTGCGCCCGCACGTCGTCGAGGTCAATCCTCGCTACAGCGGCTCGATGGAACTGCTCGAGGACGCCGGCGGGGTCAACGTCTTCAGCGCCCACGTGGACGCCTGCGCCGGGAGGCTGCCGGACGCCGGCGCCGCCCGCTCCGCCGCCCCCGAGCCCGTCGGCAAGGCGATCGTCTACGCGCGCCGCCGCGTGACGACACCCGACACCGGCGCCTGGCTGGCCCGCGGCGTGAGAGATGTGCCGCGCAGCCGGGAGACGATCGCCGCGGGCCACCCGATCTGTACCGTCGCGGCAGCGGGCCGCGACCGGCGGGAGTGCCTCGCCGGCCTCCTCGCGCGCGCGGCGGAAGTGTATGCGGAGAGCGAAGCGAGAAAGGAGGAGCGCCGTGAGCGACCGACTCACCTTGATCACCGGACGTACGCGTAAGCAAGCCATCGGCATGCACAAGGGCAAGGCCTCGGCTGAGTATCTCGAGGCCACCGCGCTCGTGGAGATGAACCCGGACGACATGACCCGCCTCGACGTGAGCGAAGGCGGGCACGTCCTGCTGCGCACGGATGATGGTGAGGTGGAGCTGACGGCCCGCGCCGGCACCGTGCCGGCCGGCCTCGTCTTCGTCCCGATGGGGACCTCGGCCAACAAGCTGATCGGCACCGAGACCCTGGGCACGGGCATGCCGTGTTTCAAGGGGCTCCAGGTCGACGTGACGCCCCTCGCCGGTGAGGAGGTGTCGCCGTGAGCACGACGGTCGAGAACGTCGCCTGCCCGTTCTGCGGGTGCCTGTGCGACGACATCATCGTGGAGACGGAGGGCACCAAGATCCTCAAGGTCAAGCTCGCCTGCTCGAGTGGTCAGGGGATCTTCATGGACTACGACCCGCGGCCGCGCCGGCCGCTGGTCCACGGCAGCGAGGTGGAGTGGAGTGAAGCCGTCGCCGAGGCGGCGCGCATCCTCTCGGCGGCCGACAGCCCGCTCATCTACGGGCTCAGCTCGTCGGCGAGCGAGGCGCAGCGCAAGGCCGTCGCTCTCGCCGACAAGATCGGCGCCGTCATCGACTCGACGTCGTCCGTCTGTCACGGTCCCACGGGGCTCGCGATGCAGGCGGTCGGCGAGCCCACCTGCACGCTGGGCGAGGTACGCGACCGCGCCGACCTCGTCGTGTTCTGGGGCTGCAACCCGGACGCCTCGCACCTGCGTCACTTCCCGCGCTTCTCGCTGACCGCGAAGGGGACGCTCACGCCCAACGGGCGCAGCGACCGCACGATGTACGTGATCGACGTGCGGCCCACGGGCAGCTCCAAGAAGGCCGACCACTTCCTGCAGATCGAGGTCGGCAGCGACTACGAGGTGCTCACCACCCTGCGCCTGCTCGTGCGCGGCGGCGAGCCGTCGTCCGACGTGGTCGGCGGCGTGCCGGTGGCGGAGCTCAAGGAGCTGGCCGAGCGCATGAAGTCGTGCCGCTACGGCGTCGCCTTCATGGGCATGGGCCTCACCATGGCGCCGGCGCGACAGCTCAACGTCGCGGAGCTGTTCACCCTGGTGGCCGAGCTGAACGACCACGCCAAGTTCTCGGTCATCCCCATGCGCGGGCACGGCAACGTCACCGGCGCCGACCAGGTGCTCTCGTGGACCACGGGCTACCCGTTCGCCGTCAGTTTCGCGCGCGGCTATCCCCAGTTCATGCCCGGGGAGTTCACCGCCGTCGACATGCTCGCGCGCAAGGCGGCCGACGCCGCGGTGATCATCGCCTCCGACCCCGGAGCGCACTTCCCGGCCGCTGCCGCAGCGCACCTGGAGCGTATCCCCACGATCGTGTTCGACCACGGACCGAGTGTGGTCGCGGCGAAGGCCGACGTTCTCTTCCCCACGGCGGCCTACGGCGTCGACGCCGGCGGCACGGCGTACCGCATGGACAACGTGCCGATCCCTCTGACGCAGGTCATCGAGACGGATCGTCCGACCGACGAGGAAATCCTCGACCGGATCATCGAGGCGGTGGACTGATGCTGGGCATCATCGGTGGACGGGTCTACGACCCGCAGAACGACAAGGCCGGAGAGATCGGCGACATCTGGGTGAAGGACGGCCGCATCGTCCCGGCCGCGGAGGTCGACCGCGAAAAGGCGGAGATCATCGACGCCGCCGGGCTGGTGGTCATGGCCGGCGGCGTGGACATCCACGCGCACATCGTCGGCGGCGAGGTCAACGCCGGCCGCAAGCTGCGGCCGGAGGACCATCGCGGCAAGGAGCGCGCCCACTCCGGATCGCTGCGCGCGGGCGCGGGCGGCACGGTGCCGTCCACCTACGCCACCGGGCAGCTGTACTCCGAGCTCGGCTACACCACCGTGATGCAGGCGTCGACCGCGCCGCTGATGGCGCGCCACACGCACGAGGAGCTGGAGGACACGCCGAACGTCGACAACGGCGCCTTCATGGTCATGGGCAACAACCACATCGTGATGCAGAGCATCGCCGACAAGCAGTTCGACCGCGCCAGGGACTACGTCGCCTGGCTGCTCCAGGCGACCAGAGGCTACGCGATCAAGCTCGTGAACCCGGGCGGGGTCGAGAACTGGAAGTGGGGTCGTAACGTCGCCGAGCTCGACGACGAGGTGATCGGCTACGGCGTCACCCCGCGCCAGATCATGGAGACGCTGGCGACGATCGCCGACGACCTCGGGCTGCCGCACGCCGCCCACATCCACGGCATCAACCTCGGGCGGCACACGAGCGCACGCACCAGCATCGAGACGATCAAGGCGCTGGACGGCCACCGGGCACACCTCTGCCACCTGCAGTTCCTGAGCTACGGCAGCGGCAAGGGCCACGTCCACAAGTCGGAGGCCGTGGCCGTCGCGGAGGCCGTCAACGCCAGCCCCAAGCTCACCGTCGACGTCGGCCAGGTCGTCTTCGGGCGGGCGACCACCATGACCTGCGACGGCCCGCTGCAGCACACGCTGCACAACACGGCGGGCGGCCGCTGGATGAACGACGACGTCGAGGGCGAGTCCGGCGGCGGCATCGTGCCGATCGAGTACAAGCCGGGCAACCCCATCAACGCGACGATGTGGCTCACCGGCCTGGAGCTCTTCCTTCTCATCGACGACCCGTGGAAGGTGTTCCTGACCACCGACCACCCCAACGCCGGCACCTTCAGCAACTACCCGCAGATCATCCGGCTGCTGATGGACCGGGGCTATCGCGAGGAGATGATCGCCACGCTGCACCCGCGCGCCCGCAAGGGGGCGCTGCTCGCCGAGCTGGACCGCGAGTACTCGCTCGGCGACATCGCCGTCATCACCCGCTCCGGGCCCGCGAGGGCGCTGGGCCTCAAGGACAAGGGGCACCTCGGGGTCGGCGCCGACGCCGACATCGCCGTGTACGAGGAGCGGGACGACAAGGAGGCCATGTTCGCCCGGCCGCGGTACGTGTTCAAGGCGGGCGAGCTCGTGGCCCGCGACGGCGCCGTCCTCAAGCAGGTGGCGGGTCGCACCTACTCGGTAGCGCCCGACTACGACCCTAGTATAGAAGACGACCTGCGCGCCCACTTCAAGGCGGCCTACACGGTCTCCTACGACAACTACGCCATGCTGTCCGGCGACGGCGCCCGCATCGAGACCGTCGCCTGCGGCTGAGAGGAGACGGGATGGATGCGGACCGCGCCTGCCGCCCGAGGCGGGACACGCAACAGGCGCGTCCCGCCGTCGCCGTCGCGCTGAGCCGCGCCGGGGTGACCAACCTGCGCCGCATCATCGCCATGACGGACGGCGGCAAGGCCGAGCTGTTCTACGCCGTGCTCGACCTGTACGCCGACCTCAGTCCCGACCAGGCCGGCGTGCACATGTCGCGGTTCAGCGAGGTCGTCGAGGACCTCGCCGAGGGACTCACGCGCAAGCCGTTCGCCGACATCGAATCGCTGGCCCGGCGCATGGCGGAGGACGTCGTCGAGACCCAGGGTGCGCTGCGCGCGGAGGTGCACATCCGGGCGCAGTCGCCGATCACCAAGGTCACGCCGGTCACCAAGCGGCCCACCGAGCAGCTGTACACACTCGTGGGCATCGCCGCCGCGACACGCGAGCGCACGCGCCTGCTCGTCGGCGTCGAGGTCAACGGCCTGACCGTGTGCCCGTGCGCCCAGGACATGGTCCGCGAGCACTCGGTCGAGACGCTGGTGGAGGAGGGGTACGCGGAGCAGGAGGCCGAACGCATCGTGGGGCTCCTGCCGATGGCGTCGCACAACCAGCGCGGCAGGGGCACGCTGCTGATGGGCTCGGATCAGCGACTGCGCGCCGAGGATCTCCTGCGCATCGCGGAGTCGTCCATGAGCTCCGAGATCTACGAGCTGCTCAAGCGCCCCGACGAGCTCGCGGTCGTCGAGAAGGCGCACCGCAACCCGCGCTTCGTCGAGGACGTGGTGCGCCAGATGCTCGCCAGCGTCTGCAAGGAGTACGAGCACCTCGACGACGACACGTTCGTGCTGGCGCGGCAGGAGAACTACGAGGGCATCCACGAGCACAACGCGTTCGCGGAACGTTTCGGCACACTGGCGGAGATCCGCCCGGAGATCGCGGGGCGCGCCTTCGCCCGGCAACACACATCGCAGAGTGAGTGGCTCTATTCCTGAGACGGCGAGGACGCCTGACGTGGTCGACACGCTGTTCGTCACCGGCCGACTGGCGGCCGATGCCCTGCGCGCGACGCTGGCGCGGCTCGAGCTCGACTTCGACTACGAGGTGGCCGAGCTGCAGGGGTCGGTGGCCGCGCTCATGCGCACGGAGTGGATCGCCCGTCGCCTGCCCGCGGACTGCGGCTGCGCCAGGGTGATGATCCCCGGCCTGTGCCGCGGCGACCTCGGCCTGATCGAGGAGCGCGTGGGAGTGCCCGTCGTGCGCGGCCCCAAGGACCTCAAGGACCTGCCGCAGCACTTCGGCCAGGAGCGTGTCCTCGAGGGCTACGGCGAGTACCACGTGCGCATCATCGCCGAGATCGTCGAGGCGTGGCGTCTGCCCCTCCCCGAGATCATCGCCCAGGCGGAGTACTTCCGCGCGAGCGGCGCCGACGTCATCGACCTCGGCTGCCCGCCCATGGAGGAGTTCCCAGGCGTCGGCGAGGTGGTCCTCGCCCTCCGCGAGCGCGGCCTCGCGGTGAGCATCGACACGTTCCACACCGCGACCATCCGCGAGGCCGACGAGGCCGGCGTCGACCTGCTGCTGAGCGTGAACGGGCAGAACCTGGACATCGTGCCCGACCTCCGCTGCAAGGTGGTCGTGATCCCCGACTTCGGCGAAGGGCTGGACTCGCTCGAGCGCAACGTGGACCGCGTCGCCGAGCTCGGCGCGGCGTACGTCATCGACCCGATCCTCGACCCCATCAGCTTCGGATTCACCTCCTCGATCGAGCGCTACTGCGAGGTCCGCCGCCGCCACCCCGAGGCGGAGGTGCTCATGGGCCTCGGCAACCTGACCGAGCTCACCGACGCCGACAGCGTGGGTGTCAACGCGGTGATGGCGGGGGTCATCGAGGAGCTCCACATCGACTACGTGCTCACCACGGAGGTGATCAGCTGGGCGCGCGGCGCCGTGCGCGAGCTCGATCACGCGCGCAAGCTGATGCACTACGCCGTCGGCAACCGCACGCTGCCCAAGAATCTCGACGACGCACTGGTAGCGCTCAAGGATCCCCCCTTCGAGAGCTACTCCGAGGCGGAGTTGCGCGACATGCAGCATCAGGTGCGCGACCGCAACTTCCGCATCTTCGCCGACGGCGAGGCGATCACCGTCTTCAACCGGGCGCTCTTCCTGCGAGGCACCGACCCTCGCGAGCTGTTCGCGGCGCTGGGTGTGGAGGAGGCCAGCCACGCCTTCTATCTCGGCCGGGAGCTGGAGCGTGCGTCCCTCGCCGTGCGTCTCGGCAAGAAGTACGTGCAGGAGTCGCCGCTGCGCTGGGGCTACCTGGGCGCGGACGACGACGCCGATCCGGCGGAGGAGCCGGCGTGACGCGCGTCGTCGGCATCGACCCGGGGACCGTGAGCCTGGACCTCTGCGGGCGCGACGGCGACGCCGTCTTCCTCGACGAGAGCTTCCCGACCGCCACGATCGGCGCCGACCCGGGGATGCTCGTCGAGCTCCTGCAGGGCGCCCGGCCGCTGGACCTCGTCGTCGGCCCGTCCGGCTACGGCCTGCCCTGGACCGACGTCCGCGACGTCGGCGCCGGGGAGCTCGCGCTGCTCTTCCTCGCCGATGCCGCCGACGGCCCGCGCGGGACCATCCTGGGCGGCATGGGACGCCTCGTGGAGGCGCTCCGGGTGAGCGGCCTGCCGGTGTGCTTCTCACCCTCGGTCGCTCACCTGCCCACCGTCCCCGCTCACCGCAAGGTCAACCGCATCGACATGGGGACCGCCGACAAGCTCTGCGCGGTGGCGCTCGGCGTGTGGGACCAGGCGCGCCGGCTCGGCCTGCCCTGCTCCGCCACCTCGTTCGTCTTCGTCGAGGCCGGCGGCGCCTTCACGGCGGTCATCGGGGTCGACGGGGGCGCGGTGGTGGACGGCGCCGGCGGCACCAGCGGCGCTCCCGGCTTTCGCGCCATGGGCGCCATGGACGGTGAGCTCGCCTACCTGCTGCGCGACTTCTCCAAGGACGTCCTGGCCAGCGGCGGCGCCGCCTGGGTCTGCGGCGATCCGGACTGCACGCCGGGCGACCTCGTCAGGGCCGCCGCGGCGGGCGGACCGGCGGCCGTCGCCCTCGACGCCCTGCTCGAGGGCATCGAGAAGCAGGTGGCGGCGCAGGTGACCGTCCTGGGGACGCCGCGTGAGATCCTCCTCTCGGGGCGCCTCAGCCGCGTCCCCGAGATCCGGCGGCTCCTGGCCGAACGGCTCTCCCGGTTCGCCCCCGTCTGCGACGTCGGCGGCTTCGCCGCCGTCGCCAGCGAGGCGGCACAGGGCGCCGCGCTGCTCGGGCAGGGACTGGCCGGGCAGGCCGGCCTGCGGGACCTCGTCGAGGCGCTGCAGGTGCGCTCCGCCGCCGGCTCCGTGCTGGACCACCTCTACGTCAGCGAGACCGAGTCTCTCCGGCGCCGCCACCCGTCGGCCGGGCGGGCGCCGGCACCCTTCTGGGAAAGGAGCTAGCCTCTCATGCATCTCAACGGAGTGGAGATAGAGGACACGTTCGCGGAAGCCTTCGGCATGTGGGGCTCACGCCTCATCGTGACCGCGGAGACGCTGGAGTGGGCGCGCACGGCGGCCGCGGCGGCGACGGGGTTCGCCACGTCGATCATCGGCTGCGGCTGCGAGGCGGGCGTCAACGAGCTCGGCCCGGACGAGGAGACCCCGGACGGCCGGCCCGGCATCGCAGTGCTCGTGTTCGCGACCTCGCGCTCGAACATGGAGTCGGTGCTGCTGGCCAGGGTGGGACAGGCCATCATGACGTCGGCGACCTCGGCCTGCTACGACGGGCTGGGCGGCGACGAGAGGCTCAAGGTGGGCGGCAAGCTGCGCTACTTCGGCGACGGCTTCCAGCGCAGCAAGCTGCTCGACGGTCGCCGCCTGTGGCGCGTCCCGGTCATGGACGGGGAGTTCGTCGTCGAGGAGAGCTTCGGCGTGGCCAAGGGCGTCGGCGGCGGCAACTTCTTCATGATGGGGGAGGACCTGGAGGCCGCGCTCACCGCCGCGGAAGCGGCGGTCGCGGCGATGCGCTCCGTGCCCGGTGCGATCATGCCGTTTCCCGGAGGAGTGGTGCGCTCCGGCAGCAAGGTCTCGTCCCGCTACAAGGGCCAGAACGTGTCGAGCAACACGCCGTACTGCCCCACGCTGCGCGCCCAGGAGCAGACGGCGCTGCGCGAGGGCGAGAACGCCGTCCTCGAGATCGTGATCGACGGGCTGGACGAGCAGGCGGTGCGCGAGGCCATGCGGGTGGGCATCACGGCGGCCTGCCTCCCCGGCGTGACGCGCATCTCGGCCGGCAACTACGGCGGCTCCCTGGGGCAGTTCCACTTCGCCCTGCGGGAGCTGGTGACCGCGTGATCGCCGCGTGGAGGGACGCTCCCGCGATGAGGAGGAGGCAGCAGCCATGGGATGCATAGCTTGTGCGGCGCTCGTGCTCGAGGGAGAGGGCATCACGCTGGAGCGCAAGGAGTCCAGCACGATCCCCGTCGAGGCCGACAGCATCTGCCCGGATCGCTTCGTCGGGCTCGGGCAGACGCAGATCGAGGCGTTGCCGGTGTTCTACGGGCGCCGGCAGGTGAGACTCGGCGACCTCTTCACGGTCGAAGGCGCCGGCGCCGACACCATCACCGTGCGCGGCGACCTCAAGGCGGTCAAGAAGATCGGCTACGGCATGAGCTTCGGCCGCATCACCGTGATGGGCGACGCCGGCCCCCACGTCGGTGCGTTCATGAAGGGCGGCGAGATCGTCGTGGAGGGCAGCGCCGGCGACTGGGCCGGCGCCCACATGACGGGCGGTCTCCTGGTCGTCGAGGGAGACGCCGGCCACTTCACCGGCGCCGCCTACTCGGGCGAGCCCAAGGGCATGCGCGGCGGGACCATCGTCGTGCGCGGCTCGTGCGGCCGTGAGGTCGGCGGCCGCATGCGCCGCGGGCTCATCGTCGTCCTCGGCGACTCCGGCGAGTTCGCCGGCGCCGGCATGCTGGCCGGCTCGGTCTTCGTCAGAGGCCGCCTCGGCGGCCGCCCGGGAGCCGGGATGAAGCGCGGGACCATCGTCGCCCTCGGCGAGGCGCCGCCGATGCTGCCCACGTTCCACTACGCCTGCACCTACAAGCCCGTGTTCCTGCGGACGTACCTGCGCGCCCTGCGGGACTCCGGCGCGCTGGATGAAGAGGCGCTCGCAGCCGACACCTTCCGGCGCTACGTCGGCGACATGAACACGGGCGGCCGAGGGGAGGTCCTGGTCCGTGCTTAGCGTGAATGAGCGGGCGCTCGCCATCTCCGGGCGACTCGTGGACGCCGCCGAAGCGTACGGCGTGGCCGTCCAGCACTACGAGAACGGCGTCACCGTCGTCGACTGCGGCATCGAGACGTGGGGCTCGCTCGAGGCCGGGCGCCTCTTCTCCGAAGTCTGTCTGGGCGGCCTCGGCAGCGTCCAGCTGCGAGAGCTTCACCTGGACGGCCTCGTGACGCCCGGCGTCGAGGTGGGCGTGAGCCACCCGGTCGTGGCCTGCATGGCCTCCCAGTACGCAGGGTGGGCGGTGAAGGCGCCCAAGACCGAGGACACGAAGTCGTACTTCGCGATGGGCTCGGGACCGGCGCGGGCGCTGTACCGGGGCGATCCCATCTTCTCCAGCATCGACTACCGCGACCCGGCGGACGTGGCCGAGCTCACGCTGGAGTCGAGGACGCTGCCGCCGCCGGCCGTGACCGAGCTGATCGCCGGGAAGTGCGGCGTGAGCCCGGACAAGCTCCACCTGCTGATGGCGCCCACCGCCTGCACCGTCGGCTCGGTGCAGGTGGCGGCGCGCATCGTCGAGACCGGGATCCACAAGATGCACGAGGTCGGCTTCGACATCGCCACGGTGCGTTCGGGGTTCGGCTCCTGCCCGCTGGCGCCGGTCGCCGCCGACGACCTCACCGCCATCGGTCGCACGAACGACGGCGTGCTCTACGGCGGGCGCGCCTGGTACACGGTGCAGACCGACGACGACCAGCTGGAGAGCGTCATCGAGCAGCTTCCGTCGAGCTCGTCGAAGGACTACGGCACGACCTTCGGCGAACTGTTCCGCCGCTACGACCACGACTTCTACAAGATCGACCCGCTCCTGTTCAGTCCGGCGGAGGTGACGGTCACCAACCTGACCAGCGGGCGCACGTTCCGCGCCGGCGGGGTGAACCCGGAGGTCCTCCGGCGATCGTTCTTCGCGTGAGGATCGCCATCCTGGGGCAGAAGGGGGGGTGGCACACGGAGAGCCTCCTCTCGGCGCTGGCGCGCCGGGACGTCGAGGCGGACTGCTACCCGGTCACGCAGCTGACCGCGAGGGTCAGCCGCCGCCCACGCCTCACGGCCGGCGGCGTCCCGCTCGATGCGTGCGACGTCGTGTTCGTGCGCGCCATCCCGACCGGCTCCCTGGAGCAGGTGATCTTCCGCATGGACGCCCTGCGCATGCTCGAGCACGCCGGCGTGAGGGTGGTCAACTCGGCGATGGCGATCGAGCACGGCGTGGACAAGTACTACACCTCGGCGCGGCTCGAGGACGCCGGGCTGCCGACGCCGCGCACGCTGGTCGCCGAACGCTTCGAGGATGCCATGGCCGCCTTCGAGGAGCTGAGCGGCGACGTCGTCGTCAAGCCCCTGTTCGGCTCCGAGGGCCGCGGCATCGTCCGGGTCACGGACGCCGACACCGCGTATCGCGCCTTCCGCGCTCTCGAGCTGGGCCGCTATGTCAACTGTATCCAAGAGTTCGTGCCTCACGGCCACGAGGACATCCGCGTCTTCGTCGTGGGGGAGCGCGTCGTCGGGGCGATGCTGCGGCGCGGCGACGGATGGAAGACCAACGCCGCGCAGGGCGCCAAGGGCGTGCCGTTCACGCCGGACGAGCGGGTGGTCGAGCTGAGCCTGCGCGCGACGCGCGTGGTGGGCGCAGAGCACGCCGGCGTCGACATCCTGCCGGGCGACGACGGCGAGTACAGCGTCATCGAGGTGAACACCATCCCGGGGTGGCGCGCGCTGCGCGCGGCCACGGGCGTCGACGCCGCGCAGTGTCTCGTCGACCACGTGATCGAGGGCCGGGCGTGAAGCGCCTGACGGGCGATGAGATCGCCTGGGCGGCGCAGCTGGCCTGCCTGTACGAGGCGAGCATCGAGAAGCCGGGCAACGTATCGCCGGGCGTCTCCTTCTCGGACATGCGCTACGAGGACTTCCTGACGAGCGCGGTGGCCATCGGTCCCGCGCTCCGCGACGCGGGGCGCGCCACGGTAGGCGAGACGATCGGCAGAGCCGTCACGGACACGCGCCGTCTCGTCGCCGTCAACACCAATCTGGGGCTGATCCTGCTGCTGGCCCCCTTGGCGACGGCCGCGGCGCGCGTGCCCGTCGGCGGCGGCGACCTGCGTGCGGAGCTTGCCACGGTGCTGCGCGCCCTGACGGTCCAGGATGCCGTCCTGGCCTACGAGGCCATCCGCGCCGCCGGCCCCGCGGGGATGGGCGCGAGCGAGCGCCACGACGTCCGCGAGCGCGAGGTCACCGTGACGCTGCTCGAGGCGATGGGCGAGGCACGCCGGCGCGACGCCATCGCCCGCGAGTACGTCACCGGCTTCCGCCTCTCCTTCTCGCTCGGTGCGGCGACGATCCTCCGCTGCTGGCGCGACGGCGCCCGGTTCTCCGAGGCGGTCCAGATGGCCTTCCTCACCCTCCTTGCGGAGACCCCGGACACGCTCATCGCGCGCAAGAACGGCGTCACCGTTGCGGAGGACGTGTCACGACACGCGGCCGAGGTGCTGGCCGCCGGCGGTGCGCTGAACGACAAGGGACGCGCCGGGATCCGGGCCCTGACGCGCGAGCTCCGGGACGATACTCACGCGCTCAACCCCGGCACGACCGCCGACCTCGTCGCAGCGTCGCTGTTCATCGCCCTGACGGAGGGCGGCCTGCTCGGCGCGGTGACCGCGCTCACGGACCGCTGGTGAACGGGTGGCCGTCCGAGCGCACA
>DASUMX010000326.1:0-2131 GCA_036277455.1 Thermoleophilia bacterium
CTCGAGCTGACGTCGAACAGGCCCGATTGCTTCAGCATCTACGGCATCGCCCGCGAGGTCGCGGCGGCGGCCCGGCGCGAGCTGATGCCGACGCCCATCGCTGCCCCGGCGGCGTTCGGAGGCGCCCCGGCGTCCGCCGCCATCCAGGTCGAGATCGCGGACCCCGATCTGTGCCCGCGGTACGGCGCCACCGTCATCCGCGGCGTGCGCATCGGCGAGTCGCCGGCGTGGCTCAAGGCGCGTCTCACGCACGCGGGCATGCGCCCCATCAACAACGTGGTCGACGTGACCAACTACGTGATGCTCGGCTGGGGCCAGCCGCTGCACGCGTTCGACGCCGGCAAGATCCGCGGCGGCACGCTCATCGCGCGGCGGGCGCAGGCCGGCGAGAAGATCGTCACCCTGGACGGCGTCGAGCGGACGCTGGACGACCAGATGCTGGTCATCGCCGACGTCGAGCGCGCCCTGGTCATCGCCGGCGTGTTCGGCAGCCAGGACGCCGAGATCGACGAGCACACCACCGACCTCGTTCTCGAGGCGGCCAACTTCGCCGGCCCGAGCATCCTGCGCACCGAGATGCACACCGGCATCCGCAGCGAGGCCAGCAACCGCTTCGAGAAGGGCATCGACGCCAACCTGGTGCCCGGCGGCCTCGACTTCGCCGACAGGCTGTTCGCCGAGCTCTGCGGCGGCACGGTCGCGCCGGGCATGGTCGACGCCGGCGGCGTGCTGCCGGCGCCCGAGCCGCTGCGCTACCGCCCGGCCAGGGCCGACGGGCTGCTCGGCTACGCGGTCCCGGCGGGCGAGCAGGCCGGCATCCTGCGCCGGCTGGAGTGCGCGGTGGACGAGGCCGGCGTGGCGTCGCCCGGCCCCGGCTCGCCTGCGTCCGAGCCCGGCGCCGGTGAGACCTGGACCGTCACCCCGCCGACGTTCCGGCCCGACCTCATCCGCGAGGTGGACCTCATCGAGGAGGTCGGGCGCATCGCCGGCTACGGCATGGCGCCCGAGACCCTGCCGCGGCACACCACCGCCGGCGGGCTGACCAAGCCGCAGCAGGTGCGGCGCGCCGTTCGGCGCGCCCTGGCCGGCTGCGGCCTCGACGAGGTCATCACCTACAGCTTCATCGCCCCCGACGCCCTCGCGCCGCTGGGCCTCCCGGACGGCGACGTGCGCCTCGATCCCGTGCGGCTCTCCAACCCGATGAGCGTGGAGCAGTCGGTGATGCGCACCATGCTGCTGCCCGGCCTGCTCAAGACCGTGCGCGACAACGTCGACCGGCTCAACGACCCGCCGAACCTGTTCGAGATCGGCAAGGTCTACCTCTGGGACGAGCCGGTCCCGGCGCCGGAGCACGCCGCCGAGCCCGGCGCCGTCCTGCCGCACGAGCCGGAGGCGCTCGGCATCGTCCTCTCCGGTCCGCTACAGGCTGAGAACTGGACCGGCGCCGGCCGCGCCACTGACTTCTACGCGCTCAAGGGCGCCGTGGACGCCGCGCTGGCCGCCGTCGGCCTGCGCGGCGAGTACGGGCCGCTCGGCGAGGCCGCGGCGCACTTCCCCTTCCTGCATCCGGGCAAAGCCGCGCTCGTGAGCGTGCCCGGCGCGGGCGGGGTCGGGGCGCTCGGCCAGCTGCGGCCCGACGTGGCCGCCGCCTGCGGCGTCGACGACCTGGCCGTGTACTACGCCTCGCTGACCATGGACCGGATCTCGCCGGCCGCGCTCGCGACACCCGCCTTCGCGGACCTCGGCGCCTACCCGCCGGCCTCGCAGGACCTCGCCGTGGTCGTCGGCCGCGAGGTCCCGGCGGCGGCCGTCGTCGAGCAGGCCCGCCGCGCCGGCGGCAAGCTCGTGCGCAGCGTCCGCGTCTTCGACGTCTACGAGGGAGACCAGGTGGCCGCGGACAAGCGCTCGCTGGCTCTGCGCGTCGTCATGCGCGCACCGGACCGCACGCTGAACGAGAAGGACATCGCCGGCGTGCGCGCCAAGATCCTCAAGGCGCTCGAGCGGGAGTTCCAGGCCGAGCTGCGCTGACACGGCGCCGCCCGCTCGTTTGCCGGGCGCGTCACGGAGTCGGTGGGCCGGCGTCGGAGCTGCCGGACGACCTCGTTCGCCGAACCCTGCCGCCGGTTCCGTC
>DASUMX010000327.1:0-5317 GCA_036277455.1 Thermoleophilia bacterium
GCTTACTTCCCCAGCAGCGCGTCGATCTTCTTGACGCCGTCGTTGGCGTCCTCGGCGTAGGCGTCGGCGCCGATCTGGTCGGCCCAGCGCTGCGTGCAGGGGGCGCCGCCGACGACGGTCTTGAAGGGCAGGCCCTCGTCCTTGACGCGCTTGATCACCTTCTTCTGCTCCTCCATGGTGGTGGTGAGCAGGGCGCTCATGCCGATGACGTCGGCGCCGAGTTCCTTGGCGCGGTCGATGAAGCTGTCGGCGGAGACGTCGCGGCCGAGGTCGGTGACCTCGTAGCCGTTGGCCTTCAGGTAGGCGATCACGATCGCCTTGCCGATGTCGTGCACGTCGCCCTGGACGGTGCCGATGACCATGACGCCCTTGGCCTCGGCGGCCTCGCCCTCGAGGGCGGCGTTGGTGACCTCGGTGGCGCCGGCCATGGCGTCCGCGCTCATCATCAGCTCGGGCAGGAAGACCTCGCCTGACTCGAACAGGTCGCCGACCTCCTGGATGCCCTTGACGAAGCCGTTCTGCATGATGTCGGCCGGGGCGATGCCGGAGTCGAGGGCGCGCTGCGCGACCTCCTCGGCTGCCGCCCTGTCGGCGCTGACGATGCTCTCGGCCGCTTCTGCGTAGATGTCTGCCATGACCCTGGACTCCTCCCGACTTTGCTCACGACTGTTTCCGCGCAACTAGGTATGGCGGGTGCCGAGATCGGGCGATGACACCGCAAGCCGGGAAGCGATCCCGCCGGACCCGATCCGGCTTGACACTCCCCGACGCCCTCCCTCGACACGTGCGGGCAGTATATCAGCCGTTGGGAAGCACGGCCACACACTCTCACTCACAAACGCACAAAAACGACGAGCGATCGCCGCGCGGCCGGCGGCGGGAAGGCGCCGGCGGGCGCGGCCCCGTGGAGCCGTGCTAGCATCGGCCGCGTGAGGTACCACGGCGCCGTCATCCGCCCTCCCAGCGAAGCAGACAGCCTGATCGTCCAGGTCACCTACGGCTGCTCCAACAACACCTGCGACTTCTGCGGCACCTACCTGGAGAAGCCGTTCGCGGTGCGGCCGTTCGACGAGGTCGTGGAGGACGTCACCGGCCTGCCGGTGAGCGTGCGCCAGAGGGTGCGGCGCGTGTTCCTCGCCGACGGCGACGCGATGGCCCTGAGCACGCGCAAGCTCGACGCGATCCTCGACCTGCTGCATCGCGCCCTGCCCAACCTGGAGCGCGTGAGCAGCTACGCCAACGCGCGCAACCTGCTGGGCAAATCGGTGGAGGAACTCGCTGCGCTGCGCGAGCGTGGCATCGAGCTCCTCTATCTCGGCCTCGAGTCCGGCGACGAGCAGACGCTGGCGGACATCCACAAGGGCATGACCGTGGCGGAGCAGATCGAGGGGTGCCGGCGCGCCTCGGACGCCGGCGTGCAGCTCTCGGTGACCGCCATCCTGGGGCTCGCCGGGCGCGAGCGGTCGCTCGTGCACGCCCGGGCCACCGGCGAGGCGCTCTCCGCCATCGACCCCGAGTACATCGGCATCCTCACGCTCATGCTGCCCCCCGGTACCGCGATGGAGCGCAAGGTCGCCGGTGGCCAGGTCGTGCTGCCCGACTCCCTCGGGATCCTGCGCGAACTGCGCGAGATCGTCGCCCACACCGACGTCACCGGCTCGCTCTTCCGCTGCAACCACGCCTCCAACTACCTGCCGATCGGGGGCCGCCTGCCAGAGGACAAGGCGGCCATCCTGGCCACCCTGGACAAGGTGCTGGACGCGCCGGCCGCGACGCAACTGCGGCCGGAGAGCTGGCGGCTGCTCTAGTCGCGCTCGCTCAGAGGTCGTGCAGGTGCGACCCGTACCCGCGCTTGAAGTGCGTGGACGCGTACTTCTGCAGCTTCCACTCGGGGATGCGGCACTGCGGGCACGCCTCGGCGTACCACTTGTTGCGCAGCCAGCGTGCGGCCCTGCTCGTCTTGGAGTCGTGGACGACCATGTGCTTGTTGCAGTGCGTCACCACGACTGCGTAGGAGCCGCGCTCCTCGAACTGCTTGATCCCGTGCAGGATGCCGCGCCGCGAGGGCCACAGCTTCATCTTCTCGACGAGACGGAAGAGCGGGACCTGCTTGCGGTAGTAACGCGCTTTGGTCGGGTCGGTCGGCATCGGGTGGCCAGTCTAGCACCTCGACGCGGAACGGTCGGCTGGGGCAGGAGCGGAGAGCCGCGGCGTCGAAGGTTCGGCCCCGATCCACCGCGACGCGAGGTGCCCCATGACCCGCCGTGCCGTTGCCGGCTTCGCCCGTCTCCTGCCACTGCTGCTGATCGCCGCGGCGGTGGTGATCGTCGTGGGCGCCGCTCTGCTCGGCGCCTGCGGCGACTCCTCCGGCGGCGCGTCCCCGGAACCGGCGGCCACGGTCACGGTCACGGCCAGCCCGTCCGGCGCGCCTTCCGCAGCCGCGTCGCCGTCCCCGTCGACAGCCCCCGCCCAGACCACGGTCAGCCTGTACTTCCTGCGTGACGAGAAGCTCGGCGTGGCCGAGCGCCGCGTGAAGCACACCACGATGCCGGCCACGGCGGCGATGAAGGCCCTGCTCGCCGGCCCTGCCGCGACCGAACAGGACGCCGGGCTCGGGACCGCCATCCCCGCAGGCACGCGCCTGCTCGGCCTGTCGATCGCCGAGGGGACGGCGCGCGTCGACCTCTCGAGCGAGTTCGCCGCCGGCGGCGGCTCGCTCTCGATGACGGCGCGGGTCGCGCAGGTCGTCTACACGCTGACGCGGTTCCCGACCGTGCGCGCGGTCGAGGTCCTCGTCGACGGCGAGCCCGTCGAGGCCCTGGGCGGCGAGGGCATCGTCCTCGACGGCGCCCAGCGCCGCGCCGACTGGCGCGGCCTCGAGCCCAACATCTTCGTCGAGTCGCCGGGCGTCGGCGCAGTCCTCTCCAGCCCCTTCCTGCTTTCGGGTACCGCCATGGTGTTCGAGGGATCGTTCCAGGCGCGGCTCGGCGACTCGTCCGGCCGCCGCATCGTCAACGTCATCGTGCAGGCCAGCGCGGGCGCGCCCGGGCGCGGACGATTCTCCCAGGAAGTCCCCTTCTCGACCTCCGCCGGGCGCGGCACCCTCGTCGTGTTCGACCAGTCCATGGAGGACGGCTCGCGCCAGGACGAGGTCAGGATCCCCGTCACCTTCGCGACCGACTGACGCGTTCCGCTCGGTCCCGCCAGCGCTACGTCGATCAGTCGAGTTCGCGCCCCCGCCGCTGCAGCAGCGGGAGGACGTACCACAGCACCACCAGCCACGCCGCGATCGCCGCGCCGGTCACCGAGGCCCAGGTGGCCTCGAAGAGCATGCCGGTCACCACGTAGACCGACAGGGCGATGGCGGCGGCGAGGAACACCGACCCCACGAGGACCAGCTTGTTGAAGCCGAGGAGCATGCGTTCCTTGTCGTGCTCGCGGAAGCGCAGCCGGTGGTGCATCGTGGGCGCCATCAGCATCGACGTGCCCAGGGCCGTACAGATGAACGCCGCGAAGTACGCGTCCCGGTCCAGTGAGCCAAGGCTCCCGAACCGCTGCGTGAACGGCAGTGTGAGCAGGAAGGCGAAGAGGACCTGCGCCCCGGGCAGGGCGACCCGGATCTCGTTGAGGAGCTCGATGAGCTCCCGGTCGACTCTCTCCTTGCGATCCTCGGCCACGGCGCGCTCCGGCGGATGACGACGACAAGCGTCATGTTCCCCGGATCGATCGATGCGCGCGTCGCGCCGTAAGAGGTGCGGAGAGGACGCGCCGTGCCGCGGAGAGAGAGGCTGGCGGGGAGTGCGGGAGTCACACCCGCCTACGTGGGTTTAGAGCCCACGCTGATCCTTTCGATCGACCCCCCGCGCCCTGCGATTGTACACCGGCGCGACCCCAGCTCGCGTCGCCGGCCCCTGGGCCGCGCCAGGACGGCGCGATCCTCAGAGCAGAGCGCGCACCGCCATGACCGCGACGCCGATGGCCAGCGGCTCGTGGATGTGGCGCACCCCGAGGGCCTCCTGCGCCGCCGGGGTGAACGCGGAGGGCATGCCGGGCACCGCGGCGATGGTCTCGGGGCTGACGGCGGCGGCGTCGATGATCCCGGCCGCCGGCGAGGCGTCGAAGACCAGGGCGCAGCGGTCCAGGCCCGCCGCAAGCTCCACGGCCTCGAAGACGAGGCCGACGTCGCGGGCCACGACGATGCGCTCGCCGTCGGGCTCGGCCACCAGGACGTTCGCGCCGCGCTTGCCGAGGCGGCGGACGGCGGCGCGCCCGACGGGGCCCAGGCCGAGGACCAGGACCTCGCGGCCGTCGAGGCCTCCCGCAGCCGCCTCGAGCGCCGTGACGTACCCGTCGGCGGTGGCGGGATCGTCGTCGATGCTGCTGCCGTTGGCCAGGCTGAGGGCGATGAAGCGGTGGTCGTCGGCGATGAAGAGGACGCTCGCCCCCGCCGCGGCGGCCGCCTGGATGCCTCTCACGTCGGGCTGCGTGGTCATCCACGCGTCGCAGCCCAGGTGCAGCAGCGTCGCCACCACGCAGGCGGAGAAGCCGGGGATCACCCCGTCCCCGGAAGACATGGGGACGGCGGCGATGCGCGCCCCGTGCAGCCGCACGCAGCGGTCGCCGTCGACGGCGGTCCGCAGCGCGAGGTCGCGCAGGTCGAGCCCGGTGGCCTCGAGGAGACGCGCCTCGAAGGCCTCGAGGTCTCTCGTCAGTGTCGTCACGTCGGCTTCGGTCAGTCGTGTCATCGCGGGCCTCCCTCGCCCAGAGGATCGTCGTCAGGTGCCGCCCGCAGGCCCTCGTACCGCGCCAGCTCCGCGACCACGGCGGCGGCCTGCGCGCGCGCTGCGCGCGCGCTCTCCGCGGCCACGATCAGCGTCGCGGCCCACTCGGCGCGGCCAGGCGCATAGTCCGTGAGCGCCTCGTCCGCGCCGAAGAACCCGGGCACGAGACGCAGCGGACGGGCACTCCCCATCACGTGCTCGCCGAGGACTTCCAGCATACCTCGCGCGGCGCGCACGTGCTGGTAGACGCAGGCGCGCACAGCCCTGCGGTCCACCACCGGCGGAGCCCCCTCGAGGACCGTCCGCGCGAGCAGTTCCACGATGTTCAGCCCGCTTGACCAGTAGACCGCCGTCGGCGTCTGGCTGGGCAGGCGGGCGTCGATCTCCAGCAGCTTCGGTCGCGTGCCGCTCACCATGACCTCGACGTCCATGAGCCCGTTCAGCCCGAGGCCCTCGGCGATGCGCACGCCGGCGTCGTCGAGAGCGGCGAGCACGCCCGGCGCGACGGCGGCCTCCCAGTCACAGGCGCCGCCTGG
>DASUMX010000328.1:0-7758 GCA_036277455.1 Thermoleophilia bacterium
GCTTCACACGCAACGAGCTCACGAGGTTCCTCGAGGCGAATCGTGTGGAGACGCGCAACCTCTTCAGCGGCAACCTGCTGCGGCATCCCGCGTTCGAGGACATCGAGCGCAGGGTCGTCGGCGACCTTGCGGCGACCGACGCCGTCATGGAGCGCACGTTCTTCGTCGGCGTGTACCCGGGCATCGACGAGCCGCGCCTGCAGTACATGATCGACGTCTTCGGTCGCTTCATGGACGGCGAACGCGCGGTGGGAGTCGGCGCCGACGGCGTGCCGACTCCCGGTCCTGAGGACCGCTGAGCCGCGGGGATGGCCGTCGTCCGCAAGATCGCCTGCAGGGTCGCCGGCGTCACCGGCCACGGCGAGCGCGTCTACACCGTGGAGCTCGACCCCGTGGCGCCGGCGCCGCGCTTCAGGCCCGGGCAGTTCCTGCACCTCGCGCTCGACGACTACGAGCCGGGCGGCTTCTGGCCGGAGTCGCGGGTCTTCTCCATCGCGAGCGCTCCGCGCGCCCGGGACCGGCTCGCCATCACCTACGCGGTGAAGGGCCGCTTCACCGCGCGCATGGAAGACGAGCTGGCGGAGGGGCGGGAGGTCTGGGTCAAGCTTCCCTACGGGGAGTTCGTCATCGACCAGTCACGCGAGGCCGTCCTCTTCGCGGGCGGGACGGGCGTGACCGCGTTCACCGCGTTCCTGCAGTCGCTCGATGCCGGACGGGCGCCGCGGGTGCTGCTCTTCTACGGCGCCCGGACCCCGGATCTGTTCGTGTACGGCTCCCTGGTCGAGGCCTGTGCGCGTGAGGTGCCGTCACTCTCGAGCATACTCGTCGCCGAGACCTCCGGCGGCGTCCTGAGCGTGGCCCGGGCGTGGCCGGCAATCAAGGAGCTGGACGAGCCCATCTTCTACCTCAGCGGCCCGCCCGCGATGCTGACGGCGCTCACGGAGCAGCTGCTCGAGCGAGGTGTCTGCGCTGCGACCATCCGTACCGATGCGTGGGAGTGAGCGCACGCAGGATGGTTGAGGCTCCGCCGGAGGGTCCCGGCGCGCTCCCGGCGTCGGGTGGGCGGAACGGCCGGACGAATGGCGTCGGCCTCGCGGGTGCCGCGATCGCCGCGGTCGTCCTCGCGGGGGCGTTGGGGCTCACCTGGTGGCGGCTCTTCCGCGGCGCCGACCTGGTCCACGAGGCGTTCTCGGTGGTGATCCCTTGGCGCTGGGCGCTCGGCGACCGGCCGTTCGTCGACGAGCAGAACCTGGTGCAGACCGCCGGCCTGCTCTCCTACCCGTTCTTCAAGCTCTACGCCGTGCTCGGCGGGAACGACGTGACCGGCCTGGTCCTGTACGGGCGCCATGTCTATCTGGCGGTCTCCGTGCTGGCGGCGCTGGCCGTGTTCGTCCTGGCCCGGCGTTCGTTGCCGTCAGCGCTCGCTGCGCTCGTCGGCGCGCCGTTCGTCACCGTCCTCCTGTTCGAGACGCCGCAGCTCACCGCGAACACGCTCTGCGCCCTGTCGCTGACGGCGGGGGCGGCGCTCGGCGCCGTCACCGTCCTCGGCGGGCGCCGCCGCTGCGCCCTCGCCGCAGGGGTGGCGTTCGGCCTCGCCTGCGTCGCGTATCCCACGGTCCTGCTCCTGGCGCCGTTCGTCGCGGTGTTCCTGGCCTTCTCGGTCGGCGATCGTAGTGTGATCATGCTCGCCCGGGGTGCGCCGCTCCGTGAGAGCGAGCCGACGGGGCGGCGCGCCTGGAGCGCGCTGAGCGCCTGGGCTCTGGGCGTGGCCGGCGTGGTCATCCCCGTGTGTGCCCTGGTGTTCGCCCTGGCCGGGCGCGCGAACCTCCTGCGCTGCTGGGACTACACGATCGACCTGGCGCGGCGCCTGGACCAGCTCGGGGGCACGGCCAAGGCGGCGGAGATCGCCGGAGGCTTCATGGCCCTCGTGGCCGGTCAGTGGTACATCGTCGCCGCGGCGACGGTCTCCTACCTCGTGTTCCGCCGCCGACCGGGCGTCGGACGCTGGCTCCTCCTGCTCACGCCGCCGGCTCTCTGGATCACGGCGACCACGTCGTCCCTGCACGTCGCCGGCGCGGTGATCGTCTATGCGCTGGCCGCCCCGTATCTCTACCTCTTCGTGCCGGCGGACAGAAGGCCGGACGGCGCCCGCCTCCTGGTCTGGGTGTGGGCTCCGGCGCTGCTCGTCGGCGCGATGACCGCGTACACGAGCGGCGACGGCCTCGTGCACGCCGCCGTGGGCCTGTTCCCGGGGATCGTGACCAGCGGGCTGTTCCTCGCCTGGGGACTGGCGCCGCTGACGCCGCGGCGCGCCGGGGGTCGCCCGTGGCCGGCGCTGGCCGCTCTCGCGGCAGTGGTCCTCGTGACGCTGGCGTTCCAGGCGCAGTTCCAGTACGGCGGCGTCGCTGGGGGGGAACGCTCCGTGCGGATGAGCGCGGGGCCGTGGAAGGGCATCGCCGTGACCCCGGCGCAGCGCGCGCGCCTCCACGGCTTCGCCGCGGATCTGGCGCGTGTAGGTCGGTCGGGCGACCGGCTGCTCGTCTACCCTTGGGGCGCCGCGTACTACCTCTATTGGCCGGGCGAGGTCGCCGCCAACACCTACCAGCTGACCGTTCCCGGCCCCGGAGCGCCGCTGCCCAAGGCCACCGTCAGCTACTTCCGTCGCCACCGTGAGGCGCCGACGCTCGTCGGGCACCTCCTCGACACCGGCGGGAAGACCCGTGCCGGACTGCAGGCGGCGTGCGGCGGGTTGTCGTATCCGCCCGTGGTGGTCGCGCCCGGGTACGCGCTCCACCGCAAGCCGCCGCTCGAGACCACCGCCGAGGTCCTTGCGCGCCTGCCGCGTCTGTGAGACGCGCCGTGGTACCCTTGCGCCCGTGACGGAGCGTGCCCCCAGACATCTGCTCATCCTCGGCTCGACCGGCTCGATCGGGCGCCAGGCGCTCGAGGTGCTGCCCGCCGTCCCGGGCCTGCGCCTGGTCGGGCTTGCGGCGGGACGGGACGCGGCCGCTGTCGCGGAACAGGCGCTCGCACATGGGGTGCGTGACGTTTGCCTGCACGACACCGGGGCCGCCGCGGAGGCCGCGGCGCTGGCGCCAGAGCTCGCGGTGCACGCCGGCGAAGCCGGGATCCGCGAGCTCATCACCGGCGCCGCCGAGCGCGCCGCCGCCGCGGGCGCGCCGCTGACGGTGCTGAACGGCGTCGTCGGGGCGGCCGGGCTGCGCGCCACGATGGCGACGCTCGAGGCCGGCGCCACCCTGGCGCTGGCCAACAAGGAGAGCATGGTCGCGGGCGGGCCGTTCGTGCTCGAGGCGGCCCGTCGAGGCGGCTCGCTGATCCTGCCCGTGGACAGCGAGCACAGCGCGCTCTTCCAGTGCATCGCCGCCGGCGGGGGAGAGGCCGGCGGGGACGTCGTGGCCGCCGGCCCACCGCGCGCGTTGGAGGAGCTCCTGCTGACCGGGTCGGGCGGCCCCTTCCGCGGCCGCGCGGCCGCGGACCTGTCCGCCGTCACCGCCGAGCAGGCGCTCGCGCACCCCAACTGGTCGATGGGTCCCAAGATCACCATCGACTCCGCGACGCTCATGAACAAGGGGCTCGAGCTCATCGAGGCGCACTACCTCTTCGGCGTGCCGTACGAGCGCATCACCGTCGTCCTCGATCCGAAGAGCACGGTGCACAGCATGGCGCGCTTCTCCGACGGGGCCATCCTCGCGCACCTGGGAGTGCCCGACATGCGCACGCCCATCGGCTACGCGCTCGCGTATCCGCAGCGGCCGCCGCTGCCGCAGGTACGGCGGCTGGACCTGTTCGCGACGGCGATCGCCTTTGAGCGGCCGGACACGGGGACCTTCCGCTGCCTGGCGCTCGCCGAGGAGGCAGGCGCCAGGGCCATGGTCGCCGAGCGGGAGGCCGCCGCCGCGGGCGCGGGTCCGCGCACGGTCGCCGCACCCGTCGTCCTGAACGCCGCCAACGAGGTCGCGGTCGCGGCGTTTCTGGCCGGGCGTCTGTCGTTCTTGGGGATCGCCGAGGTCGTCGAGGCGAGCCTCGAGCGGCTCGGCGCCGCGCCGCTGGCGTCGCTCGACGACGTCTACGCGGCCGACGCTGATGCGCGACGCGTGGCGGAAGACGCCATTGCCGCGCGGCGCTGAACCTCCCGTCCGTCGGCGGCGTTAATGTGGAAGTGACCTCGATTGGGTATCGTGTGACTACATGACCGACGACTCGAGACCGACCGAGCGCTCCCCCGAGGAGCGCGACGACCGTACGCGACCGCCCGACGCCGACTCCACCTCGCCAGATGATGGCGCGGCGAGCGGCCGCGTCGCTGCGGCGCCCGCGCCGCGGGCCGTCAGCCCGTGGTCGCTGCTGCTCGGAGGCGCGCTGCTCGTGGCGATCGTCTTCGGCCAGTGGGTGTGGCTGGTGGCCATCCTCGGGCTCGCCCTGCTGATCACCGTGCACGAGTTCGGCCACTTCATCGCCGCCAAGGCGTTCGGCATGCGCGTCGAGAAGTTCTACGTCGGCTTCCCGCCGGCGGCCCTGCGCCGCACCTGGGGCGAGACCGAGTACGGCATCGGCATCATCCCGCTGGGCGGCTTCTGCAAGATCAGCGGCATGCTGCCCGAAGAGGACGTCCCCGAGGACACCGGCGACCGGGTCTACTACAAGAAAGCGATCTGGAAGCGTAATCTCACGATCGCCGCCGGTCCGCTGATGAACTTCGCCGCGGCCGCCGTCATCCTCGTCCTCTTCGTCGGCATCCAGGGCGTGGCCACGGCGACCCTGACGCTGGACGAAGTGGTCGGAGACGCGCCGGCGGCCAAGGCCGGCCTCGTGGCCGGCGACACCCTCGTCGGGGCCGACGGGCAGACGTGGTCGACGTGGGACGAGGCGTCCGCGTACTTCCGCGCCAACCCCGGCAAGACCATCTCCCTGACCTACGAGCCCAAGGCGGGCGGGCTCGAGAAGACCGTGCAGCTGACGCTGGTCGAGAACCCGGAGGTGCCCGGGAGCGGCTACCTCGGGGTGCGCGCGGGCGTCTCGCGCGAGCGGCCGGGCCCGGTCGAGGCGGTCAAGCTCGGCCTCACCGGCTTCGGCGACGTGGTCGTCGGCACGTTCACCGGCTTCTGGTGGCTGCTGAGCGGCAAGATCAGCGCGACGGGGCCGGACGGCGCCGTAGGCCCGGTCGGCATCATCGACGTCAGCCGCCAGGCGGTGGAGCAGAACTGGTATCCGATCCTGCTGGCGTTCCTCAGCTTCAACCTCGGCCTCATCAACCTGCTGCCGATCCTGCCGTTCGACGGCGGGCACATCGCCATGAACGTCGTGGAGAAGATCCGCGGACGGCGTCTCGACACGCGGGTGTTCGAGCGGCTGGTCGCCTTCGGCACCGTGCTGCTCGTCATGCTGTTCATCTTCCTGACGTTCAACGACGTCAAGCGGCTCTTCGGCGGCTGAGGACGGCGCGTCGCGGCGCGGCGCCCGCCCGTGCCGTAGGATTGGTGCATGGACGGACTCACCCTGGTCACCGGCGGCGCCGGGTTCATCGGGTCGCACGTGGTCGACGCCCTCCTCGCGAGCGGCTCCGATGTGCGCGTGCTCGACGACTTCAGCACCGGCAAGGAGGAGAACCTCGACGACGCCTGGGCGCTTGCGGCGCAGGGCGGCGCCGGCCTGCAGGTCATGGAGGGCGACGTGCGCGACGAGGTGCGCATGCGCGACGCCATGGACGGCTGTACGGCCGTTGCGCATCTGGCGGCGATCGTCTCGGTGCCGCGATCGGTCGAGGACCCCGAGGGCTGCGGCGCAGTCACTCATGGCGGTACCGTGAACGCGCTGCGCCAGGCCGTGGAGGCCGGCGCCGAGCGGTTCGTGCTGGCCTCGAGCTGCGCCGTGTACGGCGACGCGGCCGAGCTGCCCATCGCCGAGGTGACCGCGCCCCGGCCGCTGAGTCCCTACGCCGGCGCCAAACTGGCCTCCGAGCGGGCCTGCGTGGACGCCGCCGACGCCGGGCAGATCGTCGCCGCCTGCCTGCGCTTCTTCAACGTGTACGGCCCGCGGCAGGATCCCGGCTCGGCCTACTCCGGGGTCATCAGCCGCTTCATCTCCGCGGCCGGGGGCGGCGCACCGGTGACCATCTACGGTGACGGCGGGCAGACGCGCGACTTCGTGTACGTCGCCGACGTCGTTGAGGCCGTGCTCGCGGCGCTGGGGCGGCCGCTCAGCGGCGCGTCGGTGGTCAACATCGGCACCGGCCGGCAGACCGACCTGCTGCAGATCCTCGGCGTCGTCGAGAGACTCGCCGGGCGGCGGCTGGAGCGGGTGTACGAGCCCGCCCGTGAGGGCGAGGTGCGCGACTCGCGGGCCGACGCGGGCCGCGCTCGCTGGGTGCTCGGCTGGCAGGCGCGGACCGGCCTCGACCAGGGTCTCGCCGAGACCTGGGCGTGGTTCGCCGGCGCCGGGGGAAGTGCGGCGCCGGACGCGCGCGGAGGCGGCCGTGTCTAGCGCGCGCCGCGTCATGGTCGGCGCCGTCCCCGTCGGCGGCGGCGCCCCAGTGGCGGTGCAGTCGATGACGTGCACGCGGACCGGCGACGCGGAGGCGACGCTGGGACAGGTGCGCGCTCTGGCCGCCGCCGGCTGCGAGATCGTGCGCGTGAGCCTGCCGACGGCTGAGGAGGCTCCGGCGTTCACGCGCGTCGTGCGCGAGGCGGACGTGCCGGTCATCGCCGACATCCACTACGACTGGCGGCTGGCCCTGGCGGCGATCGCCGCCGGGGCGGCGGGCGTGCGCATCAACCCCGGGACGATGGGGGAGAAGCACGTCCGTGAGATCGTGCACGCGGCGGCGGAGGCCCGGGTGCCTGCGGCGCCGGGCCGGGACGCCGCGCCCGTCGCCATCCGCATAGGGGTGAACGCCGGGTCCTTGCCGCGCGACCTGCGGGGGCGCGCCGCCGGCGACGTGCCCGGCGCGCTCGTCGAGGCGGCGCTGCGTTGGGCCACGCGGTTCGAGGAGTGGGGCTTCACCGCCTACAAGCTCAGCGTGAAGTCGTCATCCGTCCCCGACACCATCGCCGCGTACCGGTTGCTGGCGGCGCAGACGGACGCGCCGCTCCACGTCGGCGTGACGGAGGCGGGCACCGTGTGGAGCGGGACGATCAAGAGCGCCGTCGGCATCGGCGCATTGCTCGCCGACGGCGTCGGCGACACGGTCCGGGTGAGCCTGACCGGCGATCCGGTCGAGGAGGTCAGGGTCGCCTGGCAGATCCTCGCCGCGCTGGGGCTGCGGCGGCGCGGCCCCGAGGTCATCTCCTGCCCGACCTGCGGCCGCACCGAGGTCGACATCGTCGGGCTCGCCGAAGAGGTCGAGCGCCGGCTCGGCGCCGACCCGGAGCTCGCCGGCCGCGTCCTCAGCGTCGCCGTGATGGGCTGCCGCGTGAACGGCCCCGAGGAGGCGCGGCACGCCGACTACGGCATCGCCGCCGGCGCCGGCGAGGGCGTGCTCTTCGACCACGGCGAGCGCGTCGAGACGCTGCCCGAGGGGCAGCTGGTCGACGCGCTCCTCACGCTGGTCCGCGCCGGCTCGGCCGGACGCAGCTGAGCGCGACGCGGCCTTTCTCCCGACCGCGCCGCCAAGGCGGTCCCCCCACTCCAGACGGATGTACCAGCGAGCACGGCGCCATTCTTGCCGACATCCTTCTGCAGATGCGTTCCAGGACGCGGGGACAGGAGGCTGGGCATGACGGCGACGGGGGACGGGAAGCG
>DASUMX010000329.1:0-3267 GCA_036277455.1 Thermoleophilia bacterium
GACGCTCGACCGGCTTCACCTCGCGCCGATCATCGTCTTCGACGAGCACGGCAAGCCGGGCAAAGGGGGCGCGGCGCTCGGGTTCGACCGCGCCCTGAACGCGATCGTGAAGCGCGCCGTGAGCTTCGCGGACGGCGCGCCGGCCCGCGCCATGGTCGTCCACAGCGGCGACCGCACGGGCGCGGGCTTCGTGGCCGCGCGCCTCGAGGAGCGCCTGGGCGGCGAGGTGCCCGTCATCCGCGCCGGCGCGGTGCTCACCACGCACGTCGGCCTCGGGTCCGTGACGGTCGCCGTGCGCCGCCTCGGCGGCTGACACGCGCGCGGCCGGCGGCCTGCCCGGCCTCGCCTCCCCACTTTGCACTGCGCGCAGAGGTTTTTCGCCGCCGACCCTTGGGAAGTGACTTGACGGGCCCGGATTGGGCCCGCCCCACGAGGAGGGTTCGATGGCAGTCCGCATTGGCGTGCCCCGGGAGACGGCGACGGGGGAGACGCGCGTGGCCCTGGTCCCGGCGGTGGCGGAGAAGTTCGCCGCGCTGGGCGCCGAGGTGCTGGTCGAGCGCGGCGCCGGCACGCTCAGTCACATCCGCGACGAGGACTTCACGGCGGCGACCCTGGTCGACGGTCCGGCAGAGGTCCTCGCCGCCGACATCGTCCTGAAGGTGGACCCGCCCACGCCGGCTGAGGTCGAGCAGATGCGCGAGGGCGCCGTCGTGCTCGGCCTGCTGCAACCCTACAAAGCGGACGACGCCATCAAGGCGCTCCGTGACCACGGGATGACGAGCTTCGCGCTCGAGCTCCTGCCGCGCATCACGCGGGCGCAGTCCATGGACGCGCTGACGAGCCAGGCCTCGATCGCCGGCTACAAGGCCGTGCTGATGAGCGCCTGCATGGCGGGCCGGTACTACCCGATGCTGATGACGCCCGCGGGCACGCTGCGGCCCGCCAGGATCGTCGTTCTCGGAGTGGGCGTGGCCGGGCTGCAGGCGATCGCCACCGCGCGCCGCCTCGGCGCCGTGGTCGAGGCGTACGACGTGCGCGCCGTGACGCGCGAACAGGTGCAGTCACTGGGCGGCCGCTTCATCGACACCGGCATAGACGCCGAGGTGGAGGGCGGCTACGCTCGCGAGCTCACCGACGAGGAGAAAGCCAAGGCGAAGGAGATCGTCGACAGCCACATCATCGAGGCCGACGCCGTGATCACGACGGCCGCCATCCCGGGCAGGCCGTCTCCGAAGCTCATCACGGCCGACGTGGTGGAGAAGATGAAGTCCGGCGCGGTGATCATCGACATGGCCGCCGAGGGCGGCGGCAACTGCGAGCTCACCCGGCCGGGCGAACAGTACAACCACCCGAACGGCGTGTTCATCTACGGGCCGCTCAACATCCCCGGCATGCTGCCGGTGCACGCGAGCGACCAGTACGCGCGCAACCTGATGCACTTCCTCACGCCGTTCATCAAGGACGGTGAGTTCACGCTCGACTGGGACGACGAGGTCCTGGCCGGCAGCGTGCTGACCCGCGACGGTGCGATCGTGAACCAAGGCGTCCGCGAGCGGATAGAGGGACCGGACGCGCCCGACGACGAGGGAGGCGCGTCATGATCACCGGCTTCGCCGCGGTCTACATCTTCATCCTCGCCGCCTTCGTCGGCTACGAGGTCATCTCACGCGTGCCGGTGATCCTGCACACGCCGCTGATGAGCGGCTCCAACTTCGTGCACGGCATCGTCGTCGTCGGCGCCATGGTGGCGCTCGGGGCGGCGGAGACGACCCCCGAGCGCATCGTCGGCTTCCTCGCCGTGCTGCTCGGCGCGGCCAACGCGGTCGGCGGCTACGCCGTGACCGAACGGATGCTCGACATGTTCAAGAGCTCCGGCGACCAGAAGAAGGGTGCGGCGTCCGGCGCCGGCGCGGCGAAGGGTGGCGGCGATGCGTGAGAACCTGATCCAGATCGCCTACATCGCCGCCGCCGTCCTCTTCATCCTCGGCCTCAAGAGCATGAGCTCGCCGCGCACCGCGCGGCGCGGCATCATCTGGGCCGGCGTCGGCATGCTCGTCGCCACCGTCATCACCTTCGCGACGCCGGAGCTCGGCAACTTCGTCTGGATGACGCTCGCCCTGGTCATCGGCGGCGGCGTCGCCTACGTGGCGGCGCGGCGCGTCGCCATGACCGACATGCCGCAGATGGTCGCGATCTACAACGGCATGGGCGGCGGCGCCGCGGCTCTGATCGCCGCCGTCGAGTTCATGCACCCGGGCGAGCTGCCGATGAGCTTCGCCATCCTCGGCATCGCCGGCGCCCTCATCGGCTCCGTGAGCTTCAGCGGCAGCATGATCGCGTTCGCCAAGCTGCAGGGGATCATCAAGAAGTCGTTCCTGTTCCCGGGCCAGAACATCCTGAACCTGCTGGTGCTGGCCGCCGCCGTGGTCCTCGCCGTCATCGCCGTGCTGCAGCACACGGGCAACATGGGCGGCAACGAGAGCCTCGTCCTCGTCGGCTTCTTCGCCCTCTCGCTGCTCTATGGCGTGCTCATGACGCTGCCCATCGGCGGCGCCGACATGCCCGTCGTCATCAGCCTGTACAACGCTCTCACCGGCCTGGCGGTCGGCTTCGAGGGCTACGTGCTCGGCAACGGCGCCCTGATCATCGCCGGCATCGTCGTCGGCGCGGCCGGCACCCTGCTCACGCAGCTGATGGCCAAGGCCATGAACCGCTCCATCGGCAACGTCCTGTTCGCGGGGTTCGGCGCCAAGGGAGGGCAGGAGCTGGAGGCGATCGAGGGTTCGATGAAGGAGTCGAGCCCGGACGACGCCGCGGTCACGCTCGCGTTCGCGCAGAAGGTCATCATCGTGCCCGGCTACGGCATGGCCGTCGCCCAGGCGCAGCACAAGGTCTGGGAGCTGGCCAAGCTGCTCGGCGACCGCGGCATCCAGGTGAAGTTCGCCATCCACCCGGTCGCCGGCCGCATGCCGGGGCACATGAACGTCCTGCTCGCCGAGGCCGGCGTGCCCTACGACATGATCTACGACATCGACGAGATCAACGGCGAGTTCCCGACCGCCGACGCCGCCATCGTGATCGGCGCCAACGACGTCGTGAACCCGGCGGCGCGCGACGACCCCGGCAGCCCGATCCACGGCATGCCGATCCTCGACGTCGACAAGGCGGTCCAGGCGTTCGTGATCAAGCGCGGGCGCGGCGCCGGCTTCGCCGGCATCGAGAACAAGCTGTTCTACGCGGACAACACGCGCATGCTGTACGGCGACG
>DASUMX010000330.1:0-6663 GCA_036277455.1 Thermoleophilia bacterium
GACCGCGTCAAGCTCGCCTACGACGCCCTCGTGCACGCTCAGGGCTTCTTCGCCGCCGGCGCGCAGGCCGCGGTGGACGCGGCGTACGCCCGCGGCGAGAACGACGAGTTCGTGCGCCCGACGATCGTCGCGCCGGAGCACGACGCGCGCGTGCGCGACGGCGACGTGTGCATCTTCTTCAACTTCCGTCCGGACAGGGCGCGTGAGCTCACGCGCGCCCTCACCGAACCCGGCTTCGCCGAGTTCGACCGGGGCGCCCGCCCGCCCAGCACCGACTTCGTGACGATGACGCAGTACAAGAAGGAGTTCCCTCTGCCGGTGGCGTTCCCGCAGGAGCACCCGGAGCACGTGCTGGCGGACGTGCTCGCCGAGCACGGCCTGAAGCAGCTGCACATCGCCGAGACGGAGAAGTACGCGCACGTGACGTTCTTCTTCAACGGCGGGGTCGAGAAGGCGGTCGAGGGGGAGGAGCGCGTCCTCGTGCCCAGTCCGCGCGAGGTGCCGACCTACGACCACAAGCCCGAGATGAGCGCTATCGGCGTCACCGACGAGCTCGTCGCCAGATTGGAGACCGACGTCTTCGACTTCGTGGTCGTCAACTACGCGAACGCCGACATGGTCGGGCACACCGGGGTCATCCCCGCCGCCGTGCGCGCCGTGGAGACCGTGGACGCGTGTCTCGGCCGCGTCGTGGAGGCCACGCGGCGCCTCGGGGGCGTGTGCCTGGTGACCGCCGACCACGGCAACTCGGACCACATGCTCGAGCCGGACGGCAGCCCCAACACGGCGCACAGCACCAACCTCGTGCCCTTCGTCGCCACCGTCCCCGGCGCGCGCGTGCGCGAGGGGGGGCGCCTCTGCGACCTCGCGCCGACGATCCTCGCCCGGCTGGGGGTGGAGCAGCCGCCGGAGATGACCGGCCGCGACCTGCTCGAGCCGGCCGGCTGACCGCTCGCACGCGGCGCCCGCCGCCGGCCCTTCACCGGCCGTCATCGCGGCGCGGTTTGGAGGGCGCCTGCCGAGGTGCAACAATGATATGCTCGCACACGTCCAAGCCCGCCTTCAGGGGGAGAAGACTTGCTCAACGCCATCCTCGTCGCCATCCAGCTCGGCCTCGCGATCCTCGTGATCGTGCTCATCCTGCTGCACTCCGGCAAGGACGCCGGCATGGCCAGCGTCACCGGGTTCTCGTTCGCCTCGTCCGCGAGCGTCATGGAGCGCAACCTCACGCGCTACACGATCATCGTGGGCGTGCTGTTCTTCCTGAACACGTTCGTCCTCATCTGGAGGCTGGGCTGACGCCGTCCGCGTGCAGCGCCGCCCGGGCGCTCCCGCGAGCGTCGTCCGCCCGCCCCATGAGCGGCCGGGCGCGCCACTTCGGCCGGGCCGGCGGAGGTGTGTCCGCGGGCATCCACTGATGCCGCCGCGCCCGTCCAGAATCGCCGCGTTCCTGCTGGCCGCCGTCCTGCTGCTCGTGGCGGCGGCCTCGCTCGCCGGCTGCACCGACGACTCCTCGGACGCCGGGCCGGCCCAGAACGACGAGGGGACGCCCAGACCGGGCGGCACCTTCGTGTTCCCGCTGCCGGGCGATCCGGTGTCCATCGAGCCGCTGAACGCCCAGGACGCCTCCGGCCTGCAGGTGGCGCACCAGGTGTTCGAGGGCCTCACCAGGTGGGTGCGCGACGACGACGGCGTGCTCGTCACCGAACCCGGCATCGCCGCCACCTGGGAGTCCGCGGACGCGCAGACGTGGGTGTTCCACCTCAAGCAAGGGGTGACGTTCCAGGCGCCGGTGAGCCGGCCGGTGACGGCGCAGGACTTCGTCGACTCGTGGGCGCGCGTCACCGACCCCGCGAACCAGTCGTACGTGGCCTACATCCTCGCGCCCATCGAGGGCTGCGACGACCGCGGCTACCAGACCGATCCTGCGCAGGGGCTCACCGGGGTCACGGCCCTCGACGACCAGACGCTGCAGGTCGTCCTGCGCTACCCCTTCGCCGACTTCCCGGCGACGCTCGGGCATCCGGTCGCCGCGGTGACCCCGGTGGAGTACATCGACCAGGTCGGCGCCAAGGCTTACGCCAAGAAGCCCGTGGGCACCGGTCCGTTCAGCGTGCGCTCGTGGCGGCACGGCAAAGAGCTGCGCCTCGACAGGAACGCGACCTACTGGGACGCCGAGCAGCCGGCGTGGCTCGACGCCGTCGAACTGCCCATCTACGAGGACGTCGCGGACATGTGGGCGGACTTCGAGGCCGGCGAGCTCGACTGCTCCCAGGCCCCGAGCGACCAGGTCGCCACCGTCGAGGCGAGCACGGAGGTCGCCGACGGCACCTGGACGGCCGGCACCTGGCCGGCGGCCGCCCTCTACTTCGTCGGTGTCAACATGACGGACCCCACGCTCGGAACAAGCCTCGACCTGCGCAAGGCGATCAGCCAGTCCGCGGACGCCCAGTCGGTGGTCGAGGAGGTCAGCGCGGGCGTCGCCGAGGTGGCCGCCGGCTACGTGCCGCCCGGCATCCCGGGGCACATGGGCGCGCAGAACCCGTATCCCTACGACGTGGAGAGCGCCGCCTCCCTGGTGACGACGATGGGCGGCGCCCCCACTCTCGCGTACTGGTACGACGTCAACGAGGATCACCAGGCGATCGCCGACGTGCTGGTGACGGGATGGGCGCAGGCGGGTCTCAGCGTGAAGGCCAGCGCGTACGAGTGGGGGACCTTCCTGGAGAAGCTCTCACGCGGCGACAGAGGCAGCGGGAGCCAGCTCTTCCGTGTCGCCTGGATCGCCGACTACCCGGCGATGGACGCGTTCCTGTACCCGCTGTTCCAGTCGGACCAGTCACCTGCCGGCAGCTACACGTTCTACTCCAACCAGGGCGTGGACGACCTCCTGCAGAAGGCGCGCGCCACCGTGGACGCCCAGCAGCGCCACAACCTGTACGCACAGGCCGAGAAGCTCATCCTCACCGACATGCCGGCGGCGCCGCTGTACTTCTACCGCTACTTCCGGGTCGTCGGCCCACGCCTGCACGGCTTCAGCGTCGACCCCATGGGTACCACCGACATGCGGGCCGTCTGGCTCGAGTAGCACCTGCTTCGGCAGGGGTTTGCATATGGGAGTAAAGTTGACAAGTCGGCGCTGAGAGCGCCACAGTGCCCACGAAGGTAGGGGGAGGTGCGTCAAAGAGGTCGTAATGGCCGCGGTTCCGTGAGGGCGGCGCGGCCGTAAGAGGCTCCGGGGGGAGTCTTCTGTCTCGTTCAGTCACCAAGGAGGTCACCGTGAAGAAACCCGTGAGGAGATGGCGCGGCCTGTTGATCCTGGCCGCCGTCCTCATCGTCGCCGCGATGCTGCTGGCCGCATGCGGCAGCGACGAACCGTCCACCGACGCCAGTCCGACGGCCGGCGGCGAGCCCAAGGCCGGCGGCGAGTACAACTTCCCGCTCGGCGCCGAGCCGATCAGCATCGAGCCCCTCAACACGCAGGAGTCGGAGGGATGGCACGTCGAGCACCAGATCTTCCAGGGGCTCTACATCCTGCAGCTCCAGGACGACGGCACGACCAAGGCAGTGCCGGACCTCGCCGAGACGACCGAGGTCAACGATGACGCGACGGTCTTCACGTTCAAGATCCGTGAGGGCGTCATGTTCCAGCCGCCCGTCAGCCGTGAAGTGACGGCGCAGGACTTCGTCGACGCCTGGAGCTACAACGCCCAGGCCGAGAACGAGTCGGCCACGACCTACATCATCGCCCCGATCGAGGGCATCGACCCCGAGACCGGCTACGCGCGCGGCCCGACGCTGGACGGCGTCAAGGCCCTCGACAAGTACACCCTCGAGGTCACGCTCCAGTACCCGTTCGCCGACTTCGCGGCGACCCTGGTGCACCCCATCACGCAGGTGTTCCCCGTCGACTACGTCGAGGAGATCGGCCGCAAGGCGTTCTTCGACAAGCCCGTCGGCACGGGCCCGTACATGGTCGAGGAGTGGAAGCACAACCAGTACATCACGCTGGCCCAGAACCCCGAGTACTGGAACCCGGACGGCGCCTCACCCAACTCGGCCGGTCCCGGCTACTTCGAGACCATCAACATGCCGATCTACGCCGACCAGAACACCGAGTGGCTCGCCTTCCAGAAGGGCGACATCGACTACTCCACCATCCCGACGGGCAACTTCCAGGCCTCCCAGAACGACCCCAAGGTCGCCGACGGCACCTGGACCGTCAAGGCCTACCCGAGCACGTCCGTCTACTTCATCAGCGTCGCGATGAACAAGCCCACGCTCGGCGGCGACGAGAACCTGCCGATCCGCGCCGCCCTCAACATGGCGGCCGACCGCGAAGCCGTCAGCAACATCGTCAACGAGGGCATCTCGATCCCCTCGGACTCCATCGTGCCGGTCACGATCCCGGGCTACACGCCGGGCAACAACCCGTATCCCTACGACCCGGCGAACGCGCAGGCCAAGCTTGACGAGTTCACGGGCACGCTCCCGAGCGAGATCCCCTACTGGTTCAACTCGGGCTCCGGCCACGACAAGATCGCCGAGGCCCTGGTCGCCGGCTGGCAGAAGGCCATGCCGTCGCTCAAGTTCAAGCTCAGCGGCGTTGAGACCAACAGCTACTGGACTCAGGCAGGCGAGAACAAGTTCGACGGCCTGGTGCGCATGGGCTGGATCGCGGACTACCCGTCGATCGACAACTTCATCTACCTGTTCACCACCGAGGGCGGCGAGTACGGCAGTTACAGCTGGTACAGCAACCCCGAGGTGGACAAGCTCTTCCAGGAGGCGCGCAGCACCACCGACGAGGCGCAGCGCCTCGCCCTCTACAACGAGGCCGAGAAGCTCATCCTCGCCGACGCTCCCGTCGTCCCGGTCTACACGTACCGTGACGCCCGTGCCACCAACAACCGCATCGGCGGCTTCACCTACAACGCATTCGCGCAGATCAACATGTGGGAGATGTGGGTGAAGTAGGCCTGGCTCTGGTTGCTCCCCGCGAGCGGCCTGAGTAGACTCCACGCAGTGATACATGCCAGACGGCCCGCGGCGAACGCCGCGGGCCGTCTGGCATCACCGAACAGCCGTGTCCGTCCCGGACGCGAGGGGTCTGCCCGAGTGAGAACGCTCTCTTGATCGCGTATATCATCCGACGCCTGCTGCAGCTTGTCGTCGTGCTGTTCGGGGTCACGCTCATCACCTTCGGCATGCTGAAGCTGGTACCCGGCGACCCCGCCGTCGCTCTCGCCGGCAAGGGCGCCTCACCCGAGAAGATCGCCTTCGTGCGTCACGAGCGCGGCCTCGACCGGCCGTTCTACGTGCAGTACTACAAGTACGTCGAGCGACTCCTGCACGGCGACCTCGGCGAGTCCCTGTACACGTCCCGGCCGGTCGCCGAGATGATCAAGGACGCCGCGCCGGTCACCATCCAGCTCGCCGTCGCGGCGGTGCTCATCGAGCTCCTCGGGATCCCGCTCGGCGTCTACTCCGCGTTACGCCAGTACTCGTTCTGGGACACGGCGCTCACCACCGGGGCGCTCATCCTCTGGGGCATCCCGGTGTTCGTGCTCGGCTACTTCGCCATGTACATCTTCGGGCTCAAGCTCGACTGGCTCCCCATCGGCGGCGTCGGGCCCACTGTGCTCGGCATCATCCCGTCGACCTGGGAGAGCTGGCAGACGCTCATCCTCCCGGCGCTCACCCTCGGCCTCATCGAGGTCGCCTACATCTCCTACATGCAGCGCGCCTCGATGCTCGAGGTGAGCCGCTCGGACTTCATCCGCACCGCTCGCGCCAAGGGCCTCAGCGAGCGCAAGGTCATCTGGGGCCACGGCTTCAAGAACGCCGTGATCCCCGTCATGACCATCGCCGGCATCGACCTCGGCGCCCTCATCGGCGGCGCCATCATCACCGAGACGGTGTTCAACCGCCCCGGCATCGGCATGATGATCTACCAGGCCATCAACCAGCGCGACACGGCCATCATCGCCGGCGGCGTGCTCTTCGCGACGTTCTTCTTCGTGTTCGCCAACCTGCTCGTCGACCTCGGCTACGCGTGGGTGGACCCGCGCGTCCGCCTCGAGGATTAGCCGTGCCCGACTGGGACGAGCGCAAGCAGGAGGGCAGGGAGACCTACGGCTCGGCCTGGGTCACCGAGGCCGACTCCGTGGACGCGCGACGCACCGAGGAGGTCGTCGAGGAGGTCATCGAGGAGCAGGCCAAGCCGCTCGGCCTGTGGGCCGACACGTGGCGGCGGCTCCGGCGCAACCACCTCGCCCTCGTCGGCCTCGGCATCATCATCGTCTTCGTCAGCATCGGGACGGTCGAGGCCGTCTTCTATCAGATGCACTGGCACGTCCGCGCCAGCGATGAGGCCACGGCCTCCGACGCGCCGGGGTACCTCGCCCCGTACGACCCGAACATGGTCAACTACGACCTCTCGCCCTCCGGGCTCGGCTCACCGCCGTCCTGGTCACACCCGTTCGGCACCGACTACCTCGGCCGCGACGTGCTCTCGCGCACGCTGGTCGCTACCCGCGTCGCCATGCTCGTCGGTATCATCGCCGTCGCCATCGCGCTCACGCTGGGGCTGATCCTCGGGCCGGTCTCGGGGTACTACGGCGGCGTCGTCGACTCGATCATCATGCGCGCCGCCGACATCTT
>DASUMX010000331.1:0-6229 GCA_036277455.1 Thermoleophilia bacterium
GCTCCGCGGCGAACCAGCCGTTGCTGATGAGCGTGACGAAGAGCCCGGAGCGTCGGGCGGCGAGGAGGAGCTCCGGCAGGTCCCGCCGGAGCAGGGGCTCGCCGCCCCACACCACCAGCTGCGCCATGCCGGCGCGCCCTGCCTCCGCGTACAGCCGGCGCACGGCCGCGGTGCCGAGCTCGCCTGCAGCCGCCCGTCCGTCTCCAGCGGCCCGCTCACCGGCAGGCGCGGCGGTGGCGCCGACCGCCGCCGAGCCGCCGGCGCCGGCACGCCACAGGCACGTGGCGCAGCTGCCGTTGCAGCGGGCGGTGACGAGGTGGCTGAGCGTGTGCGGGCGCCCGCGGGCGCGGGAGACGGCCATCCTGGCCGTGAGCCGCGCCCGTGCTCTCACCCTGTCGCGGGCGACGCGGCTGCTGAGTACGTCGTGCATGCACGAGTGGTACCACATCCGTGAGCGCGCCATGCCCCCCGGTTTGCACCCGGTGAGCCGGGGAACGCCTTCCGTGTGACATCGACTCACCGAAAGGAGGCTGACGGCCAATGTCAGCTGAACTGACCGGCAAGCGCATCGCGATCCTCGCCACCGACGGCGTGGAGGGCGTCGAGCTCACCAGCCCGCGGGAGGCCCTGGAACAGGCGGGAGCCACCGTCGAGCTCCTCGCGCCGGAGGACGGCTCCATCCAGCTGTGGGACCACTCCGAGAAGGGCGGCACGCTGCCCGTCGACAGGGCGGTCTCGGAGGCGGACCCGCAGACGTACGACGGCCTCGTGCTGCCGGGGGGCGTACGCAACGCCGACCACCTGCGCATGGACGCCGCATCCGTGCGCTTCGTAGAAGCCCTGGCTCGCCGAGGGACCCCGATCGGGGTCATCTGCCACGGCGCCTGGATCCTCATCGAGGCGCAGGCCGTGGACGGCCGCAGGCTCACGTCGTACCCCTCGCTGCGGACCGACCTGCAGAACGCCGGCGCGCAGTGGGTCGACCAGGAAGTCGTCAACGACGACGGCCTGGTCTCCAGCCGGCGCCCGGACGACCTCCCGGCGTTCAACGCCAAGATCGTCGAGGAGTTCGCCGAGGGCGCGCACGGGCGCAGGGCGGCCTGACGCCGCTGCCGCCGCGGGCCGTGCGGCGAAAGAGATCGGCGGCGGGCGGCGGGCGCACGACGCCCGCCGCCCGCCTTCACTCGCGGAGCACTCGGGAGGCCCCCATGACCGAACAAGAGGTGTTCATCCTCGCCGACCAGGCGCTCAACGCCGTGGTCGACCAGATCCGTGACGACCAGTGGGACCTCGTGGTCCCCGACGACATGACGCGCACTCCGGGGATCACGCTGCGCCAGACCATCGACTATCACGCCTACGACGACGCCTGGGTGCCGCACGTGCTCGCGGGGGAGACGATGGAGGACGTCGGCGACAGGTACGACGGCGACCTCCTCGGCGATCACCCGAAGCTGAACTTCGCGAGCATCGCGGAGACGGCGGTGCTCGCGGTCCGCGACTTCAACGACCCGGACCGTATCGTCCACCTCAGCTACGGCGACTGGCCGGCGCGCGAGTACCTCAAGCACATCACCAGCTTCCGAGGCCTGCGCGCGTACGACATCGCGAAGTTCATCGGTGCGGACACGACCCTGCCGCCGGACCTGGTCCGGGGCCTGTGGGACGAGATCGCGCCCAGCGCAGAGGAGTGGCGCAAGCTCGGCGTCTACGGTCCGGCGGTGCCGGTGCCGGACGACGCCCCGCTGCAGCAGAAGCTGCTCGGACTAACGGGCCGGCAGCCCGGCTGAGCCCTCGGGTCGCGGCAGCCGGGGCGACCTTTTCCTTGACTGGTCGTTCACCACCCCTCTAGACTGCGGCGCTAGCGACTGTCGGCCTGCTCGCAATGCGCGGCCGCAGTTCTCGCGCTCGTACATCCACCCGGGGGAGGAAATGTGGACAAGACCTCAAGAAGGCTCGCTCTCGCGCTCATAGCGGTCCTCGTGCTGACGTTCGCGGCCGTGGGGCTCGCTGCCTGCGGCGGCGACGAGGCCGCGGACGACGGCGCCGGCGAGACTGCGGCGCCGTTCAAGATCGGCGTCGCCGGCCCCATGACGGGCCAGTACGCCACCTACGGCGCGTCCCACAAGGCCGGCGCCGAGATCGCCATGGAAGAGCTCAACGCCGACGGCGGCGTCAACGGCGGCGAGGTCTCCATCGCCCTCGGCGACGACCTGGGCGACCCCAAGGAGGCCGTGCTCGTCGCGCAGAAGTTCATCGACGACACCGAGCTCGTCTTCGTCAACGGCCACCAGTTCTCCGGCGCGACGATCGCCGCCGGCGGCAAGTACCAGGCCGCCGGGCTGACGATGATCACGCCGTCGGCGACCCAGCCGGACATCACCGACCTGGGCGACTTCATCTGGCGCATCTGCATGACCGACGCCGTCCAGGGCAAGGGCCTCGCCGACTACAGCGTCGGCACGCTCGGCCTGCAGAAGGTCGCCATCATGTACGACAACTCGGACTACGGCCGCGGCCTCGCCGACGCCTACGACGAGGGCGTCAAAGCCGCCGGCGGCTCCGTGGTGGCGAAGGAGCAGTACGCCACGGGCGACACCGACTTCAAGGCCCAGCTCACCAAGATCAAGGGGACCGGCCCCGAGCTGATCTTCCTCTCCGGCTACTATCCCGAGGGCTCGAAGATCGCCCAGCAGGCCAAGGAACTCGGCATGGACGTGCAGCTCCTCGGCTCCGACGGCTACGCCTCGGACGAGCTGCCGAAGCTCGGCGGCGCGGCGGTCGAGGGCATGCTCGTGTCGACCTTCTTCGACTACACCAAGGACGACCCGGCGGTGCAGAAGTTCGTCGACGCATACAAGGCCAAGTACGAGGGCGCGAACCCCGACTGGTTCGTGGCCAACTCGTACGACGTGATCATGCTGGCGGCCGCGGCGGCCGAGAAGGCCGGCTCGAACGATCGCACCGCCATCAACGACGCCCTCGCCGAGATCGGCACCTACGAGGGCATCTCCGGCCCGATCACCTTCGACGAGAACGGCGACGTCATCAAGCCGCTCAGCATCGTCATCGTGCAGGACGGCAGCCTCGTGACGGCTCCACAGCAGCCGGCGCTGTAAGCAGAAACGCAGGGGGGAGGGCGGGGGACGACCCCCTCGCCCTCCCCGCCCATCCACCGACCGCGACGCGAGCGATGCCGAGGACCCTGTGAACGAATTCGCCCAGCAACTGGTGAACGGCCTGATGATCGGCTGCCTGTACGCCCTCATCGCCGTCGGCTACACGATGGTGTACGGCATCATCGAGCTCATCAACTTCGCCTTCGGCGAGCTCTTCATGTTCGGCGCCTTCATCACCATCATGATGATGTCCGAAAGCATCTCCCTGTTCGGCGCCACCGTGGGTATGCCGGGGCTCAACTTCTTCGTGGCCATCCTCATCGCCATGGCGGTGGTGGCGGTCATGGGCGTCGTCATAGAACGCCTCGCCTACCGGCCTCTCCGCAACGCGCCCCGCCTGGCGGCGCTCATCTCGGCCATCGGGGTCTCGATCCTGCTGCAGAACGTCGCCCAGTCCATCTTCGGCTCCCAGCAGGTGAAGTTCCCGGACATCCCCATGTTCACCACCGCTGCAGGTGCGCCCAAGGCGTTCACCGTCGGCAACGTGGAGATCACCTACTTCATGGTCTTCGTGGTGGTCGTCACCGTGATCACGATGCTGCTGCTCAACGTGTATGTGAAGCGCACGCGGATGGGTCGCGCCATGCGCGCCTCGGCGCAGGACAAGAACACGTCCGCACTCATGGGCGTCAACGTCAACAAGGTCATCGCCCTCACCTTCCTCATCGGCTCGGCGATGGGCGCGCTGGCCGGGGGGCTGTACGGCGGCGTCTACCACGCCGCGTGGCCGCTCATGGGCTTCAACCCCGGCCTCAAGGCGTTCATCGCCGCGGTGCTCGGCGGCATCGGTAACATCCCCGGCGCGTTCCTCGGCGGGCTGCTGCTCGGCGTCATCGAGGCGCTCGGCTCCGCCTACCTGCCGATGGGCTCGCAGTACCGCGACGCCTTCGCCTTCGTCATCCTGATCCTGATCCTGTCGTTCCGGCCGTCCGGGCTGCTCGGCTCCACCGTCTCGCAGAAGGCGTGACATGAGCGACCCGACGCGCAACGACGATGCGGCAGGACCGGAGCGCCCGCAGACACGCCTGAACCCCATCGCCTCGGCCCTGACCGGCGACGGCACGCCGCGCTGGCAGCGCGCGCTGCTCCTGGGTCTCCTCGCGCTGGCGATCGTCCTGCCGTTCCTCGTCGGCTCCAACCGCTGGATCACGCTGATGACGGTCGTCGTGATCTACATCGTGCTGGCGTCGGGCCTCAACATCGTCGTCGGCTTCACGGGCCTGCTCGACCTCGGCTACGTCGCCTTCTACGCGATCGGCGCGTACTACACCGCGATCATCTTCAACCAGGTGCTCAAGGTGAGGTTCGGCGTCGACATCGACGACTACTGGTGGCTCACCTGGGTCAACTTCCTGGTCGGCGGCCTGATGGCGGCGGTCGCCGGCGTGCTGATCGGCTACCCGACGCTGCGCGTCCGCGGCGACTACCTCGCCATCATGACGCTGGGCTTCGGCGAGATCATCCGCATCGTCGCCAACAACTGGGTCGGCCTGACGCGCGGCCCCTCCGGCATCACCGGGATCCCCAAGCCGGCGCTCTTCGGCTACGAGTTCAGCACGCAGCTCAGCCTCTACTTCCTCGGGCTCGCGATCGCCCTGGTCTCGCTGTGGGCGATCTCGCGGATCGTGCGCTCGCGCATCGGCCGCGCCTGGACGGCGATCCGCGAGGACGAGATCGCCGCGGAGGCGATGGGCATCCACACGTCGCGCTACAAGCTCCTCTCGTACGCGACGGGCGCCTTCTTCGCCGGCGCCATGGGCGTGTTCTTCGGCCACTACCTCAACTACATCTCGCCGAGCAGCTTCATGCTCATGGAGTCGTTCCTCATCCTGAGCCTCGTGGTCCTCGGCGGCATGGGCAACATCGCCGGGCCGGTGCTCGGGGCCACCATCTGGATCGGTCTGCAGGAGTGGCTGCGCGACTTCACCTTCGTCCAGACGCATCCCGAGACCCGCGGTATCGCCATGGGTCTCGTCCTGGTGCTCCTCATGGTCTTCCGGCCGCAGGGCCTGCTCGGCTCGCTGCGCGTCAAGCTGGAGATGCGGCCGGGGAGCAAGAGCGAGGCCGAGCACGAGCGGCAGGTGTGGTCCGATGCCGGCCACTAGTGACGCGGCGGCGGTCGCCGCCGGGGCCGCCGCTCCCTCCCCCAGGCGCGTGCTCGAGACGACGCAGCTCGTCAAGGCGTTCGGCGGCCTCGTCGCCGTCAACAAGGTCGACTTCCACGCGAGCGAGAACGAGATCGTCGGCCTCATCGGCCCCAACGGAGCCGGCAAGACGACGCTCTTCAACGCCATCACCGGCGTCTATCCGCCCACGTCCGGAGCCATCCGCTTCGAGGGCCGGGACATCGCCGGCCTGCTGCCGTCCAAGGTCACCAAGCTCGGTATCGCGCGCACCTTCCAGAACATCCGCCTGTTCAACGAGATGACGGCGCTCGAGAACGTGATGGTCGGCCGGCACTGCCGATCGCACACCAACATGCTCCGCGTCATCGCGCGTACCCCCGGGGCGAAGCGCACGGAGAAGGCGGTCCGCGACGCGAGCCTGGAGCTGATCGACTACGTCGGCCTCTCCGGGCACGGCGGCGAGCTCTCCAAGAACCTGCCCTACGGCTCGCAGCGGCGTCTCGAGATCGCCCGCGCGCTCGCGACGGAGCCCACGCTGCTCTTCCTCGACGAGCCGGCGGCGGGGATGAACCCGCAGGAGACCGCCGCCCTCATGGGGCTGATCCGGCGCATCCGTGACGAGGGCATGACCATCATCCTGATCGAGCACGACATGAAGGTGGTCATGGGCATCTCCGACCGCGTCGTCGTGCTCGACCACGGCGAGAAGATCGCCGAAGGGTCGCCGGACGAAGTGCGTCGCGACCCGCGGGTCATCGAGGCGTACCTGGGGAAGAGCGCGTGACGGCCGACGAGGCGAAGGGCGCGCCGCCTGGCGCCGCCGAGGTCGTTCTCGACGTCGAGGACATCCGCGTCTTCTACGGCAACATCGAGGCGCTCAAGGGCGTCTCGCTGCAGATCCGCGCCGGCGAGATCGTCACGCTG
>DASUMX010000332.1:0-4743 GCA_036277455.1 Thermoleophilia bacterium
CGCGGCGGCCGTGAGACGGCGCAGCGTCGCCGCCTCGCAGACCGCGGCGCCGGCGAGCTCGCCGCTCTCCGCCAGCAGGCAGTGCTCGACGGGGCGGGCGAACGAGCCGGCGTCGTCGCCGGCGGGCGGCACGGTCACGTACCAGGAGCGGCGCCCCGCGTCGCGAGCATCCTTCAGGGCGCGGCACACCGCGAGAAGCTCCGCGTCCCGCGGCGGAACGAAGGTGATCAGCACGTCCGCCGCGCCGCCGCAGACCATCTTCTCGCCGCTCGCGAGGTCCTCGCCGCCGAGGTCCGCGCGCTCGCGCCGCGAACGCCGCTCGGCGAGCGCCGTCGCGGCGGCGGTCATCATCGTGTGCTCGATCAGCCCGCCGCCGATGCTGCCGGCGATGGAGCCGTCGTCGCGCACCAGCATCTCCGCGCCGGCGGCGCGCGGCGTGGAGCCCTGGTCGGCGACCAGGGTGACCAGGGCGAACGCGCGCCCGGCCTCCAGCTGCTCCAGCGTCTCGTCGAGGATCTCGTACATCGCACCTCCGCCACGATTGTACAGGGGGCGTCCCGCCGCTATGATTTCGACAAGGGACCTGCCTTCTTTTTTCACCACCCCTCGGCCGCCGCTGAGCCTCGCACGTCGTGTCGCGAGCCCCTCCGGCGGCCGAAGCAGTCAAGCGAGACGGAGGGAGACACCGTGCCCGGCACCGTCGTTGTCGGCGCCCAGTGGGGCGACGAGGGCAAAGGCAAGATCACCGACCTGCTGGCCGAGAAGGCCGATGTGGTCGCGCGCTTCCAGGGCGGCAACAACGCCGGCCACACCATCGTCCGGGACGGCGAGGAGTTCAAGTTCCACCTCATCCCCTCCGGCATCCTGTACGAGGCCAAGACCTGCGTCATCGGCAACGGCGTCGTCATCGACCCGCACATCCTCTTCGGCGAGCTCGAGGCGCTGCGCGGACGCGGCATCAGCGGCGACAACCTGCGCGTGAGCGGCGACGCCCACCTCATCATGCCGTACCACCTGCTGCTGGACGGCGCCAACGAGCAGCAGCTCGGCAAGTACCGGATCGGCACCACCGGCCGCGGCATCGGCCCATGCTACGTGGACAAGTACACGCGCATCGGCATCCGCGTGCAGGACCTCCTCGACGAGAAGATCCTGCGGCGCAAGGTCAAGACGGCGCTGCAGGAGAAGAACTTCCTGCTGCAGCGCTACGAGATCGGCGTGCTCGATCCCGACCAGGTGACGGACGAGCTGCTCGGCTACAGCGAGCGCTTCGAGCCGTTCATCACCGACGCCAGCCTGCTCGTCAACACGGCGCTCGACGAGAACAAGCACGTCCTCTTCGAGGGCGCCCAGGGCGCGCTGCTCGACATCGACTTCGGCAGCTACCCGTTCGTCACCAGCAGCAACACGATCGCCGGCGCGGCGTGCACCGGCGCCGGCGTCGGCCCCACGCGCATCGACCACGTCATCGGCGTCGCCAAGGCGTACACGACGCGCGTCGGCGAGGGGCCGTTCCCTACCGAGCTCTTCGACGAGGTGGGGACCGCCATGCGCGACATCGGCCACGAGTACGGCACGACGACGGGGCGCGAGCGCCGCTGCGGGTGGCTCGACCTCGTGGCGCTCAAGTACGCCGTGCGCCTCAGCGGCATCACGCACCTCGCGATCACCAAACTCGACGTCCTCACCGGCATGGACACGCTCAAGGTGTGCACCCGGTACAAGGCCGGGCGCCGGGTGCTGGACGAGTTCCCGCTGCTGCAGACGCACTTCCACCACGCCAAGCCCCTCTACGAGGAGCTCCCCGGCTGGACCGAGGACCTCCGCGACTGCGAGACCTGGCAGGACCTCCCGCAGGCCGCCCGCGACTACGTCCAGTACATCGCGGAGGTCACCAAGACGCGGGTGAAGTTCATCGCCGTCGGCCCCGGCCGCGACGAGACGATCATCCTGCCGCGCAGCATCGGCCGCGGCGGCGCCGTGTAGCGGCTCGCGGCGGGCCCACGCCTGCGCCGCGGGCAACGGTTACGCCTTCGCGGCGGGGGGAAGCCGGACTGCATCTGGGCGGGGATCGCGCCCACGGGCGGGGTCCGCCGCCGAATCTCCGGCAAGGAGGTGCGGCATGACCGGCCGCCTCCACTCACACAAGGCAACCGCGGCGGCGATGCTCCTGGCGCTGCTGGCCGTCCTCGCGCTCCTCGGTGTCCTCGCCCTCGCGCCGCCCGTACGGGCCGCGACCGGCGGCGCCGCCGGCCCTCAGCAGTCGGTGGGCAACATCGTGGAGGTCGACCAGGACGTCACGGTCCCGAGCGGCACCACGGCGGACAACGTCTTCGTCGTCGGCGGCAGCCTGACCATCGCCGGCACCGTGCGCAACGTCGTCGCCGGCATCGGCGCGGACGTGAGGCTGCTGCCGTCGGCGCGCGTCGGTACGGCCGGCGGCGCCGGCGACACCTCACTCGTCGTCGTCGGCGGCACGCTGACGTCCGCACCGGGCGCCGCCGTCGTCGGCGACACCACCTACGAGCCGCTGTCGGCGGTGCGGGATGTGTTCACCTCCGGCTTCTGGGAGCCGATCACCACCCCGTTCGCGGGCCTGTCCTTGATCGGCTGGGCGGGGTCCACGGTGCTCCTCGTCCTGCTGGGGCTGCTCGCCGCCGCCGTCCTGCCGCGGCAGACGCGCGCGTCCGAGGAGCGGATCGCGGGTCACTTCTGGTCGTCGCTCGGCTGGGGGGCGCTCACCGCCCTGGTGATCGTCCCGCTGATCACGCTGGCGCTGGTCGTGACGATCATCGGCATCCTCGTGGCGATCCCCTGGCTGTTCGCCGCGGTGGCGCTGTTCCTCTTCGGGTACCTCGCCTTCGGCGCGTTCTTCGGCAGGTCTCTGCTGCGCCTCGTCGGCTACCGCGGAGACAGCCTGATGCTCGCGGTCACCGTCGGGGTCATCGCCTCGCAGCTGGTCCGGTTGATCCCGTACGTAGGGGCGCCCATCGTCTTCGTGATGTGGACGATCGGCGGCGGCGGCGCGATCGCGGCGTTCTTCGTCTGGAGGCGGAGCCGGCGCGCCGGCGCCGTCCCGACGCAGGGCGCGGAGGAAGAGCAGAAGCTGCGCGTCGCGGCCTGACGGGTGACGCGAGCGCGGTGCGGCGGCCGGGGCGGGCCCTCCGCCCCGGCCGCCGCTCAGATGGTCCCGACCGTCACCTGGCTCGCGCCGCCGTTGAAGCGGATCTCGTAGCGGTCGGTCGCGTCGGCGAACCCGCCGGAGGCCAGGACCGTGCGGCCGCCGACCGCGCCCAGCTTCTGGTCGTCGAAGGCGAGTGAGCTCGCCCCGCCGCTGACCTCGGCCCGAGCCTCCGTGCCTCGGGGGCGGAGCAGCGTGACCTTGCTGGCGCCGCCACTCACGCGCACCGGCACCGTGCCCGTGGGCGCGGGCAGCCGGATCTCGATGTCGCTGGCGCCCCCGGTCACCTCCAGGCTCGTGACACGCAGCGCCGTGAGGTCGGCGGAGAGCTTCCACATGCCGCCCCGCAGAGAGATGTCCCACGGCACGGCGGTCGAGAGCGCGAAGTCGGCGGACTGGGCGCGCCAGTCGAACGGCCGGAAGCGGCGGCGCTGCTGCACGACGACCGTGCCGCCGCCGACGGTGATCTCGGGCACGGGTCCGACGAAGCTGGCCTGATACAGGTCGCTCAGGGCCGGGTCGCCCTTGAGGCTGACCTTCGCGGCGCCCTTGGTGAACTGGAGCCGTCCGGCGGAGGCGCTGCCCAGAGGGGCGGAGCTCTGCGCCGGTCTGTCCGTGCCGCCGCCGATCTCGGGCGCGAGCGCGACCTTGACGCCGCTCTCGCGAGAAGGCGCACCGGGGGCCCCCTCAGCTGTGAGGGCGGCGATCTGGGCCTCGTACACGCTGCGCATCCCTCGCAGGAAGTCCCGGATGCACGTGAGCTCTGCCGTCTCAAGACCCTCCAGAAGCCGCCGCGACGCGAGCTCCACCTCGCCCTGGATTCGCGCCCCGATCTCGCGCGTCGCGACGGTGGAGACCACCAGCACGCGACGCCTGTCCGCCGGGTCGGGCACCCGGTTGGCGTACCCGCCCCGCTCCAGACGGTCGAGGACCGTGGTGATCGCCCCCGGCGTCAGACCGCTCTCTTCGGCGAGCTCGCCGGCGGTGACGCGGCCGCGCCGGTACAGGATACCGAGGCAGCGGAGGTCGGTGCGGTTGAGGCCGAACTGGAGCGCCACGGCCTCGTCCAGCTGGTCGCCGGCGCGCCGCAGTTCGTCGAGCTCGACACCGACCTCGTCGACGAGGACGGCGCTGTCTGTCTTGTCTTCGGTCATCACTACCTCCCGGCAGGACGGGGACACGCTTGGGGCAGGCCGCAACGGAGGCCTGCGGGCGGCGAGCTTGGTTCGCTGCGGTGATGATACCATAACCTAATCATTTGACAATCTAATTATCAGCGCTACAATAGCTCCGCTTGAACGCCAGTCGACCGGCGCTCCCGACACGGGCGGCGCCGAGCGGGAGGAAGGACGAGGATGATGGACACTGCGATCGAGGCGCGCGGGCTGGTGAAGACCTACCGCGGCGACGTGCGCGCCCTGGACGGCGTGAGCCTGGCCGCCGAGCCGGGCTCCGTGTTCGGCCTGCTGGGGCCGAACGGCGCCGGCAAGTCGACGGCCGTCAAGATCCTGACCACCCTGTCCCGGCCGGACGCCGGTGAGGCGTTCGTGGCCGGTCACGAC
>DASUMX010000333.1:0-3583 GCA_036277455.1 Thermoleophilia bacterium
GACCAGCACGAGGCCGTGCCGGCTTCGCAGGCTGCGTGGAAGCTGCCTCAGGCGTCCGGTGGCGGCGTTGAAGGCCAGCATCCAGCCGGTGGACAGGCCGTCGTGCAGCGCGGCCATGGCGAGCGGGGCGACGAGCGCCGCCGCGCCGATGAAGGGCGTCATCGCCAGGGCCACGCCGAGGACGACGCCGTCGGCGCCCCAGAAGACCCCGGACAGCAGCGCCCACGCGAAGCCGGACCGCGGCAGCGCCCGGGGCGCGGCCGCGGCGTCTCGTGCGGGCCCGACCTCCGCGGCCTGGGAGACCACGGACGTCATCCCAGCCCCTGCGTGACCACGCAGTCCACGCCGCGCGCGAGCCCGGCCACGTAGGCGGCTGCTTCCTCGAGCTGAGCCGGCTCGGGCTTTGCGAACGCCGCCCACGCCAGGTCCAGGGCGTCGTACTTGTGCGCCCCGAGAGGATGGTACGGCAGCAACTCGACGCTCCGAACACCCGGGTGGCAGGCGACGAAGTCCGCGAGCGCGGCCAGGCTCTCGCGGTCGTCGTTGGCGCCGGGGATCACCGGCACGCGGACGGTCACGGCGGCGCCCAGGCCGAGCAGCCGCTCCAGGTTCGCGAGGATCAGCTCGTTGCCCGCACCGGTGAGCTCTTCGTGCCTGGCCGTATCCACCTGCTTGAGGTCGTAGAGGAACAGGTCCGCGGACTCGGCCACGGCGGCCACGTCCTCCCAGCGCGCCTGCCCGCAGGTCTCGACGGCGGTGTGGTAGCCCCAGCGACGACAGCGCCGCAGGCATTCGACCAGGAACTCCGGCTGCGAAAGCGGCTCGCCACCGGAGAAGGTGACGCCCCCGCCCGAGCGGCGGAAGAAGGGGGCGTCCCGGCGCACCTCGGCCATCACCTCGTCGACGGTCGACTCACGGCCCAGGAGGCGCCGCGCCCCTCGCGAGCACGCGGCGGCGCACGCGCCGCAGGCCGCGCAGAGACGCCTGTCCGTGCGCACGCGGCCTTCGTCGATACATACAACGCCGTGCGGACAGGCTTCGACGCAGCGGCCGCAGAGCGCGCAGAGGTTCTCGAACCAGGCGATCTCCGGGGCCGCCCGCTGCGACTCCGGGTTGGCGCACCAGGCGCAGCGCAGCGGGCAGCCCTTGAGGAAGACCACGGTGCGGATGCCGGGGCCGTCGTGCAGCGAGAAGCGCTGCACGTCGAACACCCGGCCGCTCACGCCCGGCTGCTCCACGCGGCCTCCCGTCGATTCCCGCCGCAGGCTCCGAACGGAGCGGTGACTCGAAAGGCTCACCGCTCAGAAGGCGGCGTTGGCCGTGCGCGAGATGATGTCGTTCTGGATGTCCTCGTGCAGCTCCACGAAGAAGGCGGAGTAGCCGGCGACGCGCACCAGCAGCGAGCGGTACTCGTCCGGCTGGGCCTGCGCGCAGCGCAGCGTCTCCTCTTTCACCACGTTGAACTGGACGTGATAGATGGGCAGGTCGAGGAAGCCGCGCAAGTAGGCGGCGAAGCGCTGCAGCCCGTCCTCCCCGGCCACGACCTGCGGCTCGAACTTGACGTTGAGCAGCGTGCCGCCGTCGAGGTCCTCGTGCTGGAACTTGCCGACGGAGCGCAGCACGGCGGTCGGCCCGAGCCGGTCGGTCCCCTGGTTGGGCGAGACGCCGTCGGCCAGAGGTCTGCCGGCCCTGCGCCCACTCGGCAGCGCCGCCACCGTCATGCCCTGGGGGACGTTGGAGGAGACCGGGTACCAGGACGGCATCATCTTGCCGCCGGTGAGCGTGTCGTACTTGTCGTGCTCGGCGACCACGAGGTGGGCGAAGTGGCGCACGTAGCGGTCCGCGTCGTCGTCGTCGTTGCCGTACTTGGGCGACGCGAGGCAGAGGTCGCGCACGTGCTCGTAGCCCTCGAAGTCGGCGCGCAGCGCCTCGCGGAGCTCGTCCATCGTCAGGCGCTTCTCGTCGTAGACGAGCTTCCTGACGGCGGCCAGGGAGTTGGCGCCGTCGGAGAGCCCGATGCCGAGCGTGCCGGGGCCGCGCTTGTACCGGGCGCCGCCGCGCAGCAGGTCGGCGCCGTTGTCGATGCAGTCGAGCATCAGCGCCGACGCCAGCGCGCACGGCAGAAGCTCGCGGTGCAGCGCCTCGGTCACGTGCCCCTGGATGGCGATGTGGCGGAGTTGCTCGGCGAGCTGGGCCATCACCGCCGCCTCGAACTCCTCGAAGGTCTCGAAGTCGTTCGGGTCGCCGGTCTCGAGACCCAGCTTGCGGCCGCTCAGGAGGTGCTCGCCGTTGAACAGCGCGAACTCGACCGCGGAGCCGAAGTTGTAGTGGCCGTAGTCGCTCCACTGGTGGAGCTTGCCCGGCAGGTTGGGCTCGACGCAGCCGACGAGACACCAGTCGCGCGCCTCCTCGGTGGTCACGCCCTTGCGCAGGAGCGCCTTGATCCCGACCTCGTCGTTGTGGATCGCGGGGAAGCCGGTGCCGATGCGTGAGAGCTCGCAGACCTTGAGCAGGAACTCCTCCGGGCAGTTGCGGTGCAGGCGCACGGCCAGCGAGGGCTGGTTGAGGCGCACGTCCATCGACGCCTGCAGCATCATGTAGCTGACGGCGTTGGTCCCGTCCTCGCCGTCGCCCTTGACCCCGCCGGCGGTGACGTTCTGGAAGCAGGTGTAGCCGGCGAAGTACTGCGAGCAGTTGGTGTTGAGGATCCAGCACTGCTCGGCGAGCTTGACCCACAGGCACTCGAGCAGTTCCTGCGCTTCGTCGTGCGACACGTCGCCGGCGAGGACGTCGGCCTCGTAGTAGGGGTAGAGGTACTGGTCCATGCGGTTGGGCGAGTACGAGGGCGCGTTCAGCTCCATCATCAGGCTCATCTGCGCGAACCAGATGAGCTGCAGCGCCTCGTGGAAGGTGCGTGGCGGCTCGGTGGCGATCCGCTCGCAGACGTCCGCGATGCGCCCGAGCTCGGCGGCGCGCTCGGGCGTCGAGGTCGTCGCCAGCTCCCGCGCCGACTCCGCGTGCCGGCGGGCCAGGATGCCCATGGCCTCACAGCTGATGACCACCGCCTGCAGGAAGTAGCCTTTCTCCTCGCTCGCGGGGTCGGCCGGGTCGAGCGCCGCGAGCCGCTCCTCCGCCCAGCGGCGCACGCCGCCCCAGCCCCTGGGCAGCAGGATGTCACCGTAGCCGAGGGCGATCTCGCCCGGGCCCGACTCGGTCTTGATCTCGACGTCGATCACGCCCGTCTCGTACCCCAACGCGCGAGTGTCTTCGGGCACGCGCTTCAGCCAGTGCTCGATGACCGTCTTGCCCTTCCAATAGGGGTAGACCTTCTCGCGGAAGAGGACCTTCTGGTCTTCGTCCACCTGGTACGGGTCCTGCGCGCGATCGGAGAGCGTGTCCATCTCCTTGTCGAACCAGAAGTTCGACATCTCCGGCCCGAGGACGCCCGTGCGCGGCCTGCGCCCGGCGTTGCCCACGATCAGCTCGTCGTCCTGGATGAGGATCGTCTTGGTCTCGCAGGTGCGCTTGAGACCTTTGGCCCTGCGGATGACGACCGGCTCTCCCTCCGTCTCCTGGAAGACCT
>DASUMX010000334.1:0-3750 GCA_036277455.1 Thermoleophilia bacterium
CGGCAGCCCCACGCGCCGCGCGAGCGCGATCTGGGCGCGGAACGCGGCGCGCTGCGCGTCGCGCGGAGAGAGGTCGCGGTAGAAGTCCAGGCCGACCTCACCGACCGCGACCACCCTGGGCCGCGCCGCGAGCTCCTCGAACGCCGCCAGCGTGGCGTCGTCCAGCCGGTGGGCGTCGTGGGGGTGCAGGCCGATGGTGGCGTACACGCCCGGCAGAGACTCGGACAGCTCCGCCGCCCCGCGCGACGTCTCGAGGTCGATGCCGATGGTGACGATCTGACCCACGCCGGAGGCCCGCGCCTCGGCGACCGCGCCGGCGGTGTCGGCGATCATCTCGAGGTGACAGTGCGCGTCGACGAGGCTCATGGGCGAGTGTCCGGCGCGGGGGCGGACCGTGCGGTCACGCCGGCGCCTCAGCCGGCGGTCTCGAGCCGCGGGAACAGCGGCGGACCGGCGACCACGGCCGCGGGCGTCAGCGCGCTCCAGGAGGCCTTCTCGAGCAGGAGGTCGGCGTCACCGCACGGCTGCCCGAGCCGCCTGAGCACCTCGACCGACGTCAGCGGGATGACGGGATACACGGCCAGCGCGACCAGGCGCAGCCCTGCCGCCAGCCCGTTGAGCACGGCGTCGAGGCGGCCTGCGAGGGTCTCGTCCTTGGCGAGCTTCCACGGCGCCTCTTCTTCCACGAGCCGGTTGAGGCGCCGCACGTACTCCCAGACGGTGTCGAGCGCGGCGGTGACGTTGAGCTCCGCGTACTGCTCCGCGCTCTTCCCTACCATGGCCTCACCCTCAGCCGCCACCGCCGCCAAAGCCTCACCCTCAGGTCCAGCCTGAGGTATGTCCCCGCCCCGGTACTTGACGACCATGCTCGCCGTGCGGCTGAGCAGGTTCCCCAACTCGTTGGCGAGCTCGTTGTTGTAGCGCGCCCGCAGGCCCTCGAGGCTCACGTCGCCGTCCTGTCCGAGCGTGACCTCGCGCATGAGGTAGTAGCGCAGCGGCTCGGCGCCGATCTCCTCGATGACGGCGAACGGGTCCAGCGTGTTGCCTCGGGTCTTGCTCATCTTCTCGCCGCCAACCAGGAGGTAGCCGTGGATGAGCTCCCCGGTCGGCAGGTCGTAGCCGGCGCTCATGAGCAGGGCCGGCCAGATGACGGCGTGGAACTTGAGGATGTCCTTGGCGAGGAAGTGGAACGCCGGCCAGTAACGCGCCGTGAGGTCCTCCCCGGGGCGCGCGTACGTCAGCGCGCTCAGGTAGTTGATGAGCGCGTCGACCCAGACGTAGATGACCTGGTCCTGGTCCCACGGGACGGGGATGCCCCAGGTGATGCTGGAGCGGCTGATGCTGATGTCCTCGAGGCCCTGCTCGATGAACGACAGGGCCTCGTTGTAGCGCGACCGCGGCGTGACGAAGCCCGGGTTGGCGCGGAAGAACTCGGCCAGCCGGTCCTGATACCGGCTGAGCAGGAAGTAGTAGTTCTCCTCCTCCAGCCAGACCGGCTTGATGCCGTGCTGCGGGCACATGCCCTCGGCGGTGAGGTCGCGCTCGTACCAAAAGCCCTCGCAGGCGGTGCAGTAGAGGCCGCCGTACGTGCGTTTCTCGATGTCCCCGGCGGCCTGGAGCCTCGCCACGAACCCCTGCACGAACGCCTCGTGCTCGGGGTCGGTGGTGCGGATGAAGAAGTCGTTGGAGGCGCCCACCGCCGCCGCGAGCGCGCGGTACTTGGGCGCCATGACGTCCACGTGCTGCTGCGGCGTGAGGCCGCGCTCCTCGGCCGCCTGGGCGATCTTGGTGCCGTGCTCGTCGACGCCGGTGAGGAAGAAGACGTCCTCTCCGCGCTGGCGGTGGTGCCGCGCCAGCACGTCGGCGGCGATGGTGGTGTAGGCGTGCCCGTGGTGAGGCTCGCTGTTGACGTAGTAGATGGGAGTGGTGATGTAGGTGCTCACGGAGGCCAGTCTACCTTCCCGAGGCCTTGGCAGCCGCCCCGTAGGAGCCGATCTGCTCCCCCAGCGACCAGTACTGCCCCTCCACGTAGGCGATGGGCGTGAGCTTCTTCGTGCGCACGCGCCCGCGCGCGTCGAGGACGTCCTCGTCGTACTGCACGGCGACGATCTCGGCGATGTACAGGTCGTGCGCGCCGAGCTCGAGCTGGTGCTTGACGACGCACTCGATGTTGACGGGGCACTCCTCGATGAGCGGCGCCGCGACGCGACTGGCCGGCGTGGCGGTGAGGCCGAGCTCCTCGAACTTGTCGTGCTCGGCCCCCGACCACACGCCGGCCAGGTCGACCTGCTCGAGCTGAGCAGCGCGCGGCACGTTGACGACGAACTCGCGCGCCGCGTTCACCAGGCCGTGCGAGTGCCGCGACGGGCGGATGGCCACGCTCAGCATGGGCGGCGCGGAGCACACCGTGCCCGCCCACGCGAGCGTGATGATGTTGGGCTTCTCCTTGCCGTGGCCGGCGACGCTCAACAGCACGACCGGCGTCGGGAGCAGCGCGGTCGACGGTTTGCGCTCGATCTTCATCACAAGCCTCCCTTGGGTCCGGTCGTAATGGTACCCCAAGCGTGGAATCGCAACGTCTCTGGCGCCCAAATCACGACATTCGTACAATGGGGTGGCTGAAAGGAGTCTCATGCGCAGACAGTCCCTGGACAAGACCGACATCGCCATCGTCGGGCACCTGCAGAGCGACGGGCGGCGGCCGTTCACCGCCATCGCCAAGGACCTCGGCATCTCCGAGGCGAGCGTCCGCCAGCGGGTGGCCCGGCTGCTGCGCAGCAACGTCATCCAGATCGTCGCCGTCAGCAGCCCGCTGGACCTGGGCCTCATGTGGGCGCAGGTCCACCTGCGCGTGCGGGGCGACCGCATCGAGGCCGTGGCCGAGGCGGTCGCCGAGCTCGCGCAGGTGGACTACGTCAGCATCTGCGCCGGCGACGTCGACATCATCGTCGGCGTGGTCGCACGCGACCGCGACGAGCTGCACGACGTGCTCGTCAACCACATCCGCACCATCCCCGGCATCGAGCAGGCCGACTTCCTGCTGCACCTCAAGATCCTCAAGGACAACTACGAGTGGTCGCCGGGCGAGCCCCCGGCGACGGTATAGGGAGGCGAGAGCCATGGGCGATCAGACGCGCCCGCACGTGCACACCCCACCCCCAGGCCCGAACAGCCAGGCGCTCATGAAGCGGGGTGAGGACATCATGCTCGGCGTGTCGCTCATCGGAGCCTGGCCGCCGAGCCACTTCGTCTCGCGCTACCGGGACGGCTGGTTCCTCGAGGACGTGGACGGCAACCGCTACATCGACTGGCTGGCCGGGTGGGCGTCGTCTCCCCTGGGCGGCAACCACCCCGAGCTCGTCGAGGCGGCCCACGGGGCGCTCAAGGAGTACGGCACCGAGTGCCTCTCGTCGCTGACCACCTGGCACCAGTACCAGCTCGCCGAGAAGCTGGTGGAGATCGCGCCCAAGCCGCTCTGCAAGGTGGTGTACGACACCACCGGCAGCGAGGTCGTGGAGAACGCGGTGCGCATCATGCGCGAGGCCGCCGGGCCCGGCCGCCCCTTCGTCATCACCTTCCTCGGCAGCTTCCACGGCGGCAACTACGGCACCGGCGCCATGGGCCCGCACAACGCCCACTACAACCACGGCATCGAGCCGTTCATGAGCGGCTGGATCAACGTCCCCTTCCCCACCTGCTACCGCTGCCCGTACCACCTCGACTATCCCGCCTGCGACATCGCCTGCCTCG
>DASUMX010000335.1:0-2317 GCA_036277455.1 Thermoleophilia bacterium
GCGTACACTGGCGCCATGCCCGTCCGTCTCGAAGGCATCCACTTCCTGGTCACGTACCGGTGCACCTACGCGTGCGACCACTGCTTTGTGTGGGGGTCGCCGGACGCGGACGGGACGATGACGCTGGCCCAGCTCACGAGCGTCATCGACCAGGCGGCGGACGTGGGCGTCACCGACGTGTACTTCGAGGGCGGCGAGCCCACGCTGGCGTACCCGATCGTGCTCGCGGCGGCGCAGCGCGCCCGCGAGCGCGATCTGGACGTCGGCATCGTCAGCAACTGCTTCTGGGCGACCTCAGTCGCCGACGCCAGGGTGTGGCTGGCGCCGTTCGCCGATCTCGGCATCGCCGATCTCTCGCTCTCGTCCTACGCCTACTTCGTCGAGGACGCGAACGAGGAGCAGTTGCGCAACGCCGTGCTCGGCGCGCAGGAGCTCGGCATCCCGGTGAGCGTGCTCGAGGTCGGGGCGCCGGCGGACATCGGCGTGCCCGGCGCCTGCTCGGGCGACGTCGGCGGGGTGATGCACAAGGGCCGGGCGGCCGTCGCGCTCGCGCCCGCGCGAGCGTCCCGGCCGCCCGAGACGCTCGTCACCTGCCCCTTCGAGGACTTCCTCGACCCCGGCCGCGCGCACATCGGCCCCGACGGCGAGCTGCAGGTGTGCCAGGGCGTCAGCGCCGGCAACGTGTTCGCCGGAGGCGACGGGCCTCCGGCGCCCGAAGACCTTGCTGCTCCGCGCCCCGACGGCCTGCGCGCGGCGCTCGACGCCTACGACCCGCGCGCGCGCCCCGTCATCCGCGATATCCTCACCGGCGGCCCGTGGGCTCTCGCCCAAGCCGCCGGCCACACCCCGGCGCGCGCGCTCTACGCCGACGAGTGCCACCTCTGCTACGAGGTGCGCGCCGCGCTCCGCGCCGCCGGACGCCACCCGGAGGTCGTCGCTCCGGGTCAGTGCTACGCCGAGAACGAGCCGGCAGCAGGCGCGGACGCGCCCGCTGCCACGCCACGACCACAGGAGGGACACCATGCCGTCTGAGTGCGAACGCTTCTGGGAGGCCGGCAGCTACGCCGTCGTCGGCCACCAGGCCAGCAAGAAGCCGTACCCCAAGATCACCTACGGCGCCCTCAAGGAGCGGGGCAAGACCGTGTACCCGATGGACCCGGACGGCGGCACCGTCGAGGGCGACGCCGCCTACAGCGGCTTCGACGCGCTGCCCGGCCCGGTCGAGGCGGCCGTCCTGGAGCTCCCCAAGGAGGAGACGGCCGCCTGGGTAGCCAGAGCCGCGGACGCCGGCGTCGAGCGGATCTGGATCCACCAGATGACCGAGACGCCGGAGGCGCTCGCCGAGGCCGAGAAGCGCGGGCTCAAGGTGATCACCGGTCACTGCGCGGTGATGTACAACAAGCCCGGCATGAGCATGCACGCCCCGCACCGCTGGATCTGGAAGCTCGTCGGCAAGTACTGAGCCGGGAACCCGGGTCACGACGCGGGCGGGCTGCATACTCTGTATACCGCGGGGAGTATTGTAGGCGCCGCGGCTCCCTGCGAGACTCCTGAGGCAAGGTCGGTCATCCAACTCCGGAGGGGATCCATGAAGAGACTGGTCGTCGTCCTGCTCGCCCTGAGCGTCCTCCTCATCGCCGCGGCCCCGGCGGCAGCCACGCCGCTGTCCAAGGCGATGAGCGTCGATCGCCCGCATGCCTCGGCCGTCCTGTACGCGCCGCGCCAGGCGATTCCCGGCGAGCGGGCCACCAAGCCGTATCCGAGCTACACCTATTACTCGGATCTCGGGGCGATCCTGACCCGGATCGACAAGCGGAGCGCCCGGGTCAGCGTCAAGCAGTTCGCCACCTCGGCCGGCGGGCATCCGCTGTGGCTGGTGACCATCCAGAAGAAGTGGGCCTCGCCCGCCGCCAAGCAGCGCTGGCTCAAGTTCATCCGCCTCCAGACGGAGGACCCGACGGCCGCCCTCGCGATGCTGAGAAAGGGCGGCGACCTGCGCATTCCCGTGTTCATCAACAACAGCATCCACGGCGGCGAGACCACCGGCGTCGACGCCGGCCTCATGCTGATCAGGAAGCTGGCGTTCTCCAACGACGCCGTGACGCGGCGGATCCTCAACAACAGCGTCGTCATGATCAACGCCTGCCAGAACCCGGATGGGCGCATCACCGACCTGCGGCAGAACGCCAACGGCTTCGACCTCAACCGCGACTGGATCGTGCAGACGCAGCCGGAGGTCCGGGCCGTGGCGCAGCAGATCGTCAAGTGGCACCCGACGCTGTTCCTCGACACGCACGGGTACTACAACCCGATGATC
>DASUMX010000336.1:0-3846 GCA_036277455.1 Thermoleophilia bacterium
GCCGCCCGAGCGCAAGCCCTGCGCGCCCATGCCGCTTTCTACCGTGGCGACATCTTTGCCGCGCGCGAACTCATACGAGACGGCCACAACCAAGAGGGAACAATCGCTCAGCGCGCTGCATCGCTCAATACGCACGGCATGATCGACATGGCGCTCGGCGACTACGATTCGGCGCTTCGTCACCTCAGTGAGGCGGCCACCGCAGCAGATGGTTTCGGCGACACGCTGACGTCGCACATCGAGGACAACATGGCATTCCTGCAGGCGTCGATGGGAAGGACGGAGGCCGCGCTGCATCGACTAGAACGACTTCGTGAGCATTCAGACGCCCTCGATCCAACGATGCTCTGTTCTTGCCTGATGCATCAGGGGACCGTCCTGCGCAGGTTGAGGGACTTCGAAGGAGCGTTGGGCCCGTCACAGTTCGCGACAGAGATCGTGGGCGCGGAACGCGACCCCTACCTCGCCTACAATGCACGAGCCAATCTTGCTTTGGCGAGAGGCATTCTCGAGGGAGGGCAGCGCGCCACCCTCCAAGAGTTGTCAGCGCTTGCGGCGGCCGCTGGTGTGGGATTCGTTGAGCTGAAATGCCTCCTGTTCGGAGCGGTTCTTGCGGGCTCCGAGGATGACCCCACTGCTTCTGTCAGCCTGCTGGAGGAGTGCCTACCAAGGCAGCTCCGCTTTGGCCACATCAACCTAATCGCGCAGGAGCTCGGTCCTCGCCCGGAGCTGGCCGCCTTGATCCTGCGCCGGCACCGTAGCAACGGCCTTGGACCGGCGCTCGTCGAGGCGCTGAGTCACTACTGGCTCTTTCCCGAGACTGCAGAGACATTGCGCCAGCTCTGCCCATCACAGGTGGGAACGTGGATCGACCACATGAGCGCCGGCAACGGGAGGACTGGACCGCGCGGAACTGACCTCTCACACGCGCCTTGGCCGGCATCTCCAAGCCACTCATCCGCCGGCTCCTCAGCCCTAAACGAGCTCACCCCCAGGGAACGAGAAGTGCTCGAACTGATGGCGGCGGACCGCACCAACGACGAGATCGCCGCCGACCTCTTCATCGCCATCCCGACCGTGAAAACGCACATCAACCATATCCGTCGCAAGCTCGATCAGACCACGCGCGTGGGTGCAGTCCTCGAGTACCAGCGCCTGAAGGGTCTGGTCGCCGAAGGTCATGAGGAGCAAACTCGCCTCCATCTCCACCCGCCGAAGTGAGGAAATCAACCCTGAGTATGATTCCCCCCCGATTCCGCACGACTAGCCTCTTCGCACCGTGCACCAGCAAGCGAAAGGAAGTCGAATGGAGTCTTCAGTCTCCGTCACCTACGTCGAGTCCGCCGCCATGAGCCAGCGCAAGAAGACCGTCATCGACATCCTCAGGGACAGCAACGACTTCGTCTCGGGAGAGGCCATCAGCGACGTGCTCGGGATCTCGCGCAACGCTGTGCACAAGCACGTCAAGTCGCTGCGCAAGCGCGGCTACCGCATCCTCGGCGTGTCGCGGCGCGGCTACCGGTTGGAGGACGAGCCGGCGCGCCTCTCGATGGGGCACGTCACGCAACGGACCGAGAACACGATGTTCGGGCACTCCTTCCGCTATCACGACGAGATCGAGTCCACGAACCTCGAGGCCAAAGCGCTCGCTCTGAAGGGTGCGCCGGAGGGGACGGTCGTAGTGGCCGAGGCACAGACGGCCGGCCGCGGCCGCCTGGGCCGGCGCTGGACCTCGCCGGCCGGCAAGGGGCTGCTCTTCTCCGTGATCCTGCGCCCGGCGCTGCCGATGAGCGAGGCGCACCTTCTCACCATCGTGGCGGCGACCGCGGCAGCCGAGGCGGTCGAGAAGCACGTCCCGGCCCGGGTCGCGATCAAGTGGCCGAACGACCTCTTCATCGCGGACCGCAAGGTGGGAGGCATCCTCATGGAGGTCTCGGGCGAGCGGGACGAGGTGGACTGGGTGGTGCTCGGCGTCGGACTCAACGTGAACACCGAGTTCAGCGAGCTGCCGGTGGCCCTCCGGCGCACCGCCACCTCGCTCAAGATCGCCGGCGGCGAGATGGTCGATCGCAGCGATGTCCTCGCCACCCTCCTCCTGAGCCTCGAGGCGCACTACCACGCCGCCCTCCGCTCCGGGTTCGAGAGAGCGCTCACGGCCTTTCGCGAGCGCGACTACCTCCTGGCGCGCACCATCAGCGTGGAGACCCGCCAAGGACCGGTGATCGGGGCGGCGGCGGGCATCGACGACCGTGGAGCGTTGCTCGTGGAACTGCCGCACCGACGCGTGCGCAGCTTCCACGCGGGTGACGTCACGCTTCAGCCCTGACGCGTCACCGGCCTCCCGGGCCGCTTGACGACCGCTCGGGAGGCCGGTACATTGTCACCTCTTTGGTGCTCAGAGAGGTTGACGATTGCCCCGACTCACCGCCCGCGAGCTCGCGACGGCCGCGCTCTTCACGGCGATCCTCGCAGCCTCCGCGTTCGTTGCGATCCCGGTCGGCTCCGTTCCCTTCACGCTCCAGGTCTACGTCGTGCTGCTCGCAGGCATGGTGCTCGGGCCTCGGCTGGGCGTGCTCAGCGCGGTGGCGTACCTGGTCCTCGGGCTGGTCGCGCCGGTCTACGCCGGAGGTACGTCGGGCTTGGGGGTCCTGCTCGGCCCCACGGGCGGGTACCTCATCGGCTTCATCCTTGCAGCCCTCGTCTCCGGCCTCATCGCCGGCAACCGCGAGCGGCCTCTGGGACGACTCTTAATCGCTGGGCTTGGTGGCCTCGTCCCGATCTACGTGCTGGGCCCGGTCTGGCTCGCGTGGCAGCTGGATCTGACCAAAGATGCCGCGGTCCTGACGGGCGTCCTGCCGTTCGTGTGGCTGGACGTGATGAAGGCGGTGGCAGCAGCGCTCACCGCCAGGGTACTCGTCAGCCTGCCGCTGGGTCTTCCTGTCGCGACCCGGAGAGACCGCTGACGTCGGCGAGCGCGTGGCCGCGCAGCCGGAGGTTGATGCGGCCGCGCTCGTACTCGCCCATGAAGTCGGTGGAGCTGCCGTCGCGATAGGCGAGGTCCTTGTCCCTGAGGACCTTGGCGAGCACTTCCACGTAGGTCGCGTCGAGCGTCGTTCCCGACATGAGCCGGAGCTCTTTGAGCGCCTCGAAGGAGCTGCGCGCGCCGCGATACGGCCGGTCGGAGGTCATCGCATGGTAGCTGTCCGCCACGGCCAGGACCTTGCTCAGCTCCGGGATAGCGTCGCCGTGGATCCCGTTGGGATACCCGCTGCCGTCCAAGCGCTCGTGATGGAAACGGACGATGTCCGCCACCTCCTGGTACGCTGCGAGGTGGGAGAGCACTTCAGCGCCCTTCTCGGGATGCTGGCGGATGAACTCCCACTCCCCCTCGTCCAGCGTGTTGGCCTTGCGCAGCACCGCATCCGGCACGCCGACCTTGCCGAGGTCGTGGAGAAGCCCCGCCAGGTGAAGCGCCTCGGCCTCCTCCTCCGGGAGATCCAGGGCGTTCGCCATATCGCGACAGTACATCGCGACGGCCGCTGAATGCTGTGCCGTGTACTCGTCCTTGCTGTCGAGAAGCACGACCATTGCGGCGGCCAAGCCGATGTTCATCTCGAGGTACTGATCGCTCAGCTCGGTCTGCCGAGTGACGTGCTCGCGCTCGCGCACGAGGAGCTTGAACATGTACTGGCTGGCGAACAGCGGCACGAAGAGCAGGGCGACCGCGATGATGCCGGCGGCCGCGTACAGCGCAGCGATCGCCAGTCCAAGCAGAAGCAGCACGCCGAGGGAGCGAAGGAACGGCGGCATCTCCTGCCGCCAGAATGCGCGGAACGCGCGACGGTA
>DASUMX010000337.1:0-2112 GCA_036277455.1 Thermoleophilia bacterium
GTCGACTTCCTCGGCGAGCTCGAGGTCACCGGCCGGGTCCACGTCGGTGAGAGGGTCGCCGTCATCGGCGGCGGCTTCACCGCCATGGACGCCTGCCGCACCAGCCTGCGCAAGGGCGCCAAAGAGGTCACGTGCCTCTACCGCCGCTCGCGCAAGGAGATGCCGGCGCACGTCACCGAGGTCGACGAGGCCGAGGAGGAGGGCGTCAAGCTGGAGCTGCTCATCGCTCCCGTGCGCGTGGTCACCGACGAGCGGAACAAGGTCACCGGCATCGAGATGCAGCGCATGGAGCTCGGCGAGCCCGACGCCTCCGGCCGCCGCCGGCCGGTGCCCATCGAGGGCTCCGAGTTCGTCATCGAGTGCGACCAGGTCATCGCCGCCGTCGGCCAGTACCCCAAGCTCGACGGCACCAGCGAGGAGCAGGGCGTCAAGCGCACCAAGTGGCGCACCATCGCGGTCGACGACTGGACCTTCCAGACGGAGGACCCGCGCGTGTTCGCCGGCGGCGACGCCGTGCTCGGCGCGCAGACCGTGATCCAGGCGATCGCCCAGGGCAAGAAGGCCGCCTGGAGCATGGACGCGTACCTGCGCGGCGAGGACATGGGCGCGGTCGCCCAGTCGCTCGCCGAGCTCAGGACGACGCCGTTCATCACGGCGCTCAACGACCGCAACGACCTCGACCCGCGCATCACGCGCATGGCCGAGATCCCGCCGGTGTTCATCGACATGACCACCGACGTCACGCACCCGAGCCCGCCGGCCCAGATGCCCAAGCTCGGTCCGGAGGAGCGCAAGACGAACTTCCGGCAGATCGAGCTCGGCTTCGCCGAGGACGAGGCCGTCCGCGGCGCCGAGCTCTGCCTGCAGTGCTACTGCCCGGCCAACGGCAAGTGCGACCTGCAGCTCCACAGCATCGAGTACGAGGTGTTCAAGAACCGCTTCCACGGCGGCGACGCCCACGACTACCCGGCCGACTTCCGCCACGACTTCATCATGCGCGAGCCCAACCGCTGCATCAATTGCGGCCGCTGCGTGCGCGTCTGCCGTATGGAGGTCGGGTCGAGCTGCTACGACAACATGGGCCGCGGCTTCGACACCATCGTCGGCACGGCCGACAACCTGCCGCTGCAGCTTGTCGGCTGCGTCAGCTGCGGCAAGTGCGCCGAGACCTGCCCGACCGGCTCCATCGAGACCAACCCGCGCATCCTCGGCAGCTACGACCTCGACGAGAGCCGCTGCATCTTCTGCGGCGAGTGCGTCGAGGTCTGCCCCTACGACGCGCTCGAGCAGACCGACTTCTTCGAGCTCGCCGGCTACAGCCGCACCACCATGTCGCGCGAGTCGCTCTACGTGCGCGAGGCGCGCCCGGTCGCGACCCTGCGCGAGACGGTCAAGGACCTCGTGCCGCACGTCCTCGACGCCGAGCGCGGGCAGGGCTGGGTCTGGCAGCCGATGAAGGACGATCCGATCCCGCTCGACGACCCGGAGGAGCAGGCCTGATGCCCGGCGGCGACTTCCACCCCTGGTTCTTCGTCATCGTGGCCGCGTGGATCCTCATCTGCGGCCTCGGCGTGGTGCTGTTCCGCAGGATCATGTACTCCGCCGTCTCGATGGTGTTCTGCTTCCTCGGGGTGGCGTTCGCCTACGCGCTCCTCAACGCGCCGCTGGTCGCGATCATCCAGATCCTGGTGTACGTCGGCGCCATCTCCATCGTCATCATCTTCGCGATCATGCTCACCGAGGTGCAGACGGGCGGCATGGAGCTGTTCTTCAACCGCCAGACGGCCGTCGCCGCGGTGGTCGCGCTGGTCGGCGCCGCGGTCCTGGCCGTCGTCGCCCTGTCGGCCGACATCGGCCGCATCGGCGACACGTCGCTGCAGCCGGGGCTGCGCCAGCTCTCCCGGCTCATCTTCGACCGCTACGTGTTCCCGTTCGAGCTCGTCTCGCTGGTGCTCGTGGCCGCGATGATCGGCGCGATCGTGCTCGCGACGCGCGAGAAGGAGCGCCCGTGAACGCCCTGTACTGGTGGCTGCTGCTCGCGTTCCTGCTGTTCTGCATCGGCGCGTTCGGCGTGCTCGCGCGCCGCAACGTCATCCTCGTGGTGATGAGCCT
>DASUMX010000338.1:0-9428 GCA_036277455.1 Thermoleophilia bacterium
GACACCGGGCCGCGGTTTGCGGCCACGACGAGGCGGCGTTCCGCGAGATCGACACGCTCCACGCCGGCCCTCCTCCGTCGCTGGTCAGGCTCCTATCTTACCTTCCATGAGGTCGGCGAAGAGGCGCAGGTCGTCGCGCAGCAGGCGCGGCGTGAGGAACTCGCGGCGCACCTTCTCCTTGCCGAGCAGCGCCATCTGCCGGTGCTTCTCCGGCTCTGCCATGATCTGCAGGCAGCGCTCGGCGCACTCGGCGGCCGAGCTCACCAGGTACCCGGTCACCCCGTCCTCGATCTGGAGCGGTATGCCGCCGACGTCGCCGCCGACGACCGGCCGGCCCTTCCACAGGCCCTCGGTGACGGTGAGCCCGAAGCCCTCGCGCGTGGACTACTGCATGATCACGTCGGCGTGACTCTGGAACGCGTTGATCTCCACGGAGCCGACGTTGTCGAGGTTGGAGAGGATGAAGACGTCCGGGTCGCCGCCCACGTAGGCGATGACGCGCTCGAGGTAGTCCCAGCCCTCCGGGTCGTCGCTGGCCATGGAGCCGATGAGCGCGAGCTGCACGTCCGGGTGCTTCGCCTTGACGGCGCGGTAGACGTCGACCACCCCCAGCGGGTCCTTCCAGGGGTCGAAGCGGGAGACCTGCAGCAGGAGCGGGCGCTCCACGTCGATGCCGAACTGGCGCACGATGTAGGTGGCGTCCTCGGCCGAGAGCTGCATGTTCTTCGGCGCGAGCGGGTCGATGGTGGGGGCGATCTCGCGCACGGGGACGGTGAGGCCCGGGGGCACGTAGTCGGCCAGCGTGTAGACGGCCGCGTCGTAGCGGTTGATCGACGGCACCAGGTAGTCGTAGAGCGCCTGGTCGGGCGTGGACGTGTCGATGTGGCAGCGCCAGATCCACCAGGTGGAGCGGTCCTGGCTGAGCGAGACGAAGTCGCGGATCATGAGCGGCTGCGGGTCGTGGATGACGACGAAGTCGTAGGGCCGCGTGAGCTCGGCGGCGTTGGCGCGGCAGACGTCCTCGTAGAGGGCGCGCGAGGCCGGCGGGAAGTCGACCGCGTGCCCCTGCAGCCCGTTGTGGAAGCTCTTGGTGACGTTGAAGAACTCGGGGGGCGCCGTCAGGATCTGCCAGTGCGCCTCCAGCCCGACGTCGCTGACCAGCGGCACCAGGGTGTACAGGATCTCGGCCACGCCGCCGCCGAAGGCGGTGGCGTTGACGTGCAGGACCTGGCGGCCCTTGAGCCGCTCGCCGAGCTCGTCGATCTCGGTCATCAGGTCCTTGGGGACGATGCTCCGGTAGTCGGCCAGCGTCTTGTGGCCGACGTTCACTTCGTGCATGAGACCTCCGTCAAAGGGTGGGAGGGTAGTACATCACACCGCTCCCGTTCGCTAAACTCGGCCGCGATGGCGCCATCCCCTTCAGCCACACCGCCGCCGCCGGAACCCGTGGCGTTCGCGTCGGATGGCCTCACGCTGGCCGGTCGTCTCTTCCGGCCCGCCGGCCCGCCGCAGGGCGCACTGCTCGTGTGCCACGGCGCCGGCAGCCGCAAGGAGAACCACGAGCTCATGGGTGAGCAGGCGGCAGCGGCGGGCCTGGCCGCGCTCACGTTCGACTTCCGCGGCCACGGGGAGAGCGACGGCGCCATGGGGCCGGACGGCTGGCGGGACGCCGTCGCCGCAGGCGAACGGCTGCTCGCGTGGTCCGGCGCGCCGTGGCTGGCGGCGCGCGGGGCCAGCATGGGGGGCTGCATGCTGCTGCTGGCGGCGCGCGCCCGTCCCGGTCTCTTCCGCTCGCTGGTGCTGCTCTGCCCGGCGGACGGCGCATCGCTCCTCGCCGGGCTGGACGAGCTCGAGGACGACCCGGGCGCCGCGCCGGGCGGCCCGCAGGGCCGCGAGTACTCGGGCCGCTTCGACGCCGTCGCCCTGCGGCCGTTCCTCGAGAGTCTCGACCTGGTCGCCGCGGCGCGCGGGCTGCCGCGCGTGCTCCTGGCGCACGCGCGCGACGACGACGCCGTGCCGTTCGCCCACAGCGAGCGGCTCGCCGCCGTCCTGGCGCCGCCCACGCGGTTCATCCGGCTGGACGAGGGCGGCCACCACGGGCCCGGGCGCTCGGCGGACGTGGCGCGGGCGACGATCGACTGGGTGCTCGCGAACGGCGCCTGACGGCGACTGAGGGCGCCGTCAGGCGAACAGCGGCAGGACGCGGGCGACGATGCCGCCCACGAGCAGCGCGAGCACGACGGTGCCGGTGCAGATGAGCGCCGTGCGCCGCCACCCCAGCTCGCGCCCCAGCACCGCGATCGTCGCCACGCACGGGATGTAGAGGGCGTTGACGATCGCGTAGGTGACGATCTGCGAGGTGGTCATGAACGAAGAGATGCTGACCACCGCGCCGCCGGCCTGCACGGCGGCGAACACCAGCAGCAGCTGCAGGGCGAGCTCCTTGCGCAGCACCGCGAACACCAGCGTCAGCCCGGCGACCATCGGCAGCAAGAGCCAGCCCTCCACGATGGGCTCGAGGATGGTGCCCAGCTCCCACACCCAGCCGGTCTCGTAGAGCAGCCCGAGCGCCATGCTGCCCAGGAGGATGATGGGGGCTGCGTCCCAGACGAACTCGCGGAAGCGCCGCCACGTCTTGCGCGCCACCTGACGGAGCACCGGGCGGCGGAAGGGGAACATCTCCATGACCAGCACGCCCTTGTCGCCGGGCATCAGCCGGTTCAAGCCGAGGCCGGCAAGGATGATGACGACGATGAGGACGGCGTAGGTGAGCAGGGCGTACTGCCAGCCGGCGACGCCGGCGACGGCGCCGATGATGACGGCGGTGCGCGCGCTGCAGGGCGTGAGCGTGGCGAGCACGGCGGCGATGGTGCGCTCGCGCTTGTTGCCCAGCGAGCGGGTCGCGATGATCGCCGGCACGTTGCAGCCGCCGGCGGCGATGAGCGGGATGATCGCCCGACCGTGGAGCCCGATGCGGTGCATGACGCGGTCGCTGAGGAAGGCGGCGGCGTTCATGTACCCGGTGTCCTCCACCAATGCGAGGATGAAGTAGAAGGTGAGGATGTAGGGGATGCCGACGGCGAGCGTCGCCAGGATGCCCCCGTCCACGCCCCAGAGCACGACCCTGCCGAGCGTGCCGTCGCCGAAGATGGCGGTCACGACGTCGGTGACGAGCGGGGAGATCCACGCCGTCCAGAGCGCCGTGAGCGCCCGCGCGAGCAGGTCCCCGACGATGAACAGCGTGGCGAACACGGCGGCGATGACGCCGAGCAGGATGGGGACGCCGGTGCGCGGCGCGGTGGTGAGCCGCCACCAGCGGTCGGCGGCGGCGCGGGTGTCCTGGGCCGCCGCCGCCAGCGCCCGCGCCTCCGCGTGCCGCGCCTTGGAGATCTCGAGCGCGAGGCCCTCGTCGGCGTCGGTGAGGAAGCCGCCCTCGGTGAGGCCGACGGCGCGGATCACGTCCTCGTCGCCCTCGAGGACGGCGAGGGCGGCCGCGCGCGCGCCGAGACCGCCGGGGGCGTGCAGCCCATCGTCGGACTGCGCGGCGATGTGCAGCGCCACCTCCTCGACGCGCTGCTCGACGTCGGGCGGCAGCGGCGTGCCGGCGGTCTCGCCGAGGCCGCCGCCGGCGACGACCCGCAGCACGGCGGCCTCGAGGTCGGCGAGGCCTTCGCCGCGCGGCGCCACGGTGGCCACAACGGGGACGCCGAGGTCCCGCGAGAGCACCTCGGCGTCCGGCATCCGCCCGCGCCGCCGCGCCTCGTCGGAGAGGTTGAGCGCCACCACGACCCGGTACCCCAGGTCGAGCAGTTGCAGAGGCAGGTAGAGGCTGCGCGCCAGGTTGGTCGCGTCGGCCACCGCGATGACGACGTCCGGGCGCCAGTCGAGCACCGCCCGCCGCGCCGCCAGCTGGTCCTCACCCAGCCCGTCGAGCGCGTAGCTCCCCGGCAGGTCGACGACCTCGATGCGCCGGTCGTCCCAGCGCGCGCAGACGGAGCAGGCCTCGACGGTCACGCCGGCGCAGTGCGCGGTCTCGTGCGACTCGCCGGTGAGCGCGTTGAACAGGGAGGATTTGCCGACGTTGGGATTGCCGGCCAGGCAGACGACCACGGGCCGGTCCGCGCCGTGCGCGTCGACCACCTCGTGGCGCCTGGGGTGGTACGCGGTGGCCACGGACGTCAGCCGCGGACCATGATCTTGTCGGTCACCTCGCGGCCGAGGGCGTACTGAGCGCCGCCGACGCGCACGAGCAGCGGCCCGTTGAACGGCGCGACGCTCTCGACGCTCACGGGCGTGTCCGGGAGCAGCCCGAGCGACGCGAGATAGCGCAGCAGATCGCTCTTCTCCTCCGCGATGCAGCCGATGACCGCCGCCTCCCCCGGCTCGAGTCCCGAGAGCGGTCGCAGTTCCTCGTCGGCGAGCGAGCCGTCCTCGCCGGGGATGGCGTGCCCATGGGGGCAGGTGAGCGGGTTGCCGAGCTGCTCGGCGAGACGTGCCTCCACCTCGGGGCTGAGCACGTGCTCGAACTTGCAGGCCTCCTCGTGCACCGTGTCCCACGGCATGTCGAGATAGTCGACCAGGAAGCGCTCGCTGAGGCGGTGCCGCCGCACGAGCGACGCGCCCTCGGCCGACCCGGCCTCGGTGAGCGCGATGCCGCGCTCCTCGCCGGGCTCCTCCACGAGGCCTGCGGCCCGCAGACGGCCGATCATCTCGGAGACGGACGGCGGGGCCACGGCGAGCTCGGACGCGAGTCGCTTGACGGTGACCGGATCGCGCCCGCGCTGCAGCTTGAAGATGGCCTCGAGGTACTCCTCAACGCTCTGCGTGCGTGTGGCCACGGTGCGACTCCAGTCTGTGACGGTCGGCGGGGCGGATCCTCTGCGCAGGCACGCCCCAGGCTCGTCATTAGGATACCCTATGCAGCGGCGTCAGGGCATCCTGACTTTGGTCAAGAGGACGTCCGACGGACGGCGACCGGGGCACGGAGGATGGGCTTGGAGCGGATGACGGGGCTCGAACCCGCGATCTTCAGCTTGGGAAGCTGACGTGCTACCAGCTGCACCACATCCGCTCGAGGGCACTATCTGACCATAGCGGCGGCGGGCCCGCAAGCCGCGCCCGCGCCGCTTCCGGCGCCTATCCCTCCGCCTCCGAGAGCCGCAGACAGGCGAGGAACCCGGCGTAGACATCGGCGAACGACGAGCCGCCGACCTCGAGCGTGCGCCCGTCCAGCCGCCTGGCGCCCGGGCACGCCTCGGCGAGGTCGCAGAACGTGACCCGCGTGAAGGTCAGCCGCAGCGGGTCACCGCTCCAGACGAGCGGCGGCGGCCAGGCGCTCGAGCGCAGCGCCGCCTCCACATCGGCGCGCATGCGGGCGCGCGCCGCCTCCGGCGTGACGAACTCCGCCGCCTCGCGGCGCACGCCCGTCTTGACCACCGTGGTGGCGATCCCCGGTACGAGCGCCAAGGCCTCGGCGGCGGCCTTGTCGTCTCCGCAGAGGTACAGCGCCGGCACGCCGAGGTGGCCGGCGAGCAGGGCGGCGAGGCCGAACTCGCCCACCTCGAGCTCGCCCACCGAGGCCGAGAACACCTTGTAGCTCCAGGTGTGCTCGAGCACGGCCGCGGGCGTCCCCGCCCTGGCGTGGTAGCCGACGAAGAGGGCGCCGTCGCAGTCGGGAGCCAGCCCCTGGAGCATGCTGCCGGGCGCCGGCGACCCGCCGATGAGCGTCACGTGGTCCGGGAGCCCGGCCGGGTCGAGGTTGCGGCCGTCGTCGTGCGCGTCGCAGACGACGACCTCGGACGCGCCGGCCGCGGCGCAGCCCTCGAGGACGGCGTCGAGGTCGCCGCGCATGTGGTCGCGGGCGCGCCGCGCCGCCGCGCCCTCCCGTGCCGTGTCCGCCTCGGAGACGACGCCGGAGATGCCCTCGAGATCGATCGCGATGAACAGCTTCATGCGCCCACCTCCGGGGTCGTCACCGCCGTGTCTTCCGCAGAGCCCTCTTCTCCGGCCCGGCGCGCCAGCGCGGCCACCAGGCGCGCCGCCGCCTCCAGGTCGTCGACGCACGCGACCTCGAACGGCGAGTGCATGTAGCGCAGGGGCAGGCCGACGCTGAGCGTGGCACACACGCCGGCGGCCATCAGCTCGTCGGCATCGGTCTCGGTCTCTCCGGGAAACGCCTTGACCTGCACCGGGATGCCCTCGGCGGCCGCGACCTCGCGGGCGAGCGCCACCAGGGGCTCGCTGCTGCCGGCGCCACGACCGAGCACCGGCCCGCGACCGAGGCGGACGTCACCGGCGAGCTGCTTCGCGTCCGCCGCCGGGGTGTCGCTGCAGAAGTCCCCGTCGAGCACGATGAGCATGTCCGGCCGCAGCCGCAGGGCGAGCGCCCTGGCGCCCATGAACGTGGTCTCCTCGTGGACGGTGGCGAAGCCCGCGAGCCGCGCGGAGCCGGGCTCCGCCGCGTACGTCTCGAGCGCGCGGGCGACGGCGTACATGCCGGCGCGGTCGTCGAGCGCCTGCGTGGCGACCACGCCGGGGGACAGCTCGAGGAAGTCCGGCGTGAAGGTCACGGGGTCGCCGACCGCCACGCGCGCGAGCGCGGTCTCCCGGTCGGCGGCGCCGATGTCGAGGAACTGCTCGTGCAGCTCCGGCGCCGTTCGGCGCTCCTCCTCCGGGATGATGTGGCTCGGCTTGCGCCCGCCCACCGCGTGGACGGGTCCGCCGCGACCGTGGACCACGAAGTGCCGCCCGGGCACCAGCAGCGGCGCCACGCCGCCGATCCGCTCCACAGACAGGTACCCGTGCTCGTCCACATACGTGACGATCAGGCCGATCTGGTCGGCGTGCGCGACGACGGCGACCAGCGGGCCGTCGTCGGGACCAACGCTCAGCCAGACGTTGCCGAGCGGGTCGCCCGAGGCCTTGCCGAGCGGCGCGAGGCGGCGGCGGAAGACCTCCTGGGCCGCCGCCTCGAACCCCGTGGGGCCCGGAGCGAGACAGAGATCTCGCAGCAAATCGATGTGTTTCGTCACTGCCCCTCCACCCCGACGATCGTCACCGCTGTCGGGAGGACATCAGTCTACGCCACGGGCGTGAGTTTGTGCTGAATGGGAATACGTACCTTGTCATACGTACTGCACAGCGCGGCGGGCGGCGCGGCGTACGCACACGCGCACGGCAAGGGAGTCGTGATGGAGGAGGCAAGACCGAAGTGGCTGCGCAGCACCAAAGGCGCACCCTTCACCGGCATCGGTTCTCTCGAGGCCGACATCCTGGCGGTCGTCTGGGAGAAGCAGGTGACGACGGTGCGCGCCGTCTACGAGACGCTGCGCGAGCGGCGGACGATCGCCTACACGACCGTCATGACGGTCATGAACAACCTCGTGAAGAAGCACCTGCTCGAGCAGGACAAGTCCGCCATCGCCTACGTCTACAAGCCCGCCATCCCCGGCCGTGAGGTGGCGCAGACGGTGCTCGAGAGCGTGGTGCACAAGCTGATCGCCGATCAGACGGGCACCGCGGTCTCCATGCTGCTCGGGCTGGACGAGGACCTCACGCCCGCGCAGCTCGACGAGCTGCGCGCCTGGGTGCGGCAACAGTACGGCGGCTGAGCGCGGAGGGACGGCCGCGCGCGGCCGTCCCCGCCCTCGGGCTCACATCGATTCCGGCGCGCCGACGCCGAGCAGGCCCAGCCCCGCGGCGAGCGTGGTCCGCACCGCGGTGCACAGCCCGGCGCGGAACGCAGCCACGGCCGCGTCGTCGCTGAGCACGCGGCAGTGGCGGTAGAACACGTGGAACTCCGCCGCGAGCTCCCCCAGATACCCGTGCACCCGGTGCGGCGAGCGGGTGTCCGCGGCGCTCAGCAGCACGTCCGGGAAGCGCGCGAGAGCCTGCAGCAGCGCACGCTCGTGCGGCCCTACCGTCACGGCCGGGACGGCTTCGCCCGCCGGCCGCTCCCCCCCGGCGGGCAGGTTGCGCAGGATGCTGCAGATGCGCGCGTGCGCGTACTGCACGTAGTACACGGGGTTCTGGTTGGTCTGCTGCACGGCGAGGTCGATGTCCAGATCCAGCGTCGTGTCGTGAGAGCGCCCGACGAGCAGGAACCGCGCCGCGTCCACGCCGATGGCGTCGATGAGGTCGTCCACCGTGACGATGTCGCCGCGGCGCTTGCTCATCCGCCGCGACTCACCGCTCTCGAGCAGATTGACCAGCTGCCCGATGATGAGCTCCAGCTTGTCCGGGTCGTGCGGCGGCAGCGCCGTGAAGGCGGCCTTCATGCGCGGCACGTACCCGTGGTGGTCGGCGCCCCAGATGTCGATCATGTGCTCGAACCCGCGGTCCATCTTGTCGCGGTGGTAGGCGATGTCGCTGAGGAAGTAGGTCGGGTCGCCGGTCTGGCGGATGAGGACCCGGTCCTTGTCGTCGCCGAACCGGGTCGTGGCGAGCCAGCAGGCGCCTCCCTCGTCGTAGAGGAGACTCTCTCCGTCGAGGTCTGCGAGTGACTTGCCCACCTCGCCGCCGAACCCGCGATGGTCGCCGTCGCCGGCGTAGAGGCTGCTCTCCGGCGTCCACACGTCGAAGGGGACGCGAAGACGCTCGAGGGTGACGCGGAACTGGGCGAGGATGGCGTCGCGGCCCCAGAGCCTGAGCTCGCCGACCACCTCCGCCGGCAGCGCCTCGACGTCCGGGGCGACCGCCGCGAGCGCCTCGCGATAGCGGTCGCCGACGGCGGCGATGAGCTCGTCGGCGAGGACCAGGAGGTACTCGCCCTGGTAGCCCTCTTCGGGCACCGGCGTGTCCAGGCCGAGCCGCTGCCCGTAGCGGGCTGCGAGCGACTGGCCGAAGCGGGTCATCTGCGTGCCGTGGTCGTTGACGTAGAACTCGCGGGTGACGTCGTGGCCGACGAAGGCGAGGATGCGGCAGAGCGCATCCCCGTACGACGCGTAGCGCGCGTGGCCGACGTGCAGCGGCCCGGTCGGGTTGACGCTGACGAACTCGACGTTCATCTTCTGGCGCCGGTCCGCCGGCAACGCGCCCCGGCCGTAGTCGCCGCCCTCGGCGAGGAGCCGGTCGAGAGCGCCGCGATACCAGGCGTCGCGCAGGAACAGGTTGAGAAAGCCGGGCCCGGCGACCTCGAAGCGGTCGCAGACGCCGGCGCCGGCGCCGGCCTTCCAGCGGGCGCCCACGGCCTCGGCGAGCTCGCGCGGCGCGCGCCCGGCGCGTTTGGCCGTGACCAGCGCCGCGTTGGTCGTGACGTCGCCGTGCTCGGGCCGCGCCGGCAGCGAGAGCTCCACGGCCGGAGCGACGATCTCGCTGGTCCCGGCGGCCGCCAGTTCGTGCTCGAGCGCGGCCTGCAGGGAGGCCGCGAGTCCGTTCAGGTCGTAGAGGTCGTCGCTCATGGTCACCGTCATCCGTGTCGTGCGCCCGCC
>DASUMX010000339.1:0-11880 GCA_036277455.1 Thermoleophilia bacterium
CTGCCCTGCCCGCGCCCGCACTCACGACACGGATGTGACGGTGGCCAGAGAGAACGTGCTCGTCGTCGACGACGAGCGGGACATCCTCGAGCTCGTCAAGTACAACCTCGACAAGGAAGGCTACCGAGTGACGGTGGTGGCCACCGGTGAGGACGCCTTGGCGGCGACGCGCGCCAAGACACCGGACCTCATCGTGCTCGACCTGATGCTGCCCGGCGTCGACGGCCTCGAGGTGTGCCGGCGGCTGAAGTCCGACGCCAAGACCCGCGGCATCCCCATCGTCATGCTGACGGCCAAGGGCAGCGAGGCGGACGTGGTGGCCGGCCTGGAGCTCGGCGCTTCCGACTACGTGACCAAGCCGTTCAGCCCGCGGGTGCTCACGGCCCGCATCAGGGCCGTGCTCCGCCGCGGCGACGAGACCGCCGACGACGAAGCGACGGTCCACATCAAGGAGCTCACCATCCATCCCGGCAGGCACAAGGTGCTCGTGGGGGAGAAGCCGGTGGAGCTCACCGCCACCGAGTTCCGCATCCTCCTGTATCTGGCCAAGCGTCCCGGCTGGGTGTTCACTAGGCAGCAGATCGTCGATGCCGCCCAGGGGGACGACTCATTCGTCAACGACCGCTTCGTGACCGACCGCTCGGTCGATGTGCACATCGTCTCGCTGCGCCGCAAGCTCGGTTGCTGCGGCGCCTACATCGAGACGGTCCGCGGCGTGGGGTATCGCCTGCAGGACCAGTGAGCCATGCGTAGACCGCGGCTGTTCTGGCGTGTCTTCGCCACCTACCTCGTCATCGTCGTGCTGTGCACCGCCGCGGTCGGCTTCTACGCGGTGCGCTCGGTGCGCGACTTCTACGTGGACCACACCGAGCGCGAGTTGCAGGCGCGGGCGGCGCTCGTGCGCGAGCAGATCCTCCCGGCCATTCTCGCCGACACGCCGGAGGAGCTCGAGGCGCTCGTGCGTCGGCTCGGCGATTCGTCGGGAACGCGCATCACGCTCATCGCCGTGGACCGGCCGGGGTATGGCAGAGGCGAAGTCCTGGCCGACTCGGACTCCGACCCGGTGGAGATGGAGAGCCACGCCACCCGTCCCGAGGTCCTCGCGGCCCTCCAGGGACGGCCTGGCCGCGCTATCCGGTACAGCAGGACGCTGTGGCAGGACATGATGTACGTCGCCATCCCCGTCACTGAAGACGGCCGTCTCACGACCGTCGTGCGTACGGCCGTCCCCCTCACCCGCGTGAACAACGCGCTCGCCTCCCTCTACGGCAGCATCGCCGTGAGCGCGATCGTCGTCGCGGTGATCGCCGCGATCATCGGCCTCACCGTGTCCCGGCGCATCAGCGGACAGATGCGCGCGATCAAGGTCGGCGCCGAGCGCCTTGCGGCAGGGGACTTCGCGCACAAGCTGTCCGTGCCGCGCGTCGAGGAGTTCGCGTCCGTGGCCGAGAGCATCAACCGGATGGCTGAACAGCTGGACGACAAGCTGCGCCGGCTCACCCATGAGCGCAACGAGCGCGAGGCGGTGCTCGCCAGCATGGTCGAGGGCGTGCTCGCCGTCGACATCGACGAGCGGGTGATCGCCGTGAACGCCGCCGCCGCGCGCCTCCTGGACACCGACCCCGCGTCGGCCGAGGGCAAGGCGATCCAGGAGGTAGTCCGGAACCCCGACCTCCAGCACGTGGTGGCGCAGACGCTGGACGGCCACCGACCGGTCGAGGCCGACATCGTGATACGCGTCGGTGCGGAGGAGCGCAACCTCCAGGCCAACGGCACGTTGCTGCACGGGGACGACGACGGAGACGACGTGGGCGCCGTCGTCGTGCTCAACGACGTGACGCGCCTCAAGAGGCTCGAGGCGGTGCGGCGCGACTTCGTCGCCAACGTGTCCCACGAGCTCAAGACGCCGGTCACCTCCATCAAGGGCTTCGCCGAGACCCTCGAGGACGGCGCGCTGGACGATCCTGCGGCGGCTCGCCGCTTCGTGCGCATCATCGCGGGGCAGGCGGACCGCCTGAACTCCATCATCGAGGACCTCCTGGCGCTCTCGACCCTGGAGCAGTCGGGTGACAGCCCGCTCCTGCAGCTCGAGGAAGCCGACCTCTGCGACGTGGTCGCCGTCGCGCTGGAGGTCTGCGGCCCCAAGGCGGAGGCCAAGAGCATCGAGCTGCGCGAGGACTGCCCCGGGCGTCTCCTGGCGCGCGTGAGCCCACCCCTGCTGGAGCAGGCCGTGGTCAACCTCATCGACAACGCGGTGAAGTACAGCAGCGAAGGCAGCACCGTCGTCGTCACGCTCGAGGAGAGGGGCGACGAGGTCGTCGTGAGCGTCACCGACGAGGGCCAAGGCGTCGCGCGCGAGCATCTCCCGCGGCTCTTCGAGCGCTTCTACCGCGTCGACAAGGCGCGCAGTCGCGACCTCGGCGGTACCGGCCTGGGTCTCGCGATCGTCAAACACGTCGCCCAGATCCACGGCGGCCGCGTCTCGGTCGACAGCCTGATCGGCCGCGGCAGCACCTTCCGCGTCCACCTGCCTCGCGGCTGAGCAGACCGGACTGGGGCGGCGCGCCCCCGCTGCAGCCGGATCGTCGAGCGACGAGCGTGGGCCTTCGTGACCTGCCCACCATGACCAAGAGTGCGCTCAACGTGCTTGACGCCAACCGCAAGGGCTTCTTCCTGATGATCGAGGGTGGCGCCGTCGACTGGGCCGGCCACGCCAATCAGCCCGGCCGCGCCATCGAAGAGCAGATCGACTTCAACAAGGCCGTGGAGGCGGTGGTACGCTGGGTGCAGCGCAACAGCGACTGGGACGAGACGCTCGTCATCGTGACCGGCGACCACGAGACCGGCTGTCTCTGGGGTCCCGGCAGCGGCGTCCCGGGTGGCAACGGCACGTGGACGCCACTCGTCAACAACGGTGAGGACGTCACCCCCGGCATGCAGTCCAACAGCGGTGACCACACCAACTCGCTGATCCCGTTCTTCGCCAGGGGCGAGGGCGCAGCCGATCTCCGCGCCGCCGCCATGAAGGCGGACCCGATCCGCGGCAAGTACCTCGACAACACGGACATCGCCAAGGTGATCCTCGCCGACATGCGGTAGAGGACCTGCACACCCAGCGGCTGAAACGGGGCGGGGGCGGCCGCAGCGGTCGCTCCCGCCCCGTCCGATGACACAGAAGGAGAAGCATGACCGATCCTCAACGACGCACGAAGATCGTGGCGACACTGGGCCCGGCGTCGCGCGATGAGCCTGTGCTGGCGCGTCTCCTCGAGAGCGGCATGGATGTGGCGCGCATCAACCTTTCGCATGGGACAACGGACGAGCACGCCGCGACCATCGCGCTTCTGCGCCGGGTCGCGGCCGAACGCGGCGTGTCGCTCGCGATCCTCATCGACCTCCCCGGCCCGAAGCTGCGTACGGGGGACCTGCCGCGGCCGCTGACCGTCAGGGCGGGGGAAGTCGTGACCCTGGGGCCCTCAGCGGCCGCGCAGCTGCCGGTCAACTTCCCGGAGATGCTTCCTCACCTCACCGAGGGTGAGCTCATCCTCGTGGACGACGGCGCCGTGGCCCTTCGGGTCGCGGCCGTCTCGCCGACGGTCGTGACCCTGGAGGCGTTGAACGACGGCGCCATCGGGTCGAGGAAGGGCGTGAACCTGCCCGATACTCAGCTACCGATCGCTGCGTTCACCGGGACCGACAGCGATCTGCTGGCGTGGGGCCTGCAGCAGGACATCGACTACGTGGCGCTCTCCTTCGTGCGCGACGCCGCCGACATCCTCGACCTCAAGAGGCGCATCGCCGCGGCGGGCGGTGACCAGCTCGTGGTCGCCAAGATCGAGAGGAAGGAGGCGCTCGGCGCGTACAGGGAGATCGTCGCCGCCGCCGATGCGGTCATGGTCGCTCGTGGCGACCTGGGCGTGGAGGTCGACGCGGCCACCGTGCCTGTCTGGCAGAAGCGCATCATCCATGCGGCCGTCACGGCCGGCAGGCCGGTGATCATCGCCACGCAGATGCTGCAGTCGATGATCGCATCGCCTCGCGCCACGCGCGCCGAGGCGAGTGACGTCGCGAACGCGATCTACGATGCCGCGAGCGCCGTCATGCTCTCCGGGGAGACGGCCATCGGCGGCTATCCGGTGCGGGCGGTCGAGACGATGCGCGAGATCGCGCTCGTCGTCGAAGCCGACATCGAGCGCGAGGGACGCGCCCCGAGGCCGTGGACCGAGGGGCGCACCGGCGTCTCCGACGCGATCAGCCACGGCGCCTGCGAGGTGGCCGAACGCATCGGCGCCGCGGCCATCGTCACGGCCACCTTCTCGGGCGCCACCGCCCGCGCCGTGGCTCGCAGTCTGCCCGACCAGCCGATCGTCGCCATCAGCCCGAACCAGCGGGTGGTGAACCAGCTGGCGTTGTGCTGGGGCGTGCACGCCCTGCTCGGTGGGCACCGGGCCAGTTTCGAGGAGATCGTGCGCGAAGCCAACGACCTCGTCCTCGCCGGAGGCTTTGGCCTGCCTGGTGACTCGGTGGTCATAACCGCCGGGCTGCAGACCCACCAGTCCGGCAAGACCAACCTCATCAAGGCGCACATCCTCGCTTGAGCAAGGTGGGGCCAGGCCGGCACGGGAGACCGCCTGCCACGGCTCAGATGCGCCGCTCACGCGACCAAGACATCCTCCTCATCAATCGCCAATGAAGAGTCTCCAGACTTGCCTCCGGAAGGCCCAGCTCGACGTGGCTGCCCGATGGGGCCGGGAGTTCGCTCCCTGACCTCGCGGCAACCACATCGTCCGCTAACAGTCCGCTAACACTGGCTGGGAAACATGGGCCGTGCCCTGCGGGGCAACGGCCAGGGAGGCGACGCGAGCACCCGCGCTCGGCGCGAGTCTCGACAGGCCGCCCAAAGGACCGCTACCACGGAGAGGCACAGGAGGAGTAATGAGGCGTATACGTTGGTTCGCGATGGTCGCAGCTGTGATGGCCATCGCGCTGGTGGGAGTGGCGTGCGGGGGCGATGAGCCTTCCGACGGCGCCAGCGGTGACGGAACGGCAGCCCTCTCGGGTGACATCCGTATCGACGGCTCGAGCACGGTGGGTCCGCTCACCGAGGCCGCCGCGGAGTTCTTCCAGGAGGAGAACCCGGACGTGCGCGTCACCGTCGGCATCTCCGGCACGGGCGGCGGCTTCGAGAAGTTCTGCGCCGGGGAGACCGACGCCAACGACGCCTCGCGCCAGATCGAAGCGGACGAGGAAGAGCTTTGCGCCACAGCGGGAGTCGAGTGGGTCGAGATCCAGGTCGCGAACGACGGTCTCGCCGTGGTCGTCAACCCGGAGAACGACTGGGCGGACAGCCTCACGGTCGAGCAGTTGAAGATGATCTGGGACGAGGGCAGCACGATCGACAACTGGAACCAGGTCGATCCGAGCTTCCCCGACGTTCCTCTGGAGCTCTTCGGCGCCGGCACGGATTCAGGCACGTTCGACTACTTCACCGAGGCGGTCAACGGCGAGGAGGGCGTCAGCCGGACCGACTACCAGGCCACCGAAGACGACAACGTCTCGGTCCAGGGCGTGGCCGGCTCAAAGGGCGGCATGGCCTACTTCGGCCTCTCCTACTACGAGCAGAACGCCGACCAGTTGAAGCTCGTGGCGATCGACAACGGCAACGGCCCCGTGACCCCGTCTCTTGAGACCGTGCAGTCGGGCGAGTACACGCCGCTCAGCAGGCCGCTCTTCATCTACCCGTCGGTCGAGTCGCTTCAGCGCCCGGAGATGGCGGCGTTCATGCAGTTCTACCTGGACAACGCGCAGAGCATCGCCGAGCAGGCCCTGTTCGTGCCGATCACGGCGGAGCAGACCGCGGCCGCTCAGGCAGTGCTCGACGGGATCGTCGGCGGGGCTTCGCCGGCCGCCGAGTAAGGAAGACATGGCGGCTGTAGCCACAGAACGGCCCGCCTCCAGGCCCCTCGAGGGCCTGGAGGCGGGCAGCCGCCGTTACCGCGAGAAGGTCATCGTCGGCAGTCTGTTCCTGTGCGCGGCGCTCTCGGTCCTCGTGACCGTGGGGATCGTGCTCGCGCTGGTGATCCCGAGCGTCGAGTTCTTCGGCACGGTCAGCCCGGTCGAGTTCTTCACGGGGACGGAGTGGGCGCCGCTCTTCAAGAACTCGAAGTTCGGCGTCCTGCCGCTGCTCTCGGGTACGCTGGTCGTCACCGTCATCGCCGCGTTGATCTGCCTGCCGCTCGGCCTGCTGGCGGCGATCTACCTGAGCGAGTACGCGGCGCGGAGGACGAGGAGCTTCGTCAAGCCCATCCTTGAGATCCTCGCCGGTATCCCCACCGTGGTCTACGGGTTCTTCGCCCTGACGTTCGTCACGCCGCTGCTTCGGGAGAACTGGCTGTTCGAGACGCCACCCCAGGTGTTCAACGCGCTCTCAGCGGGTCTCGTGATGGGCATCATGATCCTCCCGACCGTCGCCTCCATCTCCGAGGACGCCATGTACGCCGTGCCGCAATCCCTGCGTGCCGGTGCGGCCGCCCTCGGCGCCACGAAGTATGAGATCTCCACACGCGTCGTCGTGCCGGCGGGCCTCTCGGGCATCATCGCTGCGTTCGTCCTCGGCATCAGCCGGGCGGTCGGCGAGACGATGATCGTGCTGATCGCCGCAGGCGGCACCCCCAATCTCACGCTCAATCCGGTGGAAGCCATGCAGACCATGACGGCGTTCATCGGCGCTGCGGGGCTCGGCGACCAGTCGACCGGCAGCATCGGCTACAAGACCATCTTCGCGGTCGGCATGACGCTCTTCGTCATGACCCTGATCATGAACATCATCAGCATCCGCCTGGTGAGGAAGTATCGCGAGGTCTACGATTGAGCACGTCGACCCCCCAGAAGAGCGCATCATCCTCCGCCCCCATCTCGCTCAGCAGCCGGCGTGGGTGGCGGCATCGCGCGCGGGACGGGGCCTTCCGGGGCGCCGTGACGGGGAGCGTCGTCGTCGGGCTCGTCGTCCTCGTCGCGCTGATCCTGCAGAGCCTCATCAAGGGCTGGCCCAGACTCAATCTGGACCTGATCACGAGCTTCCCCTCGAGCTTCCCCGACCGCGCCGGCATCCAGTCGGCGATCTTCGGGACCTTCTGGATGGTGGGCATCGTGCTCGTCGTCGCCATCCCCATCGGGGTCGGAGCGGCCGTCTACATGGAGGAGTTCGCGGATTCCGAGGCGTGGTACAACCGGTTCATCGACCTCATCATCCAGAATCTGGCCGCTGTTCCCTCCATCGTGTACGGCATCCTGGGGCTGGCGTTTCTGTCTCGGGGCCTCCTGAACCTGGGTCCGGTGGTGATCACCGCGGGCCTGACGCTGTCGTTCCTGGTCCTGCCGGTGGTCATCATCGCGTCGCGCGAGGCGATACGTGCCGTACCGAGCTCCATCCTGGACGGCGCGCTCGCTCTCGGGGCCACACGCTGGCAGGGGGTGAGCAGGCAGGTCCTGCCGGCCTCCATCCCGGGCATCGCCACGGGATCGATCCTCGCGGTGTCGCGCGCGATCGGTGAGGCGGCCCCCCTGCTGCTGCTCGGGGCTCTGCAGTTCATCACCTTCAACCCCACCGGGCTCGACAGCTCGTTCACCGCGCTGCCCATCCAGATCTTCAACTGGATCTCAAGACCTCAGGAGGGGTTCCACATCGCCGCCGCGGCCGCCATCATCGTCCTCCTGTGCATCACCCTGCTGATGAACGCCGTGGCCATCTGGCTCCGCAACCGCTTCCAGCAGACGTGGTGAGGCGGAGATGAACGAGGGGTCCATGAGCGAGAACAGAGGTGCAGTCGTGATGGATGAGTCGGAGCAGAGACCCGAGTCGCTGCCTGAAGTCGGCGTCCTCCCCGAGACGGAGGCGGTCGACGTCCTCCAGGAGAGCGCGAAGCTGGCCGAGATCACCCGGGAGCGGCGCCGCCAGGCGAACGACGGCGCCGACGCTGAGACCGTGTTCGAGATGCGGGACGTGTCGGTGACCTACGCCGGCAGCTACGCCGTCCAGGGCGTCGACATGTCCATCCGCAAGAACGAGATCACGGCGTTGATCGGCCCCTCAGGATGCGGTAAGACGACCGTCCTGCGCTGCCTCAACCGCACGAACGACCTGATCCCGCGCGCCAAGGTCGAGGGCAAGGTGCTCTACCACGGGATCGACCTCTACGGCCCCAAGGTCGAACCGGTGGAGGTCCGCAGGCGGATCGGCATGGTCTTCCAGAAGCCGAACCCGTTCCCCAAGTCGATCTACGACAACGTCGCCTTCGGCCCTCGGGTCGGCGGGTTCAAGGGCGACATGGACGAGCTGGTGGAACGGTCGCTGCGGCGCGCGGCGCTCTGGGACGAGGTGAAGCGTGACCTCAAAGCCTCCGCCATGGCGCTCTCGGGCGGCCAGCAGCAGCGCCTCTGCATCGCCCGCTGCATAGCGGTCGAGCCCGACGTCATCCTGATGGACGAGCCCTGCTCCGCACTCGATCCGGTCTCGACGCTCAGGATCGAGGAGCTCATGTATGAACTGGTGTCCGAGTACACGATCGTCATCGTGACCCACAACATGCAGCAGGCAGCCCGCGTCAGCGACCGCACCGGCTTCTTCACCGTGGCTGAGAGCCAGGACGAGAAGGACCACCGCATCGGCATGCTCGTCGAGTTCGACCTGACGCCCACGGTGTTCACCAACCCGAGCGATTCCCGGACTGAGGCCTACGTGACCGGGCGGTTCGGCTGAGGCGAGCCTTCGTTCCGAGGCGCGGACGGCACGCCGGCCAGGCCGCCGCCTCGGCGCTGCTCTCGCCTGCACGCCGTGCGGGCGCAGCCGGTCTCACGCCGTCAGTGCTTCACACGGTCCAGGGACGCCCTGCGTGTCGTGGACGACCCCGCGCCGGAAGACGATGCGGTGGCCACAGGTCCCGGTGGTCTCTTGCGTGAAGCCCATGGCCAGATGGAAGGCGACCGACTGGGTGGAGGGCGGGGAGACAGCGCGCACGTAGCGTCGCCCGTTCATCTGGGCGGCAACGAAGAAGCGTTCACAGAGCCGCCGCCCGAAACCAAGGCGGCGGAACTCCGGGTGGACGCCGATCATGTGCACGCATGCCTCGTCCGGGTGTGCCTGGGAGAGGAATCCGAGGAGGAAGCCGACAAGCACCCCGTCACTCGCCTCGAACGCGAAGCTGGTCGACGTGAGGTGAGAGAAGAAGACATGCGGCAGGTACGAGCCCGCGGCCGGGCCGCCCCACCACTCGTCGATGACGGCGACCACGCGGTCGCAGTCCGACGTTCGCACGTGGCGCAACTGCATGGTCAAGACGCCCGCCTTGCCGGCCGGGGCTCCGTCCGCTCCAGGAACCATCCGGGACGGATGGAGAAGAGCATGCGGCAGCGCTCCGAACAGAAGAGGTAGGTGTCGCCCTTCACCTGGGTGCTCAGCAGCGCCTGTTCCTCGGTCAGCTCACGGCCGCATACCGGGTCGCATGGAAGCCGCTTGGGCCTTTCGCTCATTGAAGGCACCTCCATTCGCGCTCATCTGGCTGGAGCGCCATCCGCGGTGCCCGTGCTGCATTCTGGTGCGCCCATGTTCAGGCGTTGCGTGCTTCGCGTGAGGCACGTGCATGCGCGCACGCTCGAACGGGCGCCGGCCTGCGCCGGCGCTCGACGGGCATCCTGACGTCAGGTGGGGGCAACGCCGGCCACACGAGGATCCCGAGGTCTGTTCTGCCACGACCCGGCACGGCCGTTCTCGCGAGGCAGAAGGCGCTCCGGCCCTGCCGAGTCGGCTCGAAGGAACGTGCGATCAGTCCGGCGTTCGTCCCTCGGCGCTGAAGTGCCGGACATCGACGAGCTCGCGCAACTCCCCCGTGACGAGGAACACGGTCTGCTCGGCCACATCCACCGTGTTGTCGCCGATGCGCTCGAGTGCGCGCGCCATGAGCACCATGAACATCGCCCACTCCCGGAGCTCCACGTCGTCCCCGATGTCGACGGCGCGACGGAAGACCTGGCGATTGAGCTGGTCGACTTCGGTATCCTGGAGGGCGAGATCCTCGGCGAGCTTGACGTTGCGCGAGACGAACGTCTCCTTGGCCTGCATGATCTGCCGCCCCACGAGCCGTCCCATGTCTTCGATGGCCGCGAGCATCTGCTCATCACGCGGCGACTCGTGGCCGGAGAGCGGCACCAGCTTGGCGATGTTCACACACTGGTCGCCCATCCGCTCCAGGCACCAGACGACATGCAGCAGGGCGGCGACCAGGCGAAGGTCGCCGGCCACTGGGGCCTGGCTCGCCAGCAGCGTGATCGCCCCATGGTGGATGTCGAGGTAACGGTGGTTGATCGGGCGGTCGGCGGCAACGACGGTCGCGGCGAGGCGAGCGTCACCTCTCCTCACGGAGCGTATGGCGCTCACAAGCTGCTCGCCGACCTCATCGAAGCCGGCCAGAGCCCGCCGCTCGAGCTCCTCGAGTTGCGTTATGAACGCCGTGCGTGTCTCGCGCTCCATGGGCTAGGCCTTACCCTTTCCAGCCGAGTGCCACGCCAGAGCGCCGGCGCCGGTTCGCGGCGCGAGGAGGAGGTAGCTGCTCCCGCACGAGGGGCAGTCGGCAGTTCCGTAGCGCCCTGCCCCGCGAGGGAACGCGGCGAGGAACTCCTCGCCGCACGCCTCACAGGTGAGGTGTGCGGTCAGTGCCGAGTGCGCCGGGGCGGCCGCGGGCGGGCCGGCGTCAGTCTTCTTCGCTGACACCGGCCCGCCCGGCTCCGGCTTCGGGCGGCCTCGGCGCACCGTCATCGCCCGCGGCGCGGGGGGACGCTGCGGAGCCGGCAGGCTCGTCACGGACGTGGCCGTGCGTGCCGTTCGCCTCGGCCTCACGAAGCTCCTGCCGGCGCTCTTCCTCCGACAGCGCGGAGGCACGGACGCTGCGGAGCTGACGCCGGATCTTCATGCGCCGGGTGATCATGGTCACAGCCTGCCGGCGGCGTGTTAAGGAGGCGTGAGCATGGCATCTCGACGCCGTGAATCCGGCGAGCGCAGAATGCTCCGTCCTTACAGGCTTCAACGCGAGGCTCGTGTCTCTCTGACGCCGCGCTAACCGTCCGCTAACACCCGGGAGGTAGCTTCCATCGGCATCGGCGCGCACGCAGGGCGAGCCGGCTGGCGACGACAGCTCGTGGGTCGAGAGACCCGGGCTGAGGTAGGGGACGATGAGACATCTGCAACGTGAGATAGACCGCCTCAAGCGGAAGGTCCTGGCTCTCGGCGCGCTGGTGGAGGAGAACCTCCGCCTCGCCTTCCAGGCCATCGACCAGCGCGACGCGGCGAAGGCGCGGCGCGTGATCGCGACCGACGTGTTGATCGACCAGAACGAGGTCGATGTCGAGGAGGAGTGCCTCAAGATCCTCGCGCTCTACCAGCCCGTGGCCGGCGACCTGCGCTTCGTCGCCGCGGTCATCAAGATCAACAGCGAGCTGGAGCGCATCGGCGACCTCTCCGCCAACATCGCCGAGCGCGCACTCCAGCTGGTCGACGAGCACCCGGTGGCCGTGCCTCACAACGTCGCGGTGATGGCAGATCGTACGTGGACCATCCTCGAGAAGTCGCTCGACGCCCTCGTTCGCCAGGATGCGGTGATGGCGCGGGAGGTCCTCGTCGCCGACGACGAGGTCGACGCGCTCTATGCCGAGCTCATCGAGGAGCTCAAGGCGGTGATCCGCGCCGACCTCGAGCATCTCGACGCGATCGTGCTGCTGTTCAGCGTCGCGCGCTACCTCGAGCGGCTGGCGGACCACGCCACCAACATCGCCGAGGACGTCCTCTACATGGTCGAAGGCGAGATCCAGCGGCACAACCAGTCGGCAGTG
>DASUMX010000340.1:0-2270 GCA_036277455.1 Thermoleophilia bacterium
CCACGAGCCCGAACAGCACGAACACGGCGCTCGCCATGAAGGCGAGCACGTGCCGGCGGACCGAGAGTTCCGCGAGCTTCATGGCGTGGCATCCGCCTTGCCCGGCTCGCGCACGGCGACGAGCGCGCCGTCGGTGAGGAACCCGGCGCCGCCGAGGATCACGGTCTCGCCCGGCTCGACGCCGGTCAGCACCTCGGCGCGCTCGACGTCGCGCAGGCCCACCGTGACCTTGCGCTCGGCCACCTTCTCGCCGGTGAGCACGTACACGACGTCGCCGGCCGGGCGGCGCACCACGCTCGAGGCCGGCACCACCACGCCTTCGCGCGTGGCGAGCACCAGCTGCGCCGTGACGCTGCCGCCGGCGGGCCAGTCCGAGGCGCCCGGCAGGTCCACCAGCGCCTCGACCGCGCGGTTGTTGGTGCCCACCATCGGGCGCACCTCGGTGACCGTACCGGTCACGGGCTCGCCCGGCCGGGCCGGCTGCTCGAGCGTCACGGCCAGGCCCGGCCGGAGCTGGCCGGACAGCCGCTCGGGGAAGGGCAGCACGGCACGGATGCCGTCCCGGCCCACGATCGTGACGATGGGCGTGCCGGGCGACACGTAGTCGCCGACCGAGATGAGACGCCGCTCGACGATCGCGTCCACGGGGCTCTTGATCCGCGTGCGGTCGAGGCGGTACTCGGCCTCGGCGAGGCGGGCCCGTGCGTCGTTGAGCTCCGCCTGGCGGGCGCTCTCCTGGGCGATCGCCTCCTCGAGCATGCTCTCGGAGACGGCCTTGGAGCGCAGTTCCTGGTAGCGCTTCACGGTGCGCTGCTGGTTCGCGAGCAGCGCCTCGAGGCGCTCCACCCCGGCGCGCGCCGAGGCGACCGAAAGCCGTTGCGACTCGCCGTCGAGCTCCGCCAGCACCTGCCCCTTGCGGACGACGCTGCCGCCGTCCACGTGCAGGCGCACGACGCGCCCCGAGGTCTCGGCGGCGAGTGCCGGCGACGCCGTGGCCTCGATGCGGCCGACGGTGGTCTCCACGGCGTCCACCCGCTGGCGCACGGCCTCGGCGGTCGTGACCGGCGTCTTGCGGACCATGGCCTTCGATTCCGCGGCGTCGCGGTCGCCGCAGCCCGCGGCGAGGGCGAGTACGGCGGACAAGGTGCAGGCAGCGGCGATGGATCGACGGTTCATGGCGATTCCTGGTGGCCGGGCCCGGCCGTCGGCGCGAGCCCGAAGTACAAGAGCCGCGCGAGCTCGGCGGCATACGTTTCGGTCGAGATGGTGACGGCGAGGTCCGGGTTACGACGCGTGAGCGTCCCGGTCTGGAACAGGAACCAGTTGGCACTCAACAGCAGGAATACGGCGAGGCCGGGATCGACCTCGGCACGCACCGTGCCCTGGGCCTGGCCGCGACGCAGCGCGTCCACCAGTAATGAGAAGTTCTGCGACATCCCGCTGCCGGCGAGCAGGTCGCTCGACGCGGACGTACCGCTCAGCATCTCGCGGGCAATGAGCCGCATCGTGCCCTGCATGCGGGTGAGGCGTTCGACGTGTGCGGAGGCGAACTCGCGCAGGCTGCCCTGCAGGTCGCCTTCGGCGTCGAGCAGCGGGACGAGCTGCTCGCGGAAGCCCGCCATGGCGTCCCCGACCAGTGACTCGTAGAGCGTGCGCTTGCTGCGGAAGTGGTGGAAAACCGTGGCCTTGCTGACGCGCGCGGCTGCGGCGATCTCGGCCATCGAGGTACCGGCGTAGCCCCGGTTGGCGAACAGTCGCCGCGCGGCCGCCTCGATGCGGCGCGCGCCCGGGGAAGGCGCCCGGGGGGCACGGATGCGGCTTGCAGCACGGTTCATCGCGGCATGCTAGCACTGACCGATCGGTCGGTCAGTCGTGGCCTGCCGCTTTCACGGATTGCGGCGCCCGCGGCGCCGGCGCAGCCTGTAACCAGGCCCCAACCAGGGGGAGGTCACCATGAGCCGGATCCGGATCGTCGTCGCCGACCAGGCGGAAGCTATTTTCTACGATGCGCCCTCGCTGGACGCACGGCCGAAGGAGGTCGGGCGGATCTCCGATCCGGCCGCACACCTGCACGATCGCGACCTCGCGAGCGACCGCCCGGGCCGCAGCTACGAGAGCGTCGGCCATGCGCGCCACGCGATCGAGCGCGAGAACGACCCGCGCTGGCAGGAGGCGGTGCGCTTCGCCCGGCGCATCTCGTGCCGCCTCGACGACGCCCTGCAGAAGGGTGAGTTCGAGGAGCTGATCGTGGTCGCCGGGCCGCCGTTCCT
>DASUMX010000341.1:0-6586 GCA_036277455.1 Thermoleophilia bacterium
GGTCCCAGCCGCCTGGCGTCTGTGGTCAGCAGCAGGCTCGGGGCGACGCCGCGGGCGATGTCGTCTGCCGTCGCGGTCCAGGGGACGAAGACGACGGCTGCGGCGACGGCCGTCCGGATGCGCGCTGCCCAGGTGGCGCGCAGCCGCGGGTCGGCGTCGTCGTCGGTGTGCGTGAGCAGGGCGTCGTCGTAGGTGGCGCCGAACCCGAAGCCGGGGTTGCTGTACGTGACGATGGCCATGGCGTGATCCGATCGTGGTGGGTCCTCAGCATATGTGAGACGGACAGCGGGTGTTCCCGGTTCGAGGAGTAGGCGAACGTCCCGGCGAACAAGGCGCCATGCGCCTGATCCCTCCGCACATCGACCCCGACACGCCCAGCGACGGCGAGAAGTGGGTGTTCGCCCAGTTCGCGACCGCCGGGAGGCCGGTGGCCGGCGCGTCCGACGCGGGAGGCGGCTCCGGTCTCGACACCTCGGGCTGGACCGTCCTGCACTCGCAGGACCTGGCCCACCACCGCCGCCAGATGGAGGGCGAGATCGACTTCCTCGTGGTCGCGCCCGGGCTCGGCGTCCTCGTCATCGAGGTGAAGGGCTGCCACAAGCTGCGGCGCGAGCGCGGGCTGTGGCACTACGGTGCGGACCGCGCCGGCGATCCGCGTGGTCCGTTCAAGCAGGCCTCCGAGGCCATGCACAGCCTGCGCGAACGGCTCGGCCGTCAGAGAGCGCACCTGCATGGGGTCCTCTTCCAATCCGTCGTCTGCTTCCCGTTCATCGACTTCTCCGGCGTGAGCGAGGAGTGGCACCCCTGGCAGGTCATCGACCACGCGAAGCTGCGGCAGCGGCCCATCGCGGAGTGGGTCGCCGCCGCCCTGCGGCAAGCGCGCGAACGCACCGAGGAGCTGCGCAAGTCGTGGTTCGACCCGCACGCGGGCGAGCCTACGGCCGACCAGTGCGGCGAGATCGTCAAGGTGCTCCGCCACGACTTCGAGTTCTACGAGAGCCCCAAGGCGCGGGCGCAGCGCATCGACGAGGAGATCCGCCACTACACCGAGAGCCAGTTCGAGGCGCTGGACCACATGCGGCGCATGCCGCGCGTGGTCTTCGACGGCCCCGCGGGCACGGGGAAGACGCTGCTGGCGATCGAGGCGGCGCGGCGCGCCCGCTCCGAGGGCCGCCGCGCCCTCCTGCTCTGTTTCAACCGCCCGCTCGCCGAGTGGCTGCGCGAGCAGACGGCCGGGCTGTGCGACGCGACCACCGTCTCCGACCACATGGTCCGCGCCGCCGGCATCCCGGCCGGCTCGCCACGGTTCGAGGAGCACGGCTTCTGGGACCGGCTGCCCCTGCAGGCAGGCGAGGCGCTGATCGAGAAGCCTCCCGACTACGACGAGCTCATCCTGGACGAGGCGCAGGATGTGCTGCGGCACCAGTTCCTGGACGTGCTCGACTTCAGCATCGCCGGCGGTCTCAAGGAGGGCTTCTGGCGCGTCTTCGGCGACTTCCGCCACCAGGCGATCTACGACGACTCCGTGGACCTCGAGGCCTTCTGCGCAGACGACGGACGCACGTGCGCGGTCTACGCTCTGGACGAGAACTGCCGCAACGCGCCGGCGGTGGCGGCGCTCGCATGCGCCGGCGCCGGCATCAGCCCGGGCGGCGCCGGCGCGGACGGCTACGCCCGCTGCCTGCGGCCCGACGACGGCGACCCGCCGGAGGTCAGGTTCTACCGGGACGCCGCGCAGCAGCGTGATCTGCTCTGCGCGGCGTTGCAGGACCTCCGCGACGCCGGCATCACCGGACCGCAGGTCGCGGTGCTCAGCACGCGGAGCGACGCGGCCTGCGCGGCGTCCGGCGTCACCGAGGGGCCCTGGAAGGATCGTCTCGCGCCGCTCGTCCGCGACACGCCGCGCGGCCCGGTCACCGACTTCAAGTCGGGCACGACGCACTTCGCGTCGATCCACCGCTTCAAGGGGCTCGAGGCGCACGCCGTCGTGCTGACCGACATCGAGCGCCTCGACAGCGCGCGGGAGCGCGACCTCTTCTACGTCGGCGCCACGCGCGCCACACAGCGGCTCATCGTGCTCGCCCACGAGTCGCTGCGCGCCCGGCTGCCGGGCTGACCGCCCGCGCGTGCATGAAGATCGCCCTGTTCATCACCTGCGTCGCCGACACGCTGTTCCCGGAGACAGGGATCGCCGTCGTGCGCGTGCTCGAGCGGCTGGGCCACGAGGTCGTGTTCCCGGCCGGGCAGACCTGCTGCGGGCAGATGCACGTCAACAGCGGCTACCGGGACGACGCGCTGCGCCTGGCGCGGCGCTTCGTGGACGTGCTCGGGCGGGACGACGGCGTGGACGCGGTGGTCTCGCCGTCGTCCTCGTGCGTGGGCTGGGTGCGCGAGCTGCTGCCCGGCGTCGCGCGTGAGGCCGGTGACGAGCGCCTGGCCGCCGACGCCGAGGCGCTCGGCGGCAGGCTCTTCGAGCTCTCCGAGCTCCTCGTCCGCCGCCTCGGCGTGGAGGACGTCGGCGCGGCGTACCCGCGGCGCGTCACGCTGCACCCCACCTGCCACTCGCAGCGCGTGGCGCGCATCGGCGACGCGCCGCAGCGGCTGCTCGCCAAGGTGAAGGGCCTCGAGCTGCTCGAGCTGCCGGAGGCCACGGAGTGCTGCGGGTTCGGCGGCACCTTCTCCATCAAGAACGCCGCCGTGTCCCTGGCGATGCTCGAGGACAAGTGCCGGAACATCCTGGCGACCGGCGCCGACGTGGTGACCGCCGTCGACCCGTCGTGCCTGTTGCACATCGGCGGCGGGCTCAGCCGGCTGGCGCCGGCGGCGCCCGGAGGGCCGGGCCCGGCGGTGCGCGCCGTCCACCTGGCGCAGATCCTGGCGGCGGAGGCGGGCGCGTGAGCCGCGCCCACGACTTCCCGGCCGCGGCGCGCGCGGCGCTCGCCGACGCGCAGCTGCGCGCCAACCTGCGCGGCGCGACGCACACGATCCGCGCGCGCCGTGCCGCGGCCGTCGCGGAGCTGCCCGACTTCGAGGGGCTGCGCGAGCAGGCGCGGCGCGTCAAGGACGACGCCCTGGATCACCTCGACGAGCTGCTCGCGCGGTTCGAGGCGGCGGCCACGGCGGCGGGTGCGCAGGTCCATCACGCGGCCGACGCGGGCGCGGCCAATGCCTTCGTCGCCGCGATCGCCCGCGACCACGGCGTCACCGAGCTGGTCAAGACGAAATCCCTGGCCACCGACGAGATCGGCCTCGACGCGGCGCTCGCCGCGACCGGCGTCGAGGCCGTCGAGACCGACCTCGCCGAGCTTATCGTCCAGCTCGCCGGGGACACCGCCTCGCACATCCTGGTGCCGGCCGTCCACTACAGTCGGGGCCAGGTCCGCGACCTCTTCCTGCGCACGATCGCGCGGGGCAGGGAGCTCTCCGACGACCCGCGCGAGCTCGCCGAGGTATCGCGCGTGTACCTGCGTGAGCGCTTCCTGCGTGCGGGAATGGGAGTGACCGGCGCCAACGCCGGCGTCGCCGAGACGGGCACCGTCTGCGTGGTGGAGAACGAGGGCAACGGCCGCATGTGCACGACGCTGCCGTCGGTGCTCGTCACCGTCATGGGCATCGAGAAGGTCGTCGCCACGCTGGACGACCTCGCGCTGCTCCTGCGCCTGCTGCCGCGTTCGGCGACCGGGGAGCGGATGAGCTCGTACGTGTCGCTCCTGACCGGGATCACGCCGGGTGACGGCCCGCGGGAGTACCACATTGTGCTGCTCGACAACGGGCGCCGGGACGCGCTGGCCGACCCGGTGGGCAGGCAGGCGCTGCGCTGCATCCGCTGCAGCGCCTGCCTGAACGTCTGCCCCGTGTACACGCGCGTCGGCGGGCACGCCTACGGCTCGATCTACCCCGGGCCGATCGGCGCGATCCTCACGCCGCAGCTGTGGGGGATGGAGCGGCACGCCGAGCTGCCGTTCGCCTCGTCGCTGTGCGGCGCCTGCGCGGAGGTGTGCCCCGTGGGCATCGACATCCCGGAGGTGCTGCTGCACCTGCGGGCGCGGGCGGTGCGCGAGCAGGCGCCCGCGGCCGAGAAGGTCGTGTACGGCGCCGCGGCGTGGGCCTTCGGCGCGCCGCGGCGCTTCGCCGCCGCGCAGAAGGCCGTCAGGGCCGCGGAGCGGCCGCTTGCCCGCCGGGGCCTGGTGCGCCGTCTCCCCGGCCCGCTCGCCGGCTGGACCGAGGGTCGCGACCTCCGGCCGGTCGCGCGCGAGACGTTCCGCGAGTGGTGGGCGCGAGAGCGCGGTTCAGAAGAGCGGCCGGGGCGCTGCAGAGAGAAGCCGCCCGTGCGCGAGGAGAAGGCGCCGTGAACAGCCGCCGTGGAGAGGCCGTCGTCGCCGGCTTCGCCGAGCGGCTGGCGCTCCAGCACGTGGAGGTCCGCCGCGTGGCCGCGGATGCCGTCGCGGCGGCGGTCGCCGGCGTCTGCGCCGAACTCGGCGTGCGGCGGCTCGGCGTCCCGCCCGCCCTGCCGGAGCCCTGGCGCCCGGCCGGCGTCGACGTGGTCGAGGACCACGGCCTCGCGCCGGCCGAGCTCGACACCCTGGACGCCGCGCTCACCGGCTGCACGCTCGCGATCGCCGAGACGGGGTCGCTGGTGCTCGCCGCCGGCCCTGACGATGGGCGGCGAGCCCTCTCACTCGTCCCCGACGTCTACATCTGCGTCGTCCGCGAGGACCAGATCGAGCCGGACCTGCCGGCGGCGATGCCACGCATCGCCGGCGTCGTCCGCGACTCCGGCCACCCCGTGGTCATCGTCTCCGGCCCGTCCGCGACCTCCGACATCGAACTCCACCGCGTGGAGGGGGTACACGGGCCCCGGCGGCTCGTGGTGCTGCTGGTCGGGCCCGGCTGAGCGCCTCCGCCCGCGGCACCGGGCGGCGATCGCCGTCTCGCGGGTGAACTGTCCCAACGCCGGACGAGCCGGGAAGACAGAGGGTGAGAACTGTCGTTCCGGACCGGGGGTGAGGGCCATGGCGACCTACGCGTTCGTCTGCACGAAGTGCAAGACCTCGTTCGAGGTGACCTGTCACATGGACGAGCGGGAGGCTCAGGCGGTCTGCCCGAAGTGCGGCAGCCACAAGGTCGGACAGGTGTACACCGCCGCTTTCTCCTCGCCGCCGCCGGACAAGTACTGAGCCTATGAGCACCGTTTCACGCCGGTATGGCCCGGGTACCCTCGCATCCAGCAGCGCAAGACCAGGGTCGGCGGCAGAGACGTCCCCGGCCCTTCACGACAGAGGAGCGACATGGCAGTACAGGTAGGTCAGCCCGCGCCCGACTTCACGCTCAAGGGCGTCGTCGACGGCGAGTTCGTGGACGTCAAGCTCAGCGACTACCGCGGCAAGTGGGTGGTCCTGTTCTTCTACCCCCTCGACTTCACGTTCGTCTGCCCGACCGAGATCCGGGGCTTCGCCGGTCACAACGAGGAGTTCGAGAAGCTCGGCGCGCAGGTGCTGGGCGCGAGCGTCGACAGCGAGCACAGCCACAAGGCGTGGATCGAGCGGGACTTCGGCTCGCTGCCGTTCCCGCTGCTCAGCGACATCAGGCGCGAGGCCACCGAAGCGTACGGCGTCCTCCTGCCCGACGGCGTCGCGCTGCGCGGCACCTTCATCGTGGACCCGGAGGGCACGCTCAAGTACGCCGTGGTGCACGACAACAACATCGGCCGCAACACCGACGAGACGCTCCGCGTCCTGCAGGCGCTCCAGACCGGCGAGCTCTGCCCGCTGGACTGGCGGCCGGGCCAGGCGACGTTGAGCTAGACCGAGATCGCGAAGACGGCTGCGGCGCCGCGAGGCGGCCGCGCCCGGCGCGGGGCGCCGCGACGCCGGAGACGGCCGCGCGGCGCCCCTGCCACGTCCATCACGGGAGAGGGAGAGACATGGCGACCATCGACGAGTGGTTCGACCAGCGCACGCTGATGGAGCTCGTGCCCATCGACGTCTACGTCCGCGGCGCCTCGGCCGTGGAGGCGGGCGCGGTGCGCGTCGTGCAGTACGACGAGACCCGGCTTCTCACGCGGGTCGAGGCCGGCGACCGCGTCGTGGACGCCGAGTGGAGCCTGGACGGCGAGCAGCCGGTGTTCGCCTGCTCGTGCGGCGAGGCGACGGAACGCCCGTGCGAGCACCTGATCGCCAGCGCGCTCTCGACCTGGCCGGGCGAGGCGCCTCCCGAGGACGAGTGACGGCGGCGGGCGGCGGGCCCCCGCCGCGACGCGCGTTCTGCCGTACAATCGCTGCATGCCCATCTACGAGTTCCAGTGCGCGAAGTGCGGCGAGCGCTTCGAGATCGTCTCCAGCCACGCCGAGCGCGAGGAGAAGGCCGTGTGCCCCTCGTGCGGCGGTCGCGACGTCTCCCAGGTCTTCGGCGGGTTCCGGGTCGGGATCTCGCGGACGAGACTCAACCCCGGCGTGTTCGAGCGCAAGAAGGGTCAGGCGCCGCGGTACAAGCCGCCGGCCGGCGAGTGAGGCGGGCGGTCGCGTAGCGGCCGCCGACGGCCGCATTCCTCGCGGCGCATGCTGCCCCGTACGGCGACGCCGCGGTG
>DASUMX010000342.1:0-6972 GCA_036277455.1 Thermoleophilia bacterium
GACGGCGTGAGCCTGGCCGCCGAGCCGGGCTCCGTGTTCGGCCTGCTGGGGCCGAACGGCGCCGGCAAGTCGACGGCCGTCAAGATCCTGACCACCCTGTCCCGGCCGGACGCCGGTGAGGCGTTCGTGGCCGGTCACGACGTGCTCCGGCACCCGGCCAGGGTGCGCCTGGCGATCGGCTGCGTCGCCCAGAAGTCCGGGCTCGACCTGCAGGCGACCGGACGCGAGAACCTGGTCCTGCAGGGCCGGGTCTACGGGATGCGCGGCAGGGAGCTTCGTGTGCGCGCGCAGGAGCTCATCGAGCGGCTCGGGCTCGCGGACGCGGCCGACCGCACCGTCAAGACCTACTCCGGCGGCATGCAGCGCAAGCTCGACGTCGCCGTCGGGCTCATGCACCGGCCCCAGGTCCTCTTCCTGGACGAGCCGACGACGGGGCTCGACCCCGAGGCGCGCGTGGACATGTGGTCCGAGATCGCGCGCCTCGCCGGCGACGAGGGACTGACGATCCTGATGACGACACACTACCTCGAGGAGGCCGACGGCCTGGCGCGGCGCCTCGCCATCGTCGACCGCGGCAAGGTGGTCGCCGAGGGCACCCCAGACGAGCTCAAGGGCGAGCTGCGCGGCGATGCCATCGTGGTCGAGCTCGAGGAACAGCCACTCGACGGCGAGGTGCGCCGGGCGCTGGACAAGGTGCCCGACCTGTACGACGTCGCCGTGGAGGCCCGCGCGCTGCGCGCGCGGGCCGACAACGGCGCGCGCGCCGTCCCGACCGTCCTCGCCGCCCTCGAGGCCGAGGGCGTCAAGGTGGCCTCGGTGACCGTGGCCCGGCCCTCGCTCGACGATGTGTACCTGCGCTACGCCGGCCGTGCGTTCAGCGAGGCCGACGAGGAGGCGAAGAAGCCATGACGCACGTGATCAGCGACACCCTCTTCATGACCCAGCGGCACTTCCGCAACCTCCTCCGGCAGCCCGCCTGGATCCTCATCTCGCTGGTGCAGCCCGTCGTGTGGCTGCTGCTGTACGGCGCCCTGTTCCGGCGGATCGTGGAGATCCCCGGGTTCGGCGCCGGCAGCTACATCGACTTCCTCACCCCGGGCATCGTCGTCATGACCTGCCTGTTCAGCGCCGGCTGGAGCGGCATGGACCTGATCGAGGACATCGACCGCGGTGTGGTGGACCGGTTCCTGGTCAGCCCGGCGAGTCGCAGCTCGCTCATCGCCGGGCGGCTCGTCCAGGGAGCCATCGTCGGCGTCATCCAGTCGGCCATCATCGTCGTGCTCGGCTTCATCGTGGGCGCCGAGTACCCCGGCGGCATCGCCGGCATCGCCGCGCTCACGCTCGGCGCCGTGCTCCTCGGGACCGGCGTCGGCGCCCTCAGCAATGCCGTGGGCGTCCTCTCCCGCCGCGTCGAGACGATGATCGCCGTGAGCAACTTCGTGCTGCTCCCGCTGACGTTCCTGAGCTCGGTGTTCATGGCGCGCGCGCTCATGCCCGGGTGGATGCAGAGCGTCGCGACCTACAACCCGGTGGAGTGGGCGGTCGGCGCCGGGCGGGAGGCGCTCGCCGCGAGCCCCGACTGGTCCGTCGTGCTGGCGCGGCTGGGCTGGCTGGCCCTGTTCACGTTCGTCTGCGGCTGGCTGGCCACGGCGGCGTTCCGCGTCTACCAGAAGTCGATCTGAGGACGCGCGTCAGAGCGCCGGGTAGACCTCGATCTCCGCGATCCTGCAGAGGGATCCCCGCGTGGTGCCGTCGCACGAGACGCGCACCCAGCGCGCCGTGCGCGGAGCGAAGTCGAGCGTCTCGAAACCCGCCCACTCCCCGCTGGTCAGCGACCGCTTCACGGGCCGCCAGTGCCTCCCGTCTCCGGACACCAGGATGCGCAGCGGGGCGGCCCGGTCGTCGCCGCGGGCGAGGGCGACGCGGACCGCGCCGACCTCGCGGACGCCTTGCAGCCGCAGGTCGATGGACTGGGGACCGCGCGCCGCCCAGCTCGTTGAGAGGCTGCCATCGATCGCCGCCGAGGGGACGCCGGTGGCGGACCTCGCCGTGACCACTGGGAGCGGCGGCTTCTCGGGGCTCAGGCGCCGCAGGCGCAGCAGCGCCTCGAGGAAGAAGGCGTCGCCGTACGCGAGCCCTCGGTCGGTGATGTCCATCCACCAGGAGTACGTGCCGTGCAGCAGGACGGAGGGCGTCCACGTCGCGGAGCTGTACGCCGGTGACATCAAGGAGGCGAGCGTCTCCCGGGCGGCGCCGGCGTACGCCGCGCGCCGCTCCTCGTCGGGGTCCAGCAGCGCCAGGTCGATCAGACCCGATGCCGCGATGGCCGCCGCGGACGTGTCCCGCGGCGCCGCCGGGATGCCGGGAGCGCCGAAGTCCCAGTACGGCACCATGTCGTCGGGGACGTGGCGCAGCCACCAGTCGGAGACCAGGCGCGCGACCTCCAGGAACCTCGGGTCGCGCGTCTCACGGTACGCGGCCGGGAAGCCCAGCACCGCCCATGCCTGGCCGCGGGCCCAGGTGGAGCCGTCCGCGTAGGCGGCGCCCTTGTCGACCCGCTTCAGCGCGCCGGTCGCCGGGTCGTAGAACGCGGCGTGGACCGTGCTGCCGTCGGGCCGGACGTGGTCGCGCGCGATCGTCAGGGCGTGCGAGCGGGCGATCGCGTCGTAACGCGCCGGCCCGCCGGCCTTGACCGCCCACCACAGGAGACGCGGCTTGGTGAGGCTGTCGATGATGACGTTGAACTCTTCTCCGTCCCGGGAGCGCATCGCACCCACCAGCGGATCGAAGCGAGCCGCCATCGACCTCGAGACCTGCAGAGATCGCCGGCGCAGGCCGTCCCTGCCGGTCAGCTTGTAGCCACGCACGTAGCTGGGGAAGAAGAGCCCGCCGAGGTTCTGTGACTCCGGTCCGATGTCCTCGGCGCCGAGCCACGACTGCCTCTGCAGCGCCCTGTCGCGCCATCGGCCCGCGCCCGTCCACTGGTACATCGACCAGAGCGATCCGGGGTGGAAGCCGGCCGCCCAGCCTGAGGGACCGCTGTAGTGCCAGCCGTCGCCCCTGGTGTAGTAGGCGAACCGGCGCGGCCCGGCGCGGCGATCCATCGCCGCGAGGCGAGCGTCGGCGCGCTTCAGCGTCGCGCGCACCCTGCCGGAGAAGTCGTCCGGGACCGCGGCGGCGGGTGCGGCGGCGATCAGGAGGGCGCCGATCGCGAGCGCCAGGGCGCACAGCGCGGCGACCGCCGGTGCGGCCGTCCCCGCCAGTCTCGTCGGCATGTGGTCCATCCTGCGGCCCCTCCGCGCCTGAGGAAGATCGTGCTCCGCGGCAGACTCTCGCGCACTTCCCCGCGGCCGGTCAAGCCGAAGGACCGCGGGCCTTCCCCGGAATGCCCCACCCGGGTAGACTTGCGGGCGTCGGGCCGGGCCGGCGGCAGCGCCGCCCGGCGGCAGCGCCAACACCAGCCGGAGGCCTCATGCGCGTGCTCGTGGTGGGCGGCGGCGGCAGAGAGCACGCCCTCGTCCATTCGTTCGCCCGATCCCCGCTCGCGGACCGCATCTTCTGCGCCCCGGGCAACGCCGGCACGGCCGCGGAGGCCGACAACATCCCCGTCGCCGCCGACGACCTCCCCGCCCTGCTCGACTTCGCCAGCCGCGAGGAGGTCGACCTCACGGTGATCGGCCCCGAGGCCCCGCTCGTCCTGGGCCTCACCGACCTCTTCGAAGAGCACGGCCTCGCGGTCTTCGGCCCGAACAGGGAGGCCGCGCAACTGGAGGGCAGCAAGGCCTTCGCCAAGGAGATCATGTCCGACGGCAAGGTGCCCACCGGCGCCTACCGGCGGCACGAGCGGCTGGAGCCGGCCCTGCTCGACGTCGAGGGCCGCGACGACTACCCGCTGGTGGTCAAGGCCGACGGCCTCGCCGCCGGCAAGGGCGTGCTCATCTGCAAGGACGTGGACGAGGCCCGCGAGGCCGTCCATGCCTGCTTCGTCGCGCGCGAGTTCGGCGCGGCCGGCGACGTGCTCATCACCGAGGAGTACCTCACCGGCTCCGAGGTCTCGCTGCTGGTGCTCTGCGACGGGTCGACGGCGGTGCCGCTCGCCCCGGCGCAGGACTACAAGCGCATCTTCGCCGGGGACCAGGGGCCCAACACCGGAGGCATGGGCAGCTACTGCCCCGTCCCAGGGTTCGAGCAGAAGGCCATCGACGCCGCGATGGAGCACGTGGTCGAGCCGGTCGTCGCGGCGCTGCGACGCCGCGGCGTCACCTACCGCGGGGTCCTGTACGCCGGCCTCATCGTCACCGACGCCGGCATCAAGGTGCTCGAGTTCAACTGTCGCTTCGGCGACCCCGAGACGCAGGCCGTGCTGCCGCGGCTGAGCAGCGATCTGCTCGAGCATTGCGCCGCGGCGGCGAACGGCGACCTCGAGAGCACCGAGGTCCTGTGGACGCCGCAGGACTGCGTCACCGTCGTGCTCGCCTCCGCCGGCTACCCGGCGAGCAGCCACAAGGGCGACGTCATCGGCGGCCTGGCCGAGGCGGCCGCCCTCGAAGGCGTGACCGTCTACCACGCCGGCACGGCGCTGCGGGACGGCGAAGTGGTCACGGCCGGCGGCCGCGTGCTCGCGGTGAGCGCGCTCGGAGACGGCTTCTCCGCCGCCCGAGCGCGCGCTTATGAGGGCGTCGCCAGGATCGGCTTCGAGGGCATGCAGGTACGTCCCGACATCGCCGAGCGCGCCGTCAAGGCGCGTGCCGGCGAGCTCGATCTGTTCCCGGCCGGGTTCGCCGGCTGACCGACCATCTGGGCGGCGCGAGTCTCTCCGCCGCCGGTGAAGGAGACGACGTGGAAGAGACGCAGACCGAGGTCGAGACGATCCTTCAGGGCATCCAGATGGAGCCCGTCCTGGTCGGCATCGTCATGGGCAGCGAGAGCGACCGCGAGGTGATGGACAAGGCCGCGGCCGAGCTCGACGAGCGCAAGATCAGGTACGAGATCAGCGTCCTCTCGGCGCACCGCGATCCGGAGAAGGTAGCCCACTACGCCAAGACCGCGCAGAGCCGCGGGCTCAAGGTGCTCATCGGCGGCGCCGGCAAGGCGGCGGCCCTGCCGGGGGTGCTGGCCGCCTACACCAATCTTCCCGTGATCGGCGTGCCCATCAAGACGAGCGACCTGGGCGGCCTCGACTCGCTGCTCAGCATCGTGCAGATGCCGCCCGGCGTGCCGGTGGCGTGCGTCGCCATCAACGGCGCCCGCAACGCGGCCATCCTCGCCGCGAAGATCCTCGACCTCTGACCGCGGCAGGCGGGCGGGCGGTTCCCGTCCGCACCGCCTGGTGCCTCCCCGCCGCGCACGGGGAACACTCATGCCATGGGCAGGCACGCGATCAGGTCCGCCGTGGCGCCGCCGCCGCTCGGCGCCGCCTCTTCCGGCATCTCGTCGGGACACTTCGTCTTCGTCTCCGCGCAGCTCCCGCTCGACGCCGCCGGCGAGATCGCGGGCGCGACGGCGGCCGAGCAGGCCGACCGCGCGCTCCAGAACCTGGCCCACCAGTTGCGGTCCACCGGCCTTTCCCTGGAGGACGTCGTCAGCCTGGAGATCCACCTCGTCGACCAGGCGGACAGGGCGTCCGTCGACGCCGCACTCGAGGCTCGGTTCCTGCCGCCGTATCCCGCCGTCACGCTCTCCGGTGTACCATGGTTGCCCGGCGGTGCGCGGCTGCAGGTCGCCGCCATCGCACAACGCTACTGAGAGTCGCAGGGTGCCGAGGAACGACAAGCCGCCCAGCCCGAGGACCATCTCGGGCTTCCTCTACTTCGCGGTGCTCTTCATCGCCGTCGCGCTGGCCTACGTGGCCGTGCGCGCGCTGCTCGCCTGACGCCAGGCCCACACGAAAGGACACCCCCATGGAGAAGCAGGTCTTCGCGTCCCCCACCGGCGCCCCCGCCGTCGGCCCGTACTCGCCCGCCGTGGGCGCCGGCGACTTCGTCTTCGTCTCCGGCCAGATCCCGCTGGACCCCGACGGCAGGATCGTCGGCTACACGCCCAAGGACCAGGCGCGCAAGGCCCTCGAGAACCTGCGCGCCACCCTCCAGGCCGCAGGACTGGGCCTCGAGCACGTGGTCAAGACGACCATCTTCCTCAGGGACATGGACGAGTTCGCCGCCGTGAACGAGGTGTACGGCGAGTTCTTCCAGGAGCCGTACCCGGCGCGCTCCACAGTCGAAGTGGCCCGCCTCCCCAAGGAGCTCCACGTCGAGATCGAGGCCGTGGCGTACCGTGGGTGACGCGCACCGCCGCACTCCGCGACGCGCGGCGCGCGCACTCGCCGTCCTCCTGACAGCGCTCGCCGCGCTGGGCGCGGGAGCGCTCGCCGGCTGCGGGAGCCCGGCCGAGAACGACCCCTTCGTCGGCTACTGGGTCGGCGGCGGCATGCAAGGCCAGATGACGCTGGTGCAGATCGGCAAGGACGAGGACGGCAAGTACGTCGTGCTGGCCAACCCGGACCAGCCGGCCGGCGAGGCCGTGCGGGAGGGAGACAGCCTCGTCGTCGACACTCACGCCGTGGTGATGCGTTTCACGCCGGCGCCCGACGACAGGCTGAGCCTGGAGTTCTCCGGTGACATGTTCGAGGAGCCGGCGGCGACCACGCTGAAGCGCACCGATGCGACGCAGTACAGCGACGCCGCGGTGGGGTACGGGCTCGCCCAGATCGAGCGCGGCCTGGCGATGTGGAAGGGGGGCGGCGGCAAGAAGTACCCGCCTCCCAAGGAAGTGACGCCTTCGGGGCTGCTCGGCCAGATGATCCGCTGGCCCAACAACCCGTTCACCGGCCAGCCCATGCAGCCCGGGCAGAGCGAGGGCGACTACGTGTACAAGCAGGTCGCCGGCGGCAAGAAGTACTCGCTCAAGGGGTACCTCTCGGACGGCAGCACCATCGGGGAGTGACGGCCGGCCGGCGAAGCGTCGCCGGCCGTC
>DASUMX010000343.1:0-7992 GCA_036277455.1 Thermoleophilia bacterium
CGCGGCCCACGTCACGCCGATGAGGATCGCCGTGTTCGCGGTGAAGCCCTCGAGGCGCTTGGCCGGGTCGGGAAGGAAGAAGAAGAAGTACGCCAGGATGCCCAGGTAGATCAGGTCGACGATCGCGCCGATCGTGACCACGGGGATGCCGGCGATCTTCCAGGTCTTGTACGGCGACGCGTCCCAGATCCCCCTGGCGCGCTTCACGTAGGGGAACAGCAGGGCCGCGATGGCCGTGACGCCGAACACCGAGAAGATCTCCAGCGCCGTGACCGCCAGCCCCTGCATGGCCTCGTTCTGCCAGAAGATGTACACCGCGATCATGATCTGGCCGAGGACGAAGCACAGGACGTGGTTCTTGACCGGGCTCGCGAAGCGCGGGTTGATGTCCGTGAACCACTTGGGGCCCATGCGGTCCATGCCCCAGGCGAAGATGATGCGCGGGAACGCCAGGTAGCTGAGGGCGATCCACCAGAGGTTGAACGCCAGGAACGAGAGTACCGAGATGAACATGATGAGCTTGTTCGTCGTGACCATGCCGAGGATTCCGAGGAAGTTCGTGCTCCACGGCACGGTGTACGCCCCGCCCAGGTCGCTGCCGGCGTTGTCGACGAACTGCGTCGCCGAGAAGAAGTCGAACTTGACGAGGCCGTACAGCGCGATGGCGGCCCAGAGCATGAACACGCCGGGGACGATGATCGCGAACAGGTTGGAGAGGATGATGGTCTTGTCCGGGCGCTTGACCTCGCCGGCGATGAACGTGATGCAGTAGCTGTAGGCGAAGAGCCACGAGCCGGCGACCATGACGCCGAAGGTGTCGAACCAGTTCCACGTGGTCGGCATGGCGCCGCCGGCCTCTTCGCCTGCCGCCGCAAGGAAGCCGGCGTAGTCGATGGAGCCGTAGGTGGCGGCGGTCGCGTTCCAGCTCTCGATGAACCCGTCCTGACCGATCTTCAGCGCGTAGTAGCTGATCGCCGCGAGAAGGACCGTACAGCCGCCGATCCCGAAGATCATGACGACCTTCTGGATGCGCGCGAACCACTTGATGCCGAACACCACGAACAGGAAGGCGATGATGTTGGCCACCGTGGCGATGACGAAGGCGCCCCACGAGTAGCTCAGGGACCCGAAGAACTGCTCGGTCTCCGGGTTGTAGAGCCACGTCCAGTTCATGAACTGGGACATCATCACCATGCCCGGGTCGGCCGTCCACGGCGCCAGCACGTAGATCCACATGATCCACACGAAGGCGTTGCCGAACGACTCGCCGATACCCACGATGGGGTGGATGATGCGCGAGTTGTAGATGTACTCGCCGCCCGACCTGGGCATGGAGCCGCCGAGCACGCCCCAGACGATCGGGAAGCCGATGCCGGCGAGGATCATGGAGATGATCGTCGCCCAGATGAGGTTGCCGCCCAGGTAGACGCCGACGCCGAGGCTGGTCATGACCCAGATCGACGGCGTGAGCCCCTGGTTCATGAAGCCGACGCCGAAGGCGTCCCACATGGAGAGGCCGCGGACGAGGCCGCTGGCTTTGCGGGCAAAGGCTAGTTCTTCAGCCAAAGTTCCCCCCTTGCTACAGTGTCTCGCCGGTCATGGCCCCCGGCCGGCGAACCCGTGATTGACGGTGCAACGCGACGCGCGGATCCTCAGCCGATCGCCCTCCCTTCTTCAGCGGCCTCGGACGGCACGTGCCACTGATAGACATCCTTGAGCTTCCACGGCACCATCGCGAGCTTGGTGCGCGTCACTCCAGGGACCTTGCCGATGACTTCATTGACGAAGCGGAGGAGCTCCTCGGTGTCGCGGGCGTAGACCTGGACACTGAGGTCGCCTTCACCGACCGACCCCGCCACGTAGCTCACGGTGGGAAACTCGACCAGTTGTGCGGCGACGTCCTGCAGCTTGCCGGGGGCGACGTCGACGAGGACGTCGCCGATGACGGGAAAGCCGACGGCCTGGGGCATGACGATGGCGCTGACGCGGATGACGCCCGTGCGGATGAGGCGCTCGATCCGGTAGCGGACGGCGCGCTCCGACACGTGCCCGATGCGCCGGGTGATCTCGGCCGACGAGGCGCGGCCGTCCTCGATGAGAAGGGACACGATCTGCCTGTCGATCGCGTCGAGGGTGAATGGCAACTGGTCCCCCCCTGGTCCGGACCATTCGTAGCGCTATTTCGATACCTCGCGTCGGAAAATGTCAAGGGCCGCAACGGACGCGTAGGATTCGGCAGCCGGCGGAATGCGGGTCTTTCCGAATCTCACAGTTCTGCACGATTCGCACCAGACGCCCATCGAATCCGCTTCGACCAGCCTGTTTCGGACGTTCAACCGAGGTCGTAAGCGCCTGAACGCGCGGCCGGCGCGGTCCGAGCCGGGATCGGCGCAAGGAACGTCCGGGGCGGCGCGCCGATCGGCGCGCCGCCCCGGACGAGTCACGTCGCCGGCAGGGCGACGAAGCTGCCTGAGCGGATCACTCCGGCGGCAGCTCCCCGTAGGTCATGCCGACGTCCACGCCGACGCTCTTGCTGCGCGCGGCCCAGAAGAAGTACCAGACGATGCCGAGGATCCAGACGACGCCGTAGAGGATCCACGACTGGCCGTTCGAGTCCTTCATCTCCTCGGTGAAGAGCAGGAAGTAGGCGAGGATGCCGAGGTACACGAGGGAGACCGCGGCGCCCCAGGTCACGAGCGGGATGCCGAGGAACTTCCACGTCTTGTACGGCGACGAATCCCAGATGCCCCTCGCGCGCTTCACGTACGGGAAGATCAGCGCGGCGATGGTGGTGACGCCCCACACCGAGACGATCTCCATGCCGGTGACCGTGAGGCCCTGCATGTAGTCGCCGAGCCAGAAGGTGTAGAGGGCGATGGCTCCCTGGCAGAGGATGAAGCACAGGATGTAGTTCTTGACCGGGCTCGCCCAGCGCGGGTTGATCGACGTGAACCACTTGGGCCCCATGCGGTCCATGCCCCAGGCGAAGATGATGCGCGGGAAGGCGAGGTAGCTCAGCGCCACGTACCAGAAGCAGAACAGGATGTACGAGCCGCTCGCCGCCAGGGCGACGAACCAGTTCGAGTTGGCCACGTAGGCCAGGCTCATGTAGCTGGGCAGGTACGGCAGGTTGTAGCCCTCGATGCCGCCGTTGTTGTCGATCCACGCCGTTGACGAGATGAAGTCGAACGGCATGGCGCGGTACATCGAGAGCGCGGTCCAGATCATGAACAGCGCCGGGATCAGGATGGCGATGAAGTTGGCCGTGATGAGCGTCTTGTCCGGGCGCTTGACCTCGCCGGCGACGAAGACGCAGAAGTAGGCGTAGGCGAACAGCCACGAGCCGGCCACCATCACGCCGAGGGTCCCGTAGAACGTCGAGGACGTGGGGACCGCCTCGCCGATGGCCGCCGACACCGCCGGCACCACCTCGGAGTACTTGAGCGAGTCGTACTGGGTGGCGAGGGCGTCCCACTTCTCAGCGAACGCCGTCTTGCTGGTGATCATGATCGATGCGGTCACGACGGCCGCGCCGCCGAGGGCGAGCACCATGATCACCTTCTGGATCCTGGCGAAGAACTTCATGCCGAACACGACGGTGAAGAAGGCGATGATGTTGGTGATCGTGGCAACGACGAACACGCCCCAGTCGTAGGAGAGGCCGCCGAAGAAGGCCCCGGTGGCGCTGTCGTACAACCACGTCCAGTTCTGGTACTCGGCGAAGATCACGAGCCCGGGGTCGGCGACCCACGGCGCCAGGATGTAGACCCAGAAGATCATCACGAAGGCGTTGCCGAAGCTCTCCGCGATGGCCACGATCGGGTGGATGATGCGCGAGTTGTAGATGTACTCGCCGCCCGAGCGCGGCATGCTGCCGGAGAGGATGCCCCACACGAGCGGGAAGCCGAATCCGACGAGCACCAGCGAGATGACGCTGGCCCAGAGCAGGTTGCCGGTCAGGTAGGTGCCGAGCCCCCAGGTGACCATCGTCCAGATGCTCGGCGTGATGCCCTGGTTCATCATGCCGACGGCGACGGCGTCGGTCATCGACAGACCACGTACCAGGCCGCTGGCTTTGCGTGCGAATGCGAGTTCTTCTGCCACACTACCCCCCTAGTCTGCGGACGCCCGGCCGGCCCCTGGCGGCGCGCCCCTGTCCGTAGAGCCCAAAGATCGCCCCTGTGCCATCCACCCCCTCGTGGTCGGTCGACAGACTGACTTGGTTAGTCACACAACGAACGATACGCGCATCACGCGGCCCGGGGCAAGGGGAGAGGTAAAAGAGAGAGGGGCCGGCGACGCCAGTCGCGGCATCGCCGGCCCCTCTCGCTGTGCATCTTCGTGCGCGTCAGGTGTGCTGCGCGCGCACCGCGGCGGCGATCTCCTCGGGTCCGCTCACGATCTTGACCGCGTCGAACTTGCAGGCGACGCGGCAGGCGTCGCAGCGGATGCAGAGCCCCTGGTCGATGGTGTGCGGCTGCTTCTTCTCGCCGGTCGCGGCCTCGACCGGGCACTTCTTGGCGCACAGCGTGCAGCCGGTGCAGGCGTCCGGGTCGATGGTGTAGGCGATGAGCGCCTCGCACGACAGCGCGGGGCAGCGGCGGTCGTCGATGTGCGCCAGGTACTCGTCGCGGAAGTAGCGGATCGTGGTCAGCACCGGGTTGGGAGCGGTCTGGCCGAGCCCGCAGAGGCTCGTCCTCTTGATGTTCAGCGCCATGCTCTCGAGGCGCTCCACATCGCCCTCCTCGCCCTCGCCGGCGGTGATGCGCTCGAGGATCTCCAGCATGCGCTTGGTGCCCAGGCGGCAGGGCACGCACTTGCCGCAGCTCTCGTTCTGCGTGAACTGGAGGAAGTACCTGGCGAGGTCGACCATGCAGGTGGTGTCGTCGGCGACCACCATGCCGCCGGAGCCGACGATGGCGCCGGTCGCGGCGAGGCTCTCGTAGTCGACCGGCGTGTCGAGGAGCGAGGCGGGCACGCAGCCGCCCGACGGTCCGCCGAGCTGCACGGCCTTGAACTTCTTGCCGTCCTTGATGCCGCCCCCGACGTCGAAGATGACGTGGCGGAGGGTCGAGCCCATGGGCACCTCGGCGAGGCCCCCGTTGACGATCTTGCCGGCGAGGCTGAACGCCTTGGTGCCCTTGCACGTGTCGTTGCCGTAGGCGGCGTAGGCAGCCGCCCCGTTGGCGACGATCCAGGGCACGTTGGCCCACGTCTCGACGTTGTTGATGTTGGTGGGCTTGCCCCACAGGCCCGACGCCGCCGGGAACGGCGGCCGCGTGCGCGGCATGCCGCGCTTACCCTCGATGGAGGCGATGAGCGCGGTCTCCTCGCCGCAGACGAAGGCGCCGGCGCCTTCCTTGATCTTGAGGTGGAAGCTCCAGCCGCTGCCGAGCGCGTCGTCGCCCAGCAGGCCGCGCTCCTCGGCGGCCGCGATCGCCAGACGCAGGCGCTTGACGGCGAGCGGGTACTCGGCGCGCACGTAGATGTAGCCCTCGTGCGCGCCGATCGCGTAGCTGCCGATGAGCATGCCCTCGAGCACGGCGTGCGGGTCGCCGTCCATGATGGAGGCGTCCATGAACGCGCCGGGGTCGCCCTCGTCGCCGTTGCAGATGATGTACTTCACGTCACCCGGCGAAGCGGCGGCGAACTTCCACTTCATGCCCGTCGGGAAGCCGGCGCCGCCGCGGCCGCGCAGCCCCGAGTCGAGGATCTCCTCGCGGATCTGCTCCGGCGTCATCGTCGTGAGCGCCTTCCGCGCCGCCTCGTATCCGCCACGGGCGAGGTACTCGTCGAGGCTCTCCGGGTCGATGACGCCCACGTCGCGCAGCGCGATGCGCGTCTGCGCCTTGTAGAACGGGATGTCGCGGGCGCAGGCGATGCGCTCGCCGGTGGCGGGGTCCACGTACAGGAGCTTGTCGACGACCTGGCCGCCGAGGAGGTGCTCCTCGACGACGGTCTTGACGTCCTTGAGCTTGAGTCGCGGGTAGTACGTGTCGCCGTCCGACACGACGGCGAGCGGACCCTGGGAGCACAGGCCGTGACAGCCGATGATGCCGACCTCGACCTGGTCCTGGAGGCCGGCGGCGGCGATCTCGGCCGCGAACGCCTCGTGGATCTTCATGGACCCGGCGAAGACGCAGGCGGTGCCGGCACAGACGGAGACGCGCCGGCGGCCGTCGGCGCCGGCGGCGACGCCGACCCTGACGCCCTCGGCGGGCACGGTGGCCTCAGGCATCGGAGCCTCCTCCCTGCTCCGCCGCGATCTGCGCCAGGAGCTTGCGCGCGATCTTGCGCGTCTCGTCGGCGCTGAGGTTGCCGTAGGTCTCGTCGTCGATGCGCATGACGGGCGCCTGCGAGCAGGCCCCCATGCAGGCGACGGAGTCCAGACCGACCTCGCGGTCGGCACGCGTCTCGCCGTCGGCCACGAGGAGCTCCTGCTCCAGCGCCTCGGTGATCCGCGTCGCGCCGGCCACGTGGCAGGCGGTGCCGTGGCAGACGAAGCACTTGTGGCGCCCGGTGGGCACCGTGGTGAACTGCGCGTAGAAGGTGATGATCCCGTAGAGGCGCGAGGCGGGGATGCCGCTGAGCCTGGCGATCTCGTCGACGACCGGCTCCGGGAGGTAGCCGTAGGCGTCCTGAGCGCGCTGCAGCAGGGCTATCAGGTTGCTGCGCGGGTCGATCTCCGCGACGAGCTCGGCGACCCTGGAGAGGTCGACGTCTGGCTCTGGGGCTGCGCCGGCCGCGTCGGCCGGCGCCGGGGTGGCTTCTCGCCTGGGCATCGCATCAACTCCGGTTCTCGTGCCTGAGCTCCTAGTGAACCACACTTGGCGGGCGGCAGGTACCGCGGCCCCGAGGCCGCAGCGCCCGCCGCCCGCCGGCGTCCGGATCGGCTACTTGACGCCCGTCTGCGCCTTGCAGGCGACGAGGGCGTTCTTGAGCAGGATGACGTTGGTGACCGGGCCGACACCGCCGGGCACCGGCGTGACGCGGCCGGCGACCTCGCACACGGCCTCGAACTCCAGCGAGCCGACCTGCTTGCCGTCCACGCGGATCGTGGTCACGTCGACGACCACCGCTCCCGGCTTGACCATGTCGGCCTTGATCAGGTTCTGCACGGGAGCCGCGCTGATGAGCACGTCGGCCTGGCGGCAGGCGGCGGGCACGTCCTTGCTGAACACGTGCACGACGTGGACCGAGGCGTTGCGGTTGAGGCAGAGCAGCGCGACGGGCTTCCCGACGATGTTCGAGTGGTTGACGATCGTGACGTCGAGGCCCTGCAGCTCGATGCCCTCGCGGTCGAGGATCTCGATGCAGGCGCTCGGCGTGGCCGGCGCGAACAGCTGGTCGCCGAGCAGCACGTGGCCGATGTTGGCCGGGTTCACGCAGTCGAGGTCCTTCTCGGGAGCGATCGCGTTGAACACGGTGTTCTGGTCGATCTGCGCGTCCATGGGCATGAGCGCGAGGATGCCGTGCACGGCCGGATCGGCGTTGAGCTTGGCGACGAGGTCGAGGATCTCGGCCTCGCCGGTGCCGGCCGGGAGCATGTGGTTGAAGTACTCGAAGCCCACCGTGGCGGTGTTCTTCTCGATCTGGCCGCGGTAGAACTGCGCGCCGCCGTCCTCGCCCACCAGGATGGTGGCGACGCCGGGTTTGACGCCGCAGGTCGCGAGCCTGGCGACCTCGGCCTTGATCTCTTCGCGGACCTGCTCGGCGATGGCCTTGCCGTCGATGATCTGAGCTGCCATGGCTTCCCTCTCGTGTGTGGTCAGGGGGTGATGATCAGAGCTTGGAGAGCGTGATCGCGAGGACCTCGGCGCGCAGCGCCGCGGCCTCGGCCTGCAGCGTCTCCACTTGCGCTGCGGTCGCGGCGACGAACTCGGCGTCGTCGATCGACCCAAGGTTGATCTTGACGTTCAGCGCCGCGCCGACGACGGCCGCCTCGGCCAGCAGCACGCCGACGCCGGCATCCGTCACGGCGTTCGGATTGCC
>DASUMX010000344.1:0-2011 GCA_036277455.1 Thermoleophilia bacterium
GCGACTCATCGGACGCCGGCTCCTCCTCATGATCCCGACGCTGATCCTGGCGTCGATGCTGATCTTCGCGCTTGCGGAGGTGCTGCCCGGCGACGTGGGACGCTCCATCCTGGGGCCCTACGCGACTGAAGAACAGGTCCAACTGCTCAACGAGAAGCTCGGCGCCGACCGGCCGCTGGTCGTGCGCTACGTGGCGTGGGCAGGCGGCTTCGTCACCGGCGATTGGGGCGAATCAGCCCTGCTGGAGGTGCCGGTGCGGCCACTGGTCCTCGACGCCTTCTGGAACTCCCTCCTCCTCGCCGGCTTCGCGCTCATCCTTATCGTGCCCACGTCGGTCGCGCTCGGCGTGTTCGCCGGTCTCCGAAGAGACAGCGTCCTGGACCGCACGATCACGGTCTCCTCGCTGTCGATGACGGTCATTCCCGAGTTCGTCAGCGGGGTCGTGCTCCTCTACATCTTCGCGGTGTGGCTCAAGTGGCTGCCCGTCTCGGCGATGCCACCGGAGGGCTCGCCGTTCTACGAACGCCTGTACTACCTCATCCTGCCGGCCATCCCGCTCATGTTCCTGGAGCTGGGGTACATCGCGCGCATGGCGCGCGTCGGCACCGTCCAGGTGCTGTCCATGCCGTACATCCGCACGGCCGTCCTCAAAGGCCTGCCGCGTCGCCGCGTCATTTTCGGGCACGTGCTGCGTAACGCCATGGTCCCCACCGTCACCGTCATCGGCAGCCAGGTCGGCTGGCTGATCGGCGGCCTGGTCGTCATCGAGGTCTTGTTCGTCTACCCCGGCATCGGCAAGCTCATGGTCGACGCCGCTCTCTCTCACGACGTCCCGCTGCTCGAGGCCTCGGTCCTCATGGTGGCCATCGTCTACATGCTGGCCAACCTGATCGCCGACATCGTGGTCGCGCTCCTCAACCCACGCATCCGGATGGGTGGCTGACGTGAACGACGAACGCGAGACTCCGTTCGGTCCCGATCCGGACCTGCGTGCGGAGACCATGGAACTCGGCGCGGATCCCGAGATGATCGAGCTCCGCGCGGAGGCGGCTGCGGCCCGCAGAGAAGCCGGGCCGGCCGGAGGGAGCCCGGCCCAGGACGGCGAGCTTCGGGCCGACGAGGCCGCCGCAGCCGAGCAGCGGCGCCAGCGCCGGTACCTCATCAAGGCGCTGCTGCGCAGCCCGACGTTCATGATCGGCCTCATCATCGTGATCTTCTGGGTGCTCATGGCGCTCTTCTCCAACGCCCTCTTCCAGAGCTTCACGGCCCAGGACGCCGCGAACTCCCTGCAGGCGCCGAGCTCGGCCCACTGGTTCGGCACCGACGACCTCGGACGCGACGTGTTCGCGCGCACGATGGCCGGTGCGCGCTCGGTGCTCATCATCGCGCCGCTGGCCACGCTGCTCGCCCTGCTCTGGGGCGGCATCGTCGGCCTCATCTCGGGCTACTACCGGGGCATCACCGACGAGATCATCATGCGCGCCATCGACGTGCTCCTCGCGCTGCCGATCATCATCACCTCGATCCTGATCCTCTCGCTGTTCGGCAAGGGGACGGCGATCATCATCATCGCCATCGGCGCACTCTTCACCCCGGTCGTGTCCCGCACCGTCAGGGCGGCGGTCATCGGCGAGCGCGAGCGCGAGTACGTGATGGCGGCGCGCCTCCGCGGTGAGCGCTCCGCCTTCGTCATGGGCCGCGAGATCCTGCCCAACATCACGCAGCCCATCATCGTCGAGGGCACCATCCGGCTCGGCTACGCGGTGTTCACCGCCGCCACGTTGTCGTTCCTGGGGTTCGGCCTGGTGCCGCCGTCGCCCGACTGGGGTCTCACCATCGCCAACGAGCGCATCTTCCTGCAGATCGCCCCGTGGACCGTGATGTTCCCCGCGGCCGCACTGGCCTCTCTCGTCGTGGCCGTGAACCTCATCACCGACGGACTGGGGAGGACGTTCTCCAAATGAGCAGCGTGGAGAATCAGCAGCCGGCCATGACCGACGCCGCCGCCCTC
>DASUMX010000345.1:0-2855 GCA_036277455.1 Thermoleophilia bacterium
GGCGTCGCCGAACCAGCCGGCGACCTTCTCGGCGGCGACCACTTCACTCTCCGTGCCCGCCGCCCTGTCGAGGCCCGTGTAGGTCCCGTCGGCATTGGTGATACGCGTGAGCTGGTCGACGAAGGTGTAGGCCTTGGCCCCGAACGCGTTGGGCGCGAGCGTCTTGGCCGGCGCCGCCGGGGCGATCACGGCGAACGTGACCAGCAACACCGCGAGCAGCAACAGGGTCAGGGTCTTCCGGGATACGCGCATACTGAAGCACCTCCAGCGTAGGTGACATGACTCCTCTACTATGCCACCGGTGAACGGGCGTCAACGCGCATAGGCCGTCAGCCCGAGTTGCTGCAGCATCCCCAGCTGGTCCGTCACCGACCAGTGCTCGACGACCTTGCCGCCGTCGAACCGGCTGATGTGGATCTCGCTCCACGACGCCGTCCTGCCGGTGGCCGGCAAGCCGAAGAGCGAGCCGTGCATCGTGCCGCTGCCGGTCACCCGCTGGACCACCTTGTCCCTCTCCGCCACCACGTCGTCGACGTCGTAGCGGAGGTCGGGGAAGGCGGCGCGGAGCATGCCGAACAGCTGCCTGATCCCCTCCAGCCCCGGAGGGATCGCAGGGGGAAGGACGTCGTGCTCGACGTACCCGGCGGCGTAGTACTCCTCGACGGCGGCGACGTCGCCCTGGTTCATGACGCGCTCGACGACAGCGGCGGCGACGGCCTTGTTGTCCTCGATCGACATCGCCCGGCCTCCTTCCCCTACGTCTTGTCTCCTTCTGTCCAGTCCTCCCGCCTACCGCGTCGGCACGACCTTGATGCGATAGACGACGTCGGTCTTGTCGCCGGTCACGTAGATGTCGCCGCGGCCGCCCACCGCGACACCGTTGAAGAACCAGGTGGGCGGCATGCCGGGCGCCCCGGGGGCGCCGAGGGCGAGACGGCCGCGGACCAGGGTCTTGGCGCCGGTGGCCGGGTCGATGCGCGTCAGGCGCCCGGCCCCGGCCTCCACCACGAGCAGCGTGCCGTCGCGGTCCACGGCCAGCCCCTCGGGCTGGTTCAGGCCGGTCGCCACCGCGACGGGCGCCGGCAGGTTCACGCCGTCGTCGACGAGCTGGTACACCACGCCGGCGGCCCAGTCGGCGGCCCAGAGGTCGCCGCCCTTGGCCGCGAGCCCGGTGGGCACGACGAGCGGGCCGGCGAGCGTGGTGCGCAGCCCCGCCGGCGTCTGGAGGATCACGCTCGACGTCGCGAGGTCGGCGATGACGAGGTCCTCCCCGAAGCGGATGGCGTTCAGCGGTCCGAGGATGTCGGTCCACAGGCCGACCTCGGTGGACGTCACGGGATCCCAGACCTGCACGGCGGCATCAAGCCACGAGGTCAGGATCAGATACCGGCCGTCCGACGAGGCCGTCAGCGCCGCGATGATGCTCGGCCCGGTGAACGACTGGCGGATGACGCCCTCGGCGCGTCCGTTGCGGCCGTCGTACTTCTTGATCTCCCAGCCGTCGGCCACGAACAGCCTGTCGTGCACCGCCGGCTCCTGGTAGCGCATCACGGCGATGCCGCCGGGGGCGACGAGCCCGCCGCGGATCAGGCGCCGCGGCTGCCCGCTGGGCAGGATCCGCCAGATGCGCCCGTTGCCGGCGTGCGAGACGAACATGCGGTCGCGCGCGTCGAAGGCGAGGTTGTCGAGACCGGGCTGGAGTCGCGCCACGACCCGTGTCTTCCCCGTGGCGCGGAAGACGCGCACGACATCGCCCGAGTTCTGCAGCGCGGCGTACAGCTTCCCCTTCGCGTTGAACTTGAGAGCGACCGGGAAGGGCAGCCCGTCGGCCACGATCTCCTCCGTCCACGTGTCGACGTCGATGCGCACGATGGTGCCGAGGAACGGGTGCGGCGCGTAGAGCTTGCCGTCGGGGCCGAAGTCGAAGCCGTTGAACTGGTCGAGGAACGGCGGGACCGCCGACCCGGGCATGCGGAGCACCGGTGGGTCGGCGAGCTCGGGGTCGAGCTCGTAGAGGCCGGCGCCGAAGAAGGCCTGGGCGACGAACAGGCGTCCGTCGGCGGAGAAGGTGATCGGGTTCACGAACGGCGCGACGTCCTGCATGGTCATCGTGCCGTTGGATTCGAGCCGGCCTACCTTGCCGGCGAGGATGTCGGTCCAGTAGAGCGAGCCGTCGGGACCGAACGTGACGTCGTCGGCGCCGTTGAAGCCGTCGTCCGGCCCCAGGCGGTCGACGATCCGGCCGGTGCGCGAGTTGACGATCACGATCTCGCGCCCGAACACGGAGCCGACGTAGATGCGCCCCTGGGCGTTGATGGCCATGCCGTTGGCGCCGTGGATCGGCGCGCCGCGGACGAGCACCTTGCTGACGACGCCGGGTGAGCCCACGGCGATCGTCGCCTGCGTCGCGAGAACGAGTGCGACCAGGACCAGCGCGACCGCGAGCGGCGTGAGGAAGCGTCTCATGAAGCATCCCTCCAGTGCAGCTGAGAATGAGGATCAGTCTGGATCAGGCGCCTGGATCAGGCGGGTGAGGAGTCTGCGTCCATCCGACCACCCCCTGGCGGGCTGGTGTCGTCGGGGCCTTGGCCACACCGCGGCTCATCGCCCCGAGGCCGCGCGACTTCGGCGCGCGGCCTCGCTCATGCATTTCGCCTTCCCCCTGCCCGAGGGGACAAACCCGTTTGCATGCACCGTCCGCGATCAGGCGTCGACCGCCTGTGCTGGTGAGTGGCACGCCCCGCGTGCGTACGCCTCTGTTCTTGCGATTCGTGGTCCCGGCGCCAAGGTCACCGTGGTTCAACCGACCCGGGGAGAGACGGTTGCGAGACGGTCGAGAGCGCAGAGTGGAGTCA
>DASUMX010000346.1:0-6026 GCA_036277455.1 Thermoleophilia bacterium
CGGCCCGTCCGCGGACGCTTCGGACCGGCCGGCCGCGGACGTCGCGGTCACGGCCGAGGCCGGCGTCCGTGCCCAGGCCCGGCAGATCGTGGGGCAGCCGGCCGGGCCGGGGCTCGCGGTGGGCCCGGCCCGGGTGGTGCGCACGCGTGAGGATCTCGCGGCCTTCGCCGACGGCGAGATCCTCGTCTGCGACGCGATCGGGCCGGAGATGACCTTCATCGTGCCGCTGGCCGCCGGCATCGTCGAGCGCCGCGGCGGCATGCTGATCCACGGCGCGATCATCGCCCGCGAGTACGGGCTGCCGTGCGTCACGGGCGTGCCGCGCGCCGCGGAGCTCATCCGTACCGGCGACCGCGTCACCGTGGACGGCTACCTCGGTATCGTGATCGTCGGCTGAATCGCTCGCCGGCGTCAGTCGCCGCCGCCCTCGCTGCCCTCTCCGCTCTCGCCGCCCTCGTGGCAGCGCACGCAGTCCTTGAGCTCGGCCAGAGACCGGCCCTCGTGCCGGCCGCGCACGTTGCCGGTGGTGTGCTCGTGGCAGCCGTAGCAGGTGTAGGTGGCGGTGCCGCCCGGGTGGCAGGTCTCGCAGGTGGGCTCGCGCTCCTCGCTGCCGTGGTCGAGGGGGAAGACCGCGTGGTCGAAGGTCACGTCGTCCCAGCCCCTCGCGGAGTGGCAGTCGCCGCACCCGCGGCCGTAGGCGCCGTCGTGCTCGTCGTCGTCGGCGTGGCAGCCGTAGCAGCCCCGAGGCGCCTGCCGGTAGTCCCGCAGCGAGCGGGCGCCCTCGTGGCAGGCGTCGCAGGCCACTCCCGCGTGCTCGCCGGTCAGCTTGAAGGCGAACCTGTCGTGGTCGACGGTGACGGCGCCGCTGCCGTCGTGGCAGGGCAGGCACTCCTTGCCGAAGGCGTCCTCGTGCTCCCGCATGAAGTCGGCGTCGATGCCGGCGTGGCAGTCGGCGCAGACGGCCTCGTCGAACCCCTGGTACCCGGCGGGGTGGCAGTCGGCGCAGGCGAAGCTGCCGCCGGACTCGGTCTCGGCGTGGCTCTGCAACGAGAACCCGGTCGCCGCGTGCGCGTCGCGGAAGGCGCGCTCGTCGATCTCGGTGAGCGCCCCGTGCGGCCCGTTGTGCTCGGGGTGACACGGGCCGCACGCCGGCGTCTGACCATCGCCGGCCAGGCCGCCGTGCAGGCCGTCCCCGGCCTCGAGCTCGGCGGCCACCCCGGTGTGGCAGTCGAGGCAGCCGTCGGCCATGGTGCGCCCGCTCCAGGGAGCCGGGTGGCAGGCGCCGCAGTCGCCGTCGAGCTCGGCGTGGCTGGCGACGCCGCCGGCGGGTCCGGCCCGGCCCGTGTCCGGCGCTCCGGCGCTGGTCTGAGCGTTCAGCCCGCCCGGGCTGAACAGCTCCGGTCCGGCGAGGTGCGTCACCGCCCCGGCGCCCAGGAAGACGACGACGGCCGCCACGATACCGGTGGCCGACAGGAATCCGGGGCGCTTCTTCATGCCGTCACCGCCCGGTCACCGCTGCAGCGTCGCGTAGTAGAGAGCCGCGATGACGTGGATGATCGCGGCCGCGAAGAGTGCCCACGTCAGCGGCAGGTGGACGAGGTGCCAGGTGGCGAGGGCGCGCCGCCGCGCCGCCGCCTCAGGCGCGCGCGGCACCCGCGTGTAGAAGTACCGTCCCGTCAGACCACTGGCGACCACGACGACGGTGAGCAGCATGGTCAGCCCGGCGAGCCCGCTGAACCGGCCGGCCGTGTGCAGCAGCACCAGGTACGGTCCCACGAGGCCGGTGACCATGTGGAACCTGAGCCAAGCCGCCGTGCTCCCCCAGCGGGCGTCGCTGCGCAGCTTGCGCAGCGAGTACAGCGTCGCGGTCATCAGCATCAGCACGGACCCGGCGATGCCGAACCCGTGGCCGACGAGCCCGGAGGCGGCGGGGAGCCGCCCCGCCTGCGACGCGGCGGCCGCGTACAGCGCCGTGGCCGCGACGATCGCGGCGAGCGCCCACAGGAGCTCGCGGCCGCGGGCCCGGGCGGCCGCGCCGCCGGCCCCGGCTCCGCGGCCGGCCTCTGCCTGGCCGGTGACCCCGGTCCGCGCGCTAGACACGACACGCCCCCCAGTCGGCGCGCGCGTTGCAGATGACCTCGGCCAGCGGCGTCGCGATCACGCGCTCGGCCGTGCTCAGGTCGACGCGCGCCTCGACCAGCTCCTGCAGCGCGTAGGAGAGGGCCTGGTCGCCCATCACCACGGCGCCGTCGATGGTGCGCTCTCCCAGTGCGACACGCACGTGCGCCTCTCCGCGCTCCACCTCCACCACGTCCGACTCGGTGAGCTCCGACCACACCTGGCTGTCTCCGCGAGAGAGCCCCTGCAGGTCGGCGTCGCCGCCGTTGCCCACCGTGCCGATGATGGTGGTGTGCAGGCCGGCCAGCCGCGTGATGTTGAGCGGCCTGTCCTCGGCGTAGACCTGCCGGGGCTCCGTCGCCATGTTCAGGCCGGCCACCGTCCCCTTGGCGACGGCCACGTTCCAGAGCACGTTGAGCACGCCGCGGCCGCTCTCCGGGTCGGCGATCTCGGCGATGTCGCCGGCGGCGTAGATGTCCGGGTCGCCGGCGCGCAGGTACTCGTCGACGAGCACGCCGCGCGCGCACGGCAGCCCGGCCGCGCGCGCCAGCTCCACCTTGGGGCGCACGCCGACGGCCACGGCGACCAGGTCGCAGGGGATGGTGGCGCCGTCCTGGGTCTGGACCCCGCTCACCTTGCCGCCGCGGCCGGCGATGCCGGCGAGGTCTGTGAACGGGTGGATCTCGACCCCCTCGCGGCGCAGCCGCCGCTCGACGATGGTCGACTCTGAGGCGGAGAGCACGTTGCTCCAGTAACGGTCCTTGCGCATGAAGTAGTGGACGCGGGCGCCGCGGGCGCGCATCCCCTCCACGATCTCCAGCGCGGTGATGCCGCCACCGACCACGACCGCCGCGTTCGCCTCGCGGCTGCGGCGGATGATGTCGCGGGCGTCGTCCATGTTGTCAAGTTTGACAACGCCGTCCAGGCCGGCGCCGGGGACGCCCGCCGGGATCGCCGTGGAGCCCGTGGCGAGGAGCAGGCGGTCGTACTCGAGCCGCCGGCCGCTCGCCAGCACCACCTGGTGCGCGCCCGGCTCGATGGCCTCGGCGCGCTCGCCGATCCACGTGATCCCCAGCGCGCGCAGCTCGGCCGCGCTGAAGGGGAACAGCCGCCGCTCGGGCAGCTCGTCGGTGAGGTAGTAGGCCAGGCCGGGGCGGGAGTAGAAGCCGTGCGGGTCGGCGCCGACGACGACGATCTGAGCCTCCGCGTCGGCGCCGCGGATGGCCTCCGCGGCCGCGATGGTCGCCGGCCCTCCGCCGATCAGCACGTGGCGGCGGGGCGTCCCCGGCCGGCCGGCCCGGCGCCCCGGCGCGATCCCGTCGCCTGTCGCGCCCAGCGGCTCGAAGTGCAGCAGCCCCCGCGGGCAGCGTTTGGCGCACTCGCCGCAGGTCAGGCAGTGGCTGTCGCCGACCGGCTCGCCGCGCCAGGCGTGGCGGCGCACGTCGAGCCCCATCGGGCAGTTGAAGGCACACACGCCGCACTGCACGCACCGGCGCAGCTCGGGCACGACCCACGCGCCCGCCAGCGTCCGGTACTTCTCTCTGTCGGCGGTGAAGAACCCCACGTCCGCATGGTAGCGCCTGTCTCGCCCACGTGCCGCGCAGGAAGGGTTGCAACGCTTGTCGCCGCCCGACCTGCCGGGCCGCGGGGGAAACCACTCTCAGGGGCCCGCGCGAGCAGCGCTGAGGGCCCATCGACGAGGAGGGAGGTCGCCATGACCCGCATCGAGCGGAGCGTGCACATCGAGGAGAAGCCGGAGGTCGTCTTCCGCATCCTCACGGACCTGAAGCTCATCCCACGCTGGGCGGTGATCGCGCAGGACACCTACGTGCGACCGGAGAGCATGCTCACGGAGGCGCAGCAGACGTTCCGCTGGACCATCCGCATCGCCGGCATCGACCTGGAGACCGACTGGACCGTGACCGAGTTCGACCCGCCGCGGGCGGTGACGTACGCGGTCGAGTCGCCGCACGACGGGCGTCTGGAGATGAAGCAGCGCGTGCTCGACGCGGGCGACGGCGGCAGCCGCGTCGAGCTCGAGGTGGACTACGACCTGCCCTACGGCTTCCTCGGTGAGGCGCTCGACAAGGTGGTGGTGGAGCACCGCAACCAGGCCGTGGTCGAGCGCTCGCTGCGGAATCTGAAAGACCTCGTGGAGGCGATCAGGGACTACGCCGCGGCGTGACGTCACTGCCCGAGTCGCTCGCGGCGGGCGCGCAGGTAGGCGACGAGCAGGGCGTCGCGTTCCGCGACCAGCTCGTCGTAGGTGCGCGCCCCCTTCTCCTCGGCGAGGCCGGCATCGAGGGCTTCGCCGGTCTCGGGCGGGAAGGTGGTCCACGTGGCGAGGTCGCGCAGCATGCCCTCCTTGACGGCGGCCAGGTGCTCCACGTGGCCGACGATGCCCTCCTCGCCGCCGCCGAGATCGTAGAGCAGGTGCGGGCCCATGGCGGCCCAGCGCAGGCCGGGCCCGTAGCTCACGGCCTTGTCCACGTCCTCGACGGTGGCCACGCCGCGCAGCACGAGGTCCACGGCCTCGCGCCAGAGCGCGGCGGAGAGCCTGTTGGCGAGGTAGCCGGGCAGGTCGCGGGTGAGCTTGACCGGCTCCTTGCCGACCGCGGCGTAGAAGGCGGCGGCGCGCTCCATCGCCTCCGGCGAGGTCAGCGCGCCGGGCGCCAGCTCCACGAGCGGGACCAGGTGCGGCGGGTTGTACGGATGGGCGGCGAGGCAGCGCTCGGGGCGCGCCGCCGCCGTCTGGATGTCGCTGATCGAGAGTCCCGACGAGCTGCTGCAGATCAGCGCGTCGGGAGGCGCGGCCGCGCCGACCGCCGCGAACACCTCGCGCTTGAGCGCCAGGTCCTCGCGCACGCACTCCTGCACGTGAGTGACGCCGGCGACCGCGCCCGCGAGGTCCTCGGTCGCGGTCAGGAGTTCCACACCGCGCTCGGCCGCCTGCATGTCGGCGAGGCCGCTCCCGGCGAGGAACCCCGCCGCCGCGGCGGCGCGCTCCACGGCGGCCTCCAGCCGCTCGCCGTCCACATCCTGCAGGCGCACTTCGAGCCCCGCGGCCGCGTAGAGGCCGGCCCAGCTTGCTCCGGTCAGGCCGGCCCCGACCACCGCCACCGGCCCGCGCGGCGCGTTCGCTGCATCCCTCATCGCGTCCGTCCTTCCTCTCGTTGGCGCGATTCTATGCGCCGGCGCCGGGACGGGCGCGACGAAGGGGCGGCGGGGAGGACGCTGCGTCCGCCCCGCCGCCCCTGGTCACCCGCGGCGCCGGGAAGGATCACCCGCCGGCGCCGCGCTCCTCACGCCGCGCGGCGTCGCTCGTCGTAGCCTTCGTCGAGACCTTCGTCGGTCTCCTCGACGGTGCCGTAGCGGAGGCGCTCCTCCGGGCTCCGGGGCTCGCTGCCGACGGCCGAGGCGGTCGCCTCGGCGGACGTCTCCGCGGCCGACGTCGCGGCGGACCTCTCCGGCATCGGCTCCTCGACGGTCACCCGCTCGATCCTGCGCACGCGCTGTGGTTCGCGGGCGAGCTCGCGTTCGTTCTTGGGCGCGCCGTAGTAGAAGTCGGTGTCGTCCTCGCTCGGGCCGGCGGTGGACCTGCCGCGCTCCTCGGAGCTCACGTCCCGGCTGCGGGAGCGGGCCAGGGTGGCGGCCAGCATCGGGAGCGCCAGCACGCCGCCGACGCCGACGACGATGTACACCACGCGCTCGCCCAGGCTGCCGACCGTCTGCGTCCCGGATTGCGTGAACAGCCACTGGACGAAGTTCCACTCGAACAGACCTACCAGCAGCCAGTTGACGGCGCCGGCGATGGCCAGCAGCAGGCCGAGCCGGCCGATCATGTCGTACGGGTTCCTCATGGTACTCAACCCTCTCGGGTGCTCGTGGCGGCGGTCGTTCTCCAGCGC
>DASUMX010000347.1:0-16364 GCA_036277455.1 Thermoleophilia bacterium
TCGGCGGCCGTGGACATCTTCGTCGGCACGGCCGCCCAGGGCCGCGGGGTCGGTCCGGACGCCATGCGCACGCTCGCGGCTTGGCTCGTGGACGCGCGCGGGCACCACCGCCTCACGGTCGACCCGGCGCTCGAGAACGCGCGCGCGATCCACGTCTACGAGAAGCTGGGCTTCCGGCGCGTGGGCGTGCTGCGGCAGTACGAGCGCGTCGAGGACGGGGTCTGGCGCGACGCGCTCCTCATGGAGCTGCTGGCGGGGGAGGGGGGCCGTTGAGCGCCACGACGTACCCCAAGATCGAGCTGCACGTGCACCTCGAGGCGACCATCCGGCCCGAGCGCATGCTGGAGCTGGCGCGGCGCAACCACGTCAAGCTCCCGGCGCGGTCGGTGGCGGGACTGGAGCGCTTCTGCCGCTTCCGCGGCTTCGACGAGTTCATCGCCGTGTGGGTCAAGACCACCGGTGTGCTGTGTCACGGCCGGGACTTCCGCCAGATCGTCGTCGACTACGCCGCCGAGCTGGCGGCGCAGGAGTGCCTGTACGCCGAGCCGCTGTTCTCGCCGTCCGAGCCGGTGCTGCGCGGGGTCGCGTGGCAGGAGGTGTTCGACGGCTACTGCGACGGGGCCCAGGAGGCGCGTGAGCGCTACGGCGTGGAGCTCCGCTTCACGCCCGACATCACGCGCAACTTCCCGCCGGAGGTCGGCGAGCACCTCGCCGCGTGGGCGGTGCGCTACCGCGACCGGGGCGTGGCCGGCATCAGCCTCGGCGGGAGCGAGAGCCGGTTCCCGCCGGCGCCGTTCGCGCGCGCCTTCGCGATCGCCCGCGAGGGCGGGCTCAAGGCGGCGCCGCACGCCGGCGAGACGGCCGGCCCGGCGTCCATCCGCTCCGCCCTGGACGACCTGCACGCCGACCGCCTGCGGCACGGCGTGCGCGCCGTGGAGGACGCCGCGCTCCTGGCGGAGCTGGCGGAGCGCGGCGTCGTCTGCGACGTCACGCCCACGAGCAACCTGCGCACGGGCGTGGTGCGCTCGCTGGACGAGCACCCGCTGCCGGTGATGCTCGCCGCCGGCGTCAAGTGCTCCATCGGGAGCGACGATCCCGTCCTCATGCAGACGTCGCTCTCGGCGGACGCCGCCGTCGCCGTCCGCCTCGGGCACACGCCGCGGGCGATGTACGAGCACGGCGTGGCGGGCGCGTTCTGCGACGAGCCGACGCGCGCCCGCCTCAGGGCGGCCGGCGAGGCCTACGACTGGGGCCTCGCCACCCCGTAGCCGCGCGCCGCGATCTGCGCCGCCCTCAACGCTCAAGGCGCCCGTCTTGCTGCCGACAGGGAGGACGAAGGGCACGACGACCTTGTCGCCCCCGCCGACGAAGGAGGCCCCCCTGAACGCCGTACGCGCGAACCGCGTGGTCGCCGCCGTGGCCTTGCTGTTCGGCGTCGCCGCGCTGCTCCTTCCCGAGTCCTCCGTGGAGGTCCTCGGCGTGCCTCTCGTCGTGGCGGGCGCGTGTCTCGGCGGGCTGCGCGGCGGGCTGCTGACGGCGCTCTGGGCGATCCTGGTGATCACCGTCTCCTTCTTCGTGCTCCACGACGTACAGCCGGACCACTACGCGGTGAGCGTGGCCGCCTACGCGTCGGTGGGCATCGGCCTGGGCTGGGCGGTCGAGCGCGTCGTCACGCAGCGGCGGCAGTTGCAGGACACCATCGCCGAGCTGCAGGCCACCCAGCGCCAGCTCTGGGCCAGCCAGAAGCGCTACCGCCTCCTCTTCGAAGCGAGCAACGACGCCGTCTACCTGCACGGCCTGGACGCGCACGGCGAGCCGTCGGCCTTCGCAGCCGTCAACAACGCGGCCTGCAGGTTGTTCGGGTACACCCGAGACGAACTGCTGAGACTGACGCCGCGCGCCGTCGACGCGCCGGCCACCCCGGGGCAGCTCCGGCGGGTGATGGAGCGGCTCCTGCACGAGGACGCCATCGTGTACGAGAGCGCGCGCAAGACGCGCGACGGCCGGCAGGTGCCCGTGGAGATCAGCTCCAGCATGACCGACGTCGACGGCGATCTCATGGTCCTGTCGATCTCGCGCGACATCGCCGCCCGGAAGAAGAAGGAGCTCCGCCTGGAGCAGCTCTCGCTTCGCGACGAGCTCACCGGTCTGCACAACCGCCGCGGCTTCTACGTGCTGCTGCCCGAACAGGGCAAGCGCGCGAAGCGCTCCGGCGCGCGCGTCGTGGTGCTGTACGGGGACATCGACCGCTTCAAGGCCATCAACGACCGGCTGGGGCACAGACGCGGGGACCAGGTGTTGCGGGCGGTCGCCGACGCGCTGCGTGTCGCCTTCCGCGAGACGGACCTGATCGCCCGCCTCGGCGGCGACGAGTTCTGCGTGGTCGCCGAGTCGCCCTCCGATCCGGAGATCCTCGTCCGCCGCCTCGACGAGGCGATCGTCGCGGCCGGAGGAGACCTCGGCCTGCACATCGGGCTCAGCTACGGCACGGTGGTCACCGACTGGCGCGGGCTGGACGATCCCGACGAGCTGCTCACCCGCGCCGACATGCGGATGTACGAGGCCAAGCGCGCCAGGAAGCGCGAGGGGGAGACGCCCCCGGGGGAGATGGCGGCCGGCGCGTGAGCGTTGCCGCTTGAGGGTACAATCGAGACCTGATAAGGTTGGATTCAGAAGACGGGAGCCGGTTTCGTCCCAGGCGCCACGCGCCGGGCCTTCCTCCCGCAGCAGACCCCCAGACATTGTGACCACCGGGCAGTGTTCTGAAAGGAAAGGAACACCAGTCCGTACCGAGTCTGGCCGCCCCGAGGGCAGCCCCCCACAAGACGAACTCCCGCGCACGCCGCTGATTCCCGGGGAGCATTCACCTGCTCCCGTGGAGAGCGAGGCGTCGCCGCGTACGGAGCCGTCGAGGAAGAGAGCATCTGTGACCCCCAGCACCACCGACACGACCATCTCCGCCACCCCCGAGCGCGCCCCGTCCACGGGCGCCGCGCCGGCCGAGGGCGGACAGAAGCCCCGCCGCAAGCGCGGCGGCCGGCGCCGCCACGGGAGCGGCGGCGCCGACGGCGCCGCCCAGACCGGCGGCGCGCAGACGCAGACCACCGGCCGGGACACACCGGCCGCCGGCTACGCGGCGGAGGCGGCTCAGGCCGCGCCGGCCGTCGTGCCCGAGCGCGTCGAGCGCTCCGGCGACGGCGGCGAGAGCCGCAGCCGCCGTGACGAACGCGGCCGTGACGACCGCGGCCGGCGAGACGACCGTGGCGGCAAGGGCCGCGGCGACCGCGACCGTGACCGCGGCCGCGGCAGAGACCGCCAGGGCCGCGGCGGCCAGGGCGTCGACGAGAGCTACACCGAGCGCAAGCACATCGAACAGCCGGCCGGACCTGCCCCTGAGGTCGAGATCCCCGCGTTCGCGGCGCTCGGGCTCGAGGGCAAGCTGCTGGCCGGCGTCGCCGCCATGGGCTACTCGGAGCCGACGCCGATCCAGGAGCACGCCATCCCGCGCGTGCTCGCCGGCCGCGACGTCGTGGGCTGCGCCCAGACCGGCACCGGCAAGACGGCCGCCTTCGTGCTGCCCATCCTTCAGAACATGAGCAAGCCGATGGTCGTCGACGGCAAGAAGGCGCATCCCACCGCCCTCGTCGTCACCCCGACCCGCGAGCTCTGCGGCCAGATCGAGGAGGTCGGCGAGACGCTGGCCACCTACAGCGGCCGTCGCGTCGTCGCCGTCTTCGGCGGCGTGCCGTACGACCCTCAGGCCAAGCGGGTCCGCAAGGGCGTCGACCTCCTGGTCGCGACCCCCGGCCGCCTGCTCGACATGCTCCGCCAGGGTGACGTCCTGCTCGACAAGGTCGACACGCTCGTCCTCGACGAGGCCGACCGCATGCTCGACATGGGCTTCTGGCCGGACGTCAAGCGCATCATCGACGCCATCCCTTCCACGCGCCAGAACCTCTTCTTCTCGGCGACCATGAGCAAGACCGTGCTCAGCATCATCGCCGACACGCTGCACGACCCCATCTTCATCGAGCTCGGCGGCACCGCTCAGCCGGTCGACAACGTCGAGCAGAGGGTGCTGCCGGTCAACCACGAGCAGAAGGTCGACCTCCTCGTGGAGTACTTCCGTCACCACGATCCCGATCGCACCCTGGTGTTCACGCGCACGCGCCGTCGGGCGGAGCGCCTCGCCCGCACCCTGAACAAGGCGGGCATCACCTGCGAGGCCATCCACGGCGACCGTACCCAGGGACAGCGCCAGCAGGCGCTCGACGGCTTCAAGAACGGCAAGATCGCCGTGCTCGTCGCGACCGACGTGGTCGCCCGCGGTATCGACGTCGACAACATCACGCACGTGATCAACTTCGACATCCCGACCAACCCCGAGGACTACGTGCATCGCATCGGCCGCACGGCCCGGGCGGGCGCCAGCGGCATCGCCGTGAGCCTGCTCACCGCCGAGGACGTGCACGACCTCGTCGCCATCGAGCGACTCATCGGGGCGACGCTCGAGCGCCACGACCTGCCGGACTTCGAGTACGACAAGCGCGTCATCCTCGAGAGCAGCCAGGTGCGGCCGCGTCCCGGCAAGCTTCTCTGGAACGGTGGCGCGCACCGCGCCTGGAACAAGACCGGCGTCAAGCGCCGCGTGCCGGGCAAGCGCTCGCGCTGACGCTTCTTCAGAGGTCGCGGCGCGGCGTCACAGCCTCCGGCTGACACCGCGCCGCGACCTTGCTATACTCCCGTTCCTGCGTGGGCGACTAGCTCAGTTGGGAGAGCGCCTGCTCGACAAGCAGGAGGTCGTTGGTTCAATTCCAACGTCGCCCACCATCTCCTCACTTCTCCGCCTTGCGGCCGCGCCGCGCCGGGAATCCGTTCAGTCGCCCGGGGAATCGGGTCCCGCGTCGCCGGTGAGTTCGCCGTGCCGCACGTGGACCACGTCGCGGGTCACGGGGATGCCGCCGAACCTCGGCTCCTCCTGGTACTCGATGATCCAGGCGTGGCGCTTCCAGCGCTCGTCCAGCTGGTCGAAGGCGCGCAGAGCCGCCTTCAGCGAGCCGAACCAGCGGTCGAGAGGGGCGTCGTCTGCGTCGGCGATGAACAGACGGAAGCGCTTGTCTCTCTGCAGACGCGGAAGGCGGATCCTCATGCAGCGCCCCGGGGTGTGGTCAGGCGCCGGCGATCGCCGTGCTCGCCGCGCTCACGAGCGTGCGTGCGGCCGCGCAGGCGTCGTCGGGTGTGGCCGCGCGCGAGACGGCGTCGATGAGCGCGCTGCCGATGATCACGCCGTCGGCCAGCGTCGCCACGCTGCCGGCCTGCTCCGGCGTGGAGATGCCGAACCCCACCGCGAGCGGCGCGTCCGTGCGCTCGCGCAGGCGCGCCAGGAGCGCGGGCAGCTCGGCGCCGACCTCGGCGCGGGCGCCGGTCACGCCGGTCACGGCGACGCAGTAGACGAACGAGGTGGCCGCAGCGGCGACGAGGTCAAGGCGCTCGCCGGTGCTCGTCGGCGTCGCCATCGGCACGAGCGTGACGCCGGCGCCGGCGGCGAGCGCCGCCAGCCCGCCGGCCTCCCTTGCGAGCGAGACGCTCCGGCCGGCGGCCTCGTCGAGCGGCAGGTCGGGGATCACCAGCGCCTCCACGCCGGCGCCGGCCGCGCGCGCGAAGAACCGCTCCGGGCCGTAGGCCAGCACCGAGTTGAGGTAGGTGAGCAGCACGAAGGGCGCCCGGGCGCCGTGCGCGGCGGCGAGCCTCAGCACGTCGTCGGGCGTCACGCCGGCCATGAGCGCCGCGTGCGTGGACTGCTGCACGACGGGTCCGTCGGCGATCGGGTCCGAGAACGGGACGCCGAGCTCGACGACGTCGGCGCCCGCGTCGATCAGGGTGGCGACGAGGCGCTCGCTCGTCTCCGTGTCCGGGTGGCCGCCGGTGAGGTAGGGGATGAGCGCCGCGCGCCCTGCGCGGGGCGCGGAGAACGCGCGCGCCAGACGCGGCGCGAGGTCTCGCGGCAGCGCCCGCGGCTCGCCCGCGTCGTCGGCAGGGCCGGGCCCGTGCTCATCGGGCGCGGGCTGCGCGTGGTCTCCGTGGTCCTCCGGCCGGTACGGCAGCTTGCGCACGCTCATGGCAGCACCCCCAGCTGGGCTCCGGCCTCGTAGACGTCCTTGTCGCCCCGCCCCGAGAGGTTGACCACGACGAGGTCTCCCTCGGCGAAGCGCGTGCCTGCCGGGTCGAAGCTGGCGGTCTCGTCGGGGACGGTGAAGCGCCCCGTGGCGGAGGGAGAGGGGGCGGTCGGTTCGACGCCCGACGGCCCGCGCAGCACGTAGGCCACGGCGTGGGCGCTCTCGAGCGCCGGGATGATGCCCTCGAGCTCGGCGAGCGTGCGGAAGGCGGCGAGCGCCTCCTCGTCGGTCGCCGCCGCGTATGCGGCGCGGCCCGAGTCCTTGAGCCAGGAGTGCTCGGGCCCGACGCCGGGGTAGTCCAGGCCGGCGGAGATCGAGTGCGCCTCCGCGACCTGACCCCAGGCGTCCTGCAGCAGGTAGCTGTAGGAGCCGTGCAGGACGCCCGGCGAGCCCTTGGCCAGCGGGGCGCCGTGGCGGCCGTCAAGGCCCTCGCCGGCCGCCTCGACGCCGGTCAGGCGCACCGAGGCGAGGTCGCGGAAGGCGTGGAAGATGCCCATGGCGTTGGAGCCTCCGCCCACGCAGGCGACCACCTCGTCGGGGAGGTGGCCGAAGCGCTCGCGCACCTGCGCGATGGCCTCGTCGCCGATGACCGCCTGGAAGTCGCGGACCATGGCCGGGTAGGGCGCCGGGCCGGCGACGGAGCCGATGCAGTAGAAGGTGCCGCGCACGTTGGTCACCCAGTCGCGCAGCGCCTCGTTCATGGCGTCCTTGAGCGTGCGCGACCCGCTCTCGACGGGGACGACGGAGGCGCCGAGCAGGCGCATGCGCACCACGTTGAGCTCCTGGCGGCGCACGTCCTCGGCGCCCATGTAGACGGCGCACTCGAGGTCGAGCAGGGCGCAGGCGGTCGCCGTGGCGACGCCGTGCTGCCCGGCCCCGGTCTCGGCGATGATGCGGCCCTTGCCCATGCGCTTGGCGAGGAGCGCCTGGCCGAGCACGTTGTTGATCTTGTGCGCGCCGGTGTGGCAGAGGTCCTCGCGCTTGAGCAGGACGGTCGCCCCGCAGCGCGCGCTCAGCCGCTCCGCGTGGTAGAGCGGCGTAGGACGCCCCGCGTAGTCGTCGAGGAGGCGCGCGAGCTCGGCCTGGAAGGCCGCGTCGTCGCGCGCCTCCTCGTAGGCAGCCGTCAGCTCGTCGAGCGCCGGGATGAGCGTCTCCGGGACGAACCGTCCCCCGTAGGGGCCGAAGCGCGTCTCGATGGTCATGCGCTGGTCCTCCTCGTGGCCGTGGCCGGCTCGGCCGCGTCCTTGTCGGCATGTTCCACCGCGGCGAAGAACGCATGCAGAAGCTCCGCGTCTTTGACCCCGGGGACGGACTCGACGCCGCTGGAGACGTCCACGGCCGCCGGCCGCAGCGCGCGCACCGCGTCGGCCGCGTTGGCCGGGGTGAGGCCGCCGGCCAGGACGAGGCGTTCGCGCGGCGTCCCGAGCTCGTCGTCGAGCGCGCGCCAATCCAGGGTGAGCCCGGTACCGCCGTAGGCGCCGGGGGCGCGCGCGTCGAGCAGCGTGAAGTCGGCGAGGCTCGCGTCCGGGGTGTCGGCGGCGGCGATGACGAGCGGGCGCGGCTCCCTGCGCGCCGCCGCCAGGACCTCGGCCACCGCCGGGCCGTCGGCGCCTGCCGACAGCTGCACGGCGTCCAGCCGCGACGCTTCGAGGGCGGCGGCGATCCACGCCGGCGACTCCGTGGTGACGACGCCCACGGTGAGCGGCGGCACGTGCGCGGAGGAGGCGTCCCGCGCAGGGGTCCGGGCGGCGGACGCTCCGGCGTCTCGCGCCACCTTCGTCAGCTGCCCCGCCCGGGCGACGTCCACCCGCCGAGGGCTCTCCGTGAGCACGAACCCGAGCGCCCACGCGCCGAGGTCCGCCGCCGCGCGGACGTCCTCGGCGCGCGTGAGGCCGCAGACCTTGACCCGGGTCACGCCGGCCATCCCGGGTCCTTGAGGCTGGCGATGAGCCCCGGCAGGTCTTCTGCGGGCGTGCGCACCAGGGTCTCGCCGACGAGGAGCGCCCTCGCGCCGGAGAGCGCCGCGCGGCAGGCGTCCACCGGCGTGGAGATGCCGCTCTCGCTCACCGGGAACATGCAGGGGCCGAGCGCGGGCGCGAGGTACTCGGTGGTCTCCAGGTCGACCTCGAGGGTGACGAGGTCGCGGTTGTTGATGCCGACCAGCGTGCAGCCGGCGCGGCAGGCGCGCCGCGTCTCCTCCAGGTCGTGGACCTCCACCAAGGGATCGAGGCCGCAGTCCAGAGCCTCGATGAGCAGCTCGTGCAGGCGGTCGTCGCTGAGGATGCCGACGATGAGCAGGACCGCGGCCGCCCCGGCGTCGGCCGCCTCCCAGATCTGTCCACGGTCGACGATGAAGTCCTTGCGCAGCACCGGCAGGTCGACCGCGGCCGCCACGGCGCGCAGGTCGTCGAGCGAGCCGCCGAAGCGCGTGGGCTCGGTGAGCACGGAGATGGCGTCGGCGCCGGCCGCCGCGTAGGCGCGCGCCTGGGCGACCGCGTCGAGGTCGGGGGCGATGTCGCCTTTGCTCGGCGAGCGTCGCTTGACCTCGGCGATCACGCCGAGCTGAGGACTGGGCGCTCCCGGGGTCCAGCTCGGCCGGGACAGCGCGTCGCGCAGCCGGCCGGGCTCGCCGGCCGTCGCCGGCCGCTGGAGACGGCCCGCGATGCGCGCCACGGCGACGCGCCGGCGCGAGCCGGCGATCATCTCGGCGAGGAACCCGCCGGGGGCGGGCTGCTCGTAGGCGGTCGCCGGGCGGGCGCCGGGGAACAGGGGCTGGCGCTCTGCGCTCACGAGCTCTCCCGGGCCAGCCGGCGACTGGTCGCGACGAGGGCGTCCAGCTTGGCGCGGGCGGCGCCGGAGGCGACGGCCGCCCGCGCGGTCGCCACGCCCTCGGCGATGCTGCCGGCGGCCTCGGCGATGTAGAGCGCCGCGCCGGCGTTGAGCACGACGATGTCGAGGCGCGGCCCCGGCTCGCCGTCCACGACGGCGCGCAGCAGGGCCGCGTTCGCCGCGGCGTCGCCGCCGGCGAGGTCCTCCGGGCGCGCGCGCTCCATGCCGAACTGCTCCGGCGTCACGTCGTACCGCTCGTCGTAGCCCTGGCCGGCGAAGACCTCGACGATCGCGGTGGCGCAGGTGGTGGAGATCTCGTCCAGCCCGTCGTCGCTGTGGACGATGAGGTTGCGCGCGTTGCCCATCATGCGCACCGCCTGCGCGATGCGGTCGACGTAGCGGGCGTCGGCCACGCCGATGAGCTGGTGGCGGGCGCCGGCGGGGTTGGTCAGCGGCCCGATGAGGTTGAACGTGGTGGCCATGCCGAGCTCGCGGCGCACGAGCGCGACGTGCTTCATCGCCAGGTGATGACGGGGCGCGAACATGAAACCGATGCCACAGGCGGCGATGCAGCGGCTCACCCGATCGGGAGGCAGGTCGATGGCGACGCCGAGCGCCTCGAGCACGTCGGCGCTCCCGCACTTGCTCGTGGCCGAGCGGTTGCCGTGCTTGGCCACGGTGACGCCGGCGGCCGCGGCCACGAGCGCCGCCGCCGTCGAGATGTTGAAGGTGCCGGCGGCGTCGCCGCCGGTGCCGCAGGTGTCGAGGATGACGTCCGCGTCCACCGCGACCTTCTCCGCGAGCTCGCTCATGGCCCGGGCCATGCCGACGATCTCGGCGGCGGTCTCGCCCTTGACGCGCAGGGCGCTGAGGAAGGCGGCCGTCTGGGCCTCGCCGGCCCGGCCGCCCATGATCTCGAGCAGCACGCCGCGGGCGCTCTCTTCCGTGAGGTCGCGGCCGGCGGTGAGCTCGGCGAGCGCCGCGCTCAGCACGTCATTCGGCATCGCGGGCCTCCTCGGCCGCGGCGCTCGCGGTCGCCCCCGCGGCCGCGGCCCCGCTCTCACGGCCGGTCGTGCGCAGGAACGTCGCCAGCAGGTCCAGCCCTACCTCAGTGAGGACGCTCTCGGGGTGGAACTGCACGCCGTGCACGGGCAGCTCCCGGTGCCCGACGCCCATCACGATGCCCTCCGCGTTCCACGCCGTGAGCGCCAGGCAGTCCGGCAGCGCCTCGTCCACGACCAGTGAGTGGTAGCGCGTCGCGGTGAAGGGATCGGGCAGGCCGGCGAACACGCCGGCGCCCTCGTGGTGGATCTGGTCCGTCTTGCCGTGTACGGGCGCGCCCGCGCGCCGCACCACGCCGCCGTACACCTGGCCGATGGCCTGGTGGCCGAGGCAGACGCCGAGCACCGGCAGGCGCGCGGCGCCGAAGTGGGCGATGGCCGCCATGCTGATCCCCGCCTCGTTGGGCGTGCAGGGACCAGGGGAGACGACGAGGTGCGTCGGCGCCGCGGCGGCGATCTCCGCGACGGTCACCTGGTCGTTGCGCTTGACGGTGATGTCGGCGCCGAGCTCACCGAGGTACTGCACCAGGTTGTAGGTGAACGAGTCGTAGTTGTCGATCATGAAGACCCTGGCGCCGTCGCCGGGCCGGGGGGCGGTGGTCGTCATCACGTGCCTCCGTCGCCGAACTGCTCGTGGGCGAGGTCGATGGCGCGCAGCAGCGCTGCGGCCTTGTTCTGCGTCTCAGCGTACTCCTTCTCGGGCACGGAGTCGGCGACGATGCCGGCGCCGGCCTGCACGTGCGCCACGCCGTCCTTGACGATCACGGTGCGGATGCAGATGCAGGTGTCGAGGTCGCCGCCGTAGCTCAGATAGCCGATGGCGCCCGCGTACGGGCCACGCCGCACGGCCTCGAGCTCGTCGACGATCTGCATGGCGCGGACCTTGGGCGCGCCGCTGACCGTGCCGGCGGGGAAGGCGGCCTTGAGCGCGTCCGTCGGGTCGCTGCCGGCGGCCAGCGTCCCGCGTACCGACGAGACCATGTGGATGACGTGGGAGTAGAGCTCCATCTCCATGAACTCGTCGACCGTGACGGTCCCGGGGACGCAGACGCGGCCGAGGTCGTTGCGGCCGAGGTCGACGAGCATGACGTGCTCGGCGCGCTCCTTCTCGTCGGCGCGCAGATCCTCGATGAGGCGCCGGTCCTCGGCGGGGTCCGCGCCCCGCCGGCGAGTGCCGGCGATCGGCCGCGTCTCGACGCGCTCGCCCTGCACGGTGACCAGCGGCTCGGGGCTGGAGCCGCAGAGGGCGAAGTCGTCGAAGGCGATGTAGTAGAGGTACGGGCTCGGGTTGACCGCCCGGATGCCGCGGTAGATGGAGAACGGCGAGACGTCCACGGGCGTGCTGAAGCGCTGGCTGAGCACGACCTGGAAGGCGTCGCCGGCGTAGATGTAGTCGCGGATGCGCTCCACGCCGGCCTCGTACTGGTCGCGTGTCATGGACGAGGTGACGGGGCCGCCCGCGGCCGCCCGCCCTGCCGCGCCGGCGTCCGCGTCCACGGCGGCGGCGTCGACGAGGTTGCCCGCCGCGCCGGCGGGGAGCGGCGCCGCGAGCCTGGCGCGCACGTCGGCGATGCGCTCGCAGGCACGCGCGTAGGGGCCGTCGACGTCGCGGCCGTCGACGAAGGCGTTGGCGACGATCGTGATGGCGTGCTTGAGGTGGTCGAACACGAGCACCGTGTCGGCCAGCAGGAACGCCATCTCGGGGAGGCCGAGGTCGTCCGGCGGCGCGTCCGGCAGCGGCTCCAGGCGCCGCACGAGGTCGTAGCCGAAGTAGCCGACGAGGCCGCCGGCGAGCGGCGGCAGGGACGCCGCCGCGCCGCTCGCCGGCGGCCGGTAGCTGCGCATGAGGTCGGCGACCGCGGTGAACGGGTCGTCGTGCTCGACGCTCAGGCGGTCGCCGTTCTCCCGCACGGTCAGCCGCCCGCCGGCATAGGTCACAACGGCGCGGGCGCCGACGCCCAGGAACGAGAACCGCCCCAGGTGCTGACCCTGCTCGGCGCTCTCGAGAAGGAAGGCGCGGCGGGGCGCGCCGAGCTTGAGGAACGCCGAGACGGGGGTCTCGAGGTCGGAGACGAACGAGTGGGTGACGGGCAGGACGTTGTGGGCCAGTGCGAGGCGGCGCGCCTCGACCAGCTCAGGTGTTACTCGTATGTCCTTCGCCACGGGCCAATCATGCGACACCTCCGGTGAGCACCGGGCCCTTCATCGCGTGCCTGCCGTCCCGGCAGGCGGTCTGGGAACCGTAGGGCAGGAGACACGGCACTGTCAAGCCGCCGCGGCGCCGGGCGGCGGCGCCGGCGGACGGTCAGTCCCGGGCTGCCGCGATCGCCTCGCGGATGAGCCGCACCCCGCGCGACGCGTCGCTGGCCCAGAGGTCGGCGCCGGTCCAGGCGCGCATCTGCTCGTCGACGATGCCGCCGCCGATGATGACCGGCAGGCGGCGGCCGAGCCGGGGCTCGGCGCGCACCGCCTCGACCGTGGCCTTCATGCCGTCGGTGGCGACGGTGAGCAGGCCGGAGAGACCCACGATGTCCGGCTGCAACTCGACCGCCTTGCGCACGACCTCGTCGGGCGAGACGTCGACGCCGAGATCGTGGACCACGATCCCGTAGGAACGCAGCATCATGGTGACGATGTTCTTGCCCAGGTCGTGGATGTCGCCGCGGACCGTGGCGATGAGCACGCTGCCCTGGCCGGCGTCCGCGGTCTCCGGCGGCAGCAGCGGGCCGAGGGCGACCATGGCCTCGCGGAAGATCTCGCCGGCCATGATGAGGCCGGAGATGAAGTACTTGCCCGACTGGTAGTGCTCCCCGACCCAGCGCATGCCGACCTGGCACTCCTCGATGATCGCCAGAGGGTCGTCGCCGGCGGCGATGCGCCCCTGCACGGCGTCGAGCGCGCCCTGCTCGTCCAGCGCCGCGATGCGGGCGGCGAGCGATGACGGGTCGAGGCCCTCGAACTCGGTCATCATCGGCGGTTCCCCCTCGCGCCGGTGTCGCCGCCGGGCGCCGGCGCGCCAACGCTCGCGCGGAACGAGAAGAGGTCGCCGCGGCAGATGAAGCACCCCCAGCTGATCGGCTTCTCGTCGTAGCCGTAGAAGATGTGCTCGAGCACCCAGGCCGCGACCCCCGGGGCCAGCGCGAGCCGGCTTGCCTCGTCCTCGGAGAGCGCGGAGGCGTGCAGGACGAGCTCCCCGCGCTTGGGGCCGCTGCCCACGCCGCCCTCGAACATGTCGCGCAGGGCGGTGACGTCGAGCTCGGACTCGATCGTCGGCCGGGTGGGGTCGTAGATCAGCGACTCGCGGTGGTAGATCAGCGGCTCGTCGCCGCGCTGCAGGATGCGGCGGATGGAGACGACGTGCGTGCCGTCCGCCACACCGAGGTGGGCGGCGGCGCGCGGACCGGCGGGCAGCACGCGCGCCTCGACCACCTTCGCGGTCACGCCCGGCTCGGCCAGGATGTCGTGGAACTCGCTGAGGTCGAACGTTGCCGTGGCGAGGCGGAGCGGCTGGACGAAGGTGCCGCGGCCGCGCGTCGTGCTGACGGCGCCCTGGTCCAGCAGCATCCCGATGGCACGGCGCACGGTCATGGGGCTGACGTCGTAGGCGGCGCACAGCTCGGACTCGGTGGGGAGCTGGTCGCCCGCCTGGTACTGGCCGCTGGCGATGGCGCCGCGCAGGATGTTCACGAGCTGGATATAGGCCGGCTCGTACGAGGAACGATCGATGCCGCGGCCGGGTGGGATCGTGGCCATGCGCCTGCTGCCCTCTGCCGACTGTGTCATGCGCCGCATCATATCAGCGCCGTGCGCCAACGCTTGCCATTGTCGAAATATCTATACATTATGTTCTTGTGCATCGACAAGGCGCCGTGCGGGCGCCGGCTACCAGGGAGGCAGGCATGTCCACAGAGCTCACCGACGCCATCGTCGGCATGCGCGAAGACGAGGCGATGCGCCTGGTCGCAGCCATGCTGGACGCCGGCGCCGACCCCGCTGATGTGCTCGAGGAGGCCAAGGCGGCCATGACGGTCCTCGGCGACAAGTTCGAGCGCGAAGAGGTCTTCATCCCCGAGCTCATCATGGGCGGCGAGATCATGAAGGGCATTGCCGACGAGTTGAAGCCGCGGATCAAGGGCGAGGCGGCGGCGGAGCACCGGGGCACGGTCGTGCTCGGCACCGTCGCCGGCGACATCCACGACATCGGCAAGGACGTGGTCGTGCTCATGCTCGACGTCAACGGCTACGACGTCCACGACCTCGGCATCGACGTGCCGATCGAGAAGTTCGTCGCGGCCGTCAGGGAGCTCAAGCCGCAGGTGGTCGGCCTGTCCGGCCTGCTCACGCTCGCTTTCGACGCGATGAAGGCCACGGTCGCCGGCATCGCCGACGCGGGGCTCCGTGACGAGGTCAGGATCATGATCGGGGGCTCGCCGGTCGACGAGCAGATCTGCGCCTACACCGGCGCCGACGGCTGGGGCCGCGACGCGGCCGCCGCGCTGCGCATGGCCGCCGAGTGGACCGGGGGTGCGGCATGACCCCGACGCCCGAGGAGCTCTACGCCCAGCGCGAGCAGCGCTTCAACGACGCGGTCGCGCTCAAGAAGACCGACCGCGTGCCCGTCATGCCGCTCTACGTGCACAACTTCCCGACGCTGATCAAAGGCATCTCCAACAAGGACGCCGGCTACGACCACGAGACCCGCTGGCAGTCCACCAAAGAGGCCACGCTCCGCTTCGGCTGGAACTTCGCGCCCACCAACGACGTGCTCGCCTCCGACTTCTTCGCCGCCTACGGCAACAAGCAGATCATGTGGGCCGGGGATGAGGGCGGCTTAGCCGACGACGCACCGTTCCAGTGGGTCGAGGACGAGTACGTCAAGGCCGACGAGCTGGCCGAGTTCATCGCCGATCCCAACGGGTTCACCTTCAACAAGATCCTGCCGCGCATGGGGTCTAAGCTCGAGGGCCTCGGCCAGATCCCCCTGCCGCCGCTGTACTGGTTCTCCAACAGCTACTACCTGCAGGTGCTCGGCAACATGCTCGGCACCCCGCCGCTCAAAGCCGCCCTGCAGGCGATGCTCGACATGGCTGAGGCGCAGGAGAAGACCAACGCCGCCAACGGCAAGTATCTCCAGGAGATGAAGGACCTCGGCTACCCGCCGACCTGGGGCGCGGCGCTCATGCCGGCGTTCGACGTCGTCTCGGACACGTTCCGCAGCCTGCGTGGCAGCACGCTCGACATGTACCGTCAGCCGGACACGCTGCTGGAGGCGATCGCCGTGATGCAGGAGGCGACCCTGGGCCTGTTGCACGCCGCCTTCGCCGTCACCGGCATCCCCCGCCAGTTCATCCCCATGCACAAGGGCGCCGGCGGGTTCATGAGCAACGAGCAGTTCGCGAAGTTCTACTGGCCGACCTTCCGGGCGCTCATCGACGAGTGCATCGCCGCGGGCATCACGCCGATGCCGCTGTTCGAGGGCGACTACACCGCGCGCCTCGAGTTCCTCGCCGAGTTGCCGCCGGGCAAGGTCGCGGCGCACTTCGATCGCATGGACCGCAAGAAGTTCAAGGAGGCCTGCGGCGACGTGCTGTGCTTCTGGGGCAACGTGCCCAGCTCGCTGCTCGTCACCGGCACTCCGCAGCAGGTCAAGGACGACGTCAAGGAGCTCATCGACCTGTTCGGTGAGACCGGGCTGATCCTCGACGGCCCGGGCGGGATCCCCGACCAGGCGAAGCCGGAGAACGTCGAGGCGCTGGCCGAGGCCGTGGAGGAGTACGGGACGCTTTGACCGCTGCGAACGCCGGCCGCGCCCTCGCGTTGGAGAGAGGTACGATCGCCCTGGGTGGGACTCCGGGCGAACCGCGCGGAGACCCTCGCCTCAAGGCGCTGTGCAGGGGCGAGGCGCAACTGGAGGAGCCGGGCTTGGCTGGGACCCAAAGGGAGGAACCGTGACACAGGAGCTGACACAGGCCATCGTCGATCTGCGGGAGGACGATGCCCTGGCGATGGTCGACGACCTGCTGGCGAGCGGCGCCGACGCGGTCGGCATCCTCGCCGACTGCAAAGCGGCCATGGACGTGATCGGGGAGAAGTTCGCGGGCGGCGAGGCCTTCATCCCCGAGCTCATCATGGCCGGCGAGATCATGACGGGGGTCTCCGCGAAGCTGAAGCCGCATCTGGTCGGCTCGGCGCCGGAGGAGAAGCTCGGCGTCATCGTGATCGGGACCGTCCAGGGCGACATCCACGACATCGGCAAGGACATCGTCGCGACGATGCTCGACATCGCCGGGTTCGACGT
>DASUMX010000348.1:0-2646 GCA_036277455.1 Thermoleophilia bacterium
CCGGCGAAGTTCCGTCCGCCCACGATGCGCGTGGAGCTCGTCGAGCGCCGCTCCCTCATCACGACGCTCTCTGGTACCGCCGAGCCCTTGGTCCTCCTCTGCGCCCCCGCGGGGACCGGCAAGACGACAACGCTCGCGTTGTGGGCGGCGGCCGACGAGCGTCCCGTCGTCTGGCTGCAGCTGGAGGAGGCCGACGACGACCCGGTCGTGCTTCTCCTCCAGCTGGTACGGGCTCTCGGCGCCGTCATGGCCATCGATCCGGCCGTGGAGGCATCGCTGGAGCTGCCGGTCCCTCCGGTGCACGAGCGCGTGCTGCCGCTGCTGGATGAAGCTCTCGCCGAGGCGACGCCCTTCCTGCTTGTGCTGGACGACGCCCACCTGCTCGCCGGCGCCAAGTGCTGGGACGTCGTCGCCTTCGTGCTCCGCGGGCTGCCGCCGGGCGCGCAGCTGGCGTTGGGTACGCGCGCGGAGCCGCCGCTCGCGCTCGCCCGCATGAGGACGGCGGGCGAGGTCGCAGAGTTCCGCGCCGCCGATCTCGCCTTCGACCGCGGAGAGGCCGAACATCTCCTGCGGGCGCACGCGTGCGGACCGATCGATGACGCGACGCTCGACTCCCTGTTCGAGGTGACCGAGGGGTGGGCGGCCGGTCTGCGCCTGGCGTGCCGCGCGTCGTGCGACGCGGAGCAAGGGCAGTGGCTGCCGCGGGTGCGGGGAGACAGGCGCGAGATCGCCACCTACCTCACCGCGGAGGTCATCGACTGTCAGCCTGAGCACATGCAGGAGTTCCTGTTGCGCGTCTCGGTGCTGCGTGAGCTCACTCCCGCGCTGTGCCGGTCCGTCTCGGGACGAGACGACGCGGGGGTGCTCCTCGAGGAGGCGGCTCGCGACGAGTTGTTCATCGTCCCTTCCGGCGCAGCCGGAAACCGCTACCGCTTCCATCACCTCTTCGCGGAGGTGCTGGGCGGGGAACTCGAGCGTCGCCGTCCGGGCGAGGCCGCAGACCTGCATCGCAAGGCCGCCGCCTGGTACGCCCGGCACGAGGATCCGGATGCCACCATCCACCATCTGCTCCTGGCGGGCGACGTCGCCGCCGCCGGCGATGTCGTCGCGGCGTCCTGGCTGCAGGTGTGGACCCGCGGCCAGGTCGAGACCGTGCGGCGCTGGCTCGCGTCGTTCAGCGACCGAGAGATCCTCGCGCACCGAGCGCTCACGCTCACGGCCGGGTGGGTGTACACGGCGCTCGACGCCGGGGAGCTCGGAGCGCGGTGGGGCAGGGCCGCCTGCAGCGCGCCGATGACCGATGAGCCGTCACCCGACGGCGCCGCCTCGCTGCGCTCGTCGCAGGCGCTCCTGCGCGCCACCATCGCCCTCGACGGCGTGCGTCGCATGCGCGAGGACGCCGAGCTTGCGGCGGGGCTCGAGACGACCGCGGACTCCAGCTGGTACGCCGACGCGCAGGTGGCGCTCGGCGTGGCGCGCTGGCTCTCGGGCTCGGGCCGGCGCGCACGGCACCCGCTCACCCTCGGCGTCGGCGCGGGTTCGGCGCACAACCCGGCCGCGGAGCTGGCTGCTCTCGGCTACCTCGCGCTGATCGCCATCGGGGATGCGGAATGGGAGGCGGCCGAGGAGCACGAGGCGCGCGCCAGGGCGCGCCTCGCGGAGCTCGGCTTCGGCACCAACCGCCGGTGCCTGCCGATGTTGCTGGCGCGCGCCGAACTGCTGGCGCGCGATCCGCAGGCCGACCTCGACGACGCCGAGGCCGACGTGCAGCGGATCCTCGAGCACATGGTGCCGCACCCCTGGATGGCACTGCTCGCCCACGTGGTGCTCGGGGAGGTGACTCTCGAGCGCGGCGACCGGCGAAAGGCCGAGGCGCACGCCGCGGCCGCTGATGCGGTGCTCCGGCGGTATCCCGACGCGGGGATCCTGCGGCGCCGCGCCGGGCGCCTGCGCAGCGCGCTCGACGCGGCGCGCCTGGCCGAGCCGCTGACCGGCGCGGAGCGCCGGGTGCTGGAGCTGCTCCCGACTCACCTGACCGAGGCACGGATGGCCGAGCAGCTCTTCGTGACGCGCAACACGGTCAAGACGCACGTCAAGAGCGTCTACCGCAAGCTGGGGGTCGCGTCGCGCGCCGAAGCCGTGCGGCGCGCGCGAGAGATCGGTCTGCTGCCTCCGGACTGAGGGTGAGGGCTGCTGATGCGTCACAGTCAGGGGCGCGGCCGGCGCACGGCCCCGTAGTCGTACAGCCGGCCGGATCTTCCTCCACCTTGTCGAGACGGCGGGCTTGCGCGGCCACGCCCGCCCGGCCTATGATGCCGATGCTGCACACATGACCGCAGACGGGCGCCGTCTCCGCCCGCTGCTCCACAGGTCATGGACCCCCAGCGTGCGCTTCGGCGTCCCTGGGGGTCTTCGTCGTTTCCGGGGGCGTTCTACACCGGTCCCTGAGGAGGGAACTGCATGGACTTCCGTTACACCACCGAGCAGGAGATGTACCGCCAGGCCATCCGCGAGTGGCTGGCCAAGAACCTCGAGCCGCGCGCCCGCGCCATCGACGAGGCCGAGGACGGCATCCCGGACGACATCACCGCCGGCATGGCCGAGCTGGGCATGTTCGGCACCACCATCCCCGAGGAGTACGGCGGC
>DASUMX010000349.1:0-3672 GCA_036277455.1 Thermoleophilia bacterium
AGGGCGCCGGCGCGCGCCAGGCGTTCCGTGAGGCCGGAGCCCGCTGCGGGGCCTGCTCCGGCGCCTCGCCTGTTCCGCTTGTTCTCGCTCTGAGTCACTGTCATCTTCTCCTGCTGCCGGGTGGTCTCGCGCCGGCGGCCGTGACGGGCCAAAGCGGCGCATGGCAAGCCCGGGCTCGTCGTTCAAGGGGTCGGCCGTGCACCACACACGACCTCGATGCGAGCACGGCTGCGTCAGGCGTCGGCCATGCCGGTGGAGCTGCGCGCGGCGGCGGTCACCGCCGCGGTGGGGTCACTCAGGCGTTGCGTTCACGATCACGGGGAGCTTGCCGCGCCACGCCGCCCACGCCTCGGCGTCCGTCGCCAGCTCGCACATGAAGTAGGCGACGTTGGCTCTGTTGGTCTCGCCGGGGTGAGACAGGCTGGTCACGAGGCCTTCGTGCAGAACGTAGTTCGTGACGTCACCGTCCCTCAGTGTGTCGGGCCGGACGACCACCCACTCCGCCGTCCGATCGGCCGCATCGACGACGTCGTGGAGGAAGTCGGCGGCGCGCTGGTTGTCCCGCGCCGGCGGGACGAGGCCGCGCAGCAACCAGAGGGCCGCACGCTCGAGCCACCCCCGCCGCGTGTCGGCCTTTCCGGGCCGGTTCACAGACACGGTGCTCATGAGGATGAGCCTCACGGGCTGCGCGGGCCGCAGGTCCCGGGCCGCGCGGCAGACCCGCTCCACGGAGCGGGTGACCAGGTCGCGCGGCTTGCCGAACACGCCCCGCGCGCTGATCGTGTGGCCCAGACAGGAGATCACGACGTCGCAGCCGGCGACCTGCTCCTTGACCAGCTCGTCGCTCAGGGAGAGCAGGTCGGTCTCGACGACCGTGAGCAGCGGGTCGCCCGCGACGCCGGCCGGGAGCCGCTCGGCCGACCGGACCAGGGCGCGCACGTGGACGCCGCGGCCCAGAAGCTGCTGCAGGACGCGGCCGCCGGTCCGCCCGGTGCCGCCGAGCAGCAGCACTGTCGGCGCGGCATGAGGTGCAGAGGGGTCCATCACTTCTCCTTCGGATACTGGAACACGTCATCGAGAGGGACGCCGAACACCCTCGCGATCTGGAAGGCCATCTCGAGCGACGGCGAGTACTTGCCCTGCTCGATGGCGATCACCGTCTGGCGCGTCACGCCCACGCGGTCGGCGAGCTCGGCTTGCGTCATCTCGCCGGCCGCGAACCGGAGCGCGCGGATGCGGTTGGTGACCCGTGTGGGCTTGCCCATGGTCAGAAGCCCCGGTGGTACGAGACGATCTTGACCACGGACGCGACCAAGGTCCCGACGACGAACGACAGGTACAGCGCGCTGGCGATCCAGAAGTACTCGTACTCCAGCATGGTCAGCGCGAGCACGCCGACCGCGCCGACGGAGGAGACGGAGAAGCCGATCCGGTCGCCGCGACGGCTGATCTCCTTGTCCCGCTCGTCGTTACCGAACTCGCCGGCGGCGTCTCTGCCGTGCAGCTCGGCGGAGATGCCGGTGCCGATGCCCGCGAGGATCGACCCGACGACGGTCAGGACGATCGACGTCCCGATGGCGATGAGCAGCGGCCACTGGTAGGCGATGTCGGCGGCGGACACGTCCTGCAGCCGTCCGAGCATGATCGCGAAGTACGCCACGGGGACGACCCCCGTGACGACCAGGCTGACCCACGTGACTTTCTCTTCGTACGGCACGGCTGCCTCCTCGCTGTGACTGACGCGATGTCAGCAATGTTTGACATCGACTACTGTAAAGCGCAGGAGACATAGTGTCAAGTATTTTTTACTAGAGGCCGAGCGCCGCAGGCAACTCGGCGAGCGACTCGATGCGCGGGACCGGGAGGTCCCGGCGCCTGCCGGAGCGGTCCAGCAGGATGGCGGGGCAGCCGCAGGCGACGGCGCCCTCCACGTCGTCCTCCACGCTGTCGCCGACCATGACGGCGTCGCGCGCGGAGACGCCGAGCAGCCCGAACAGCGTGGAGAACATCCGCGGCGCGGGCTTCACCGCGCCGGTCTCGAGGCTGGATACCGCGGCGTCCATGTACTCGTCGAGCGCGAAGTGGGCGACGATCTCCTCCACCCCGTGCCCGAGCGCGTTGCTGAGCAGCGCCATACGCACGCCGGCCGCGCGCAGCGCGTCCAGACAGGGCAGCACGTCCTCGTACAGCCCGAAGTTCTCCGCGTCGCTCCAGGCCGAGATGATGGCCCGCGCAGCGAGCTCGACGGCGCCATGCGGACCACCGCCGAGCCCCCGGATGATCGCGTGCGCGATCAGCGGCAGCAGCTGGTCGTCGTGGACGAGGCCGGTCTCCTCACGGCGCGCCGCGACCGCCTTGTAGGCGGCGCGCTCCGCCTGCGGCCAGCGAGCCGGGTCCAGCGCGAGCCCGAAGCCGGCGCCGGTGCGCACGTAGCCCGGCGCCTCGAACTGGTCGGTCGGGCGCAGCAGCGTGTAGTCGAGGTCGAAGACCACGACCCGCGGAGTCGGCAGCGGCAGCGCAGGAGTCACGCGCCGCCCTCCAGCAGCTCGCCGGCCTTGTAGGACGAACGCACGAAGGGCGCCGCGACGACGGTCAGTCCGAAGGCCTCGCCGCGGCGCCGGTACGCAGCGAACTCCTCCGGCGAGGCGTAGCGCGCCACCGGCAGGCAGCCGGCGCGCGGCTGCAGGTACTGGCCGACGGTCACGGCGTCCACGCCGGCCGCCGCCGCGTCGGCCAGCACGGCGGCCACCTCGTCGTCGCTCTCGCCGAGGCCGACCATGAGGCCCGTCTTGACGAGCGGGCGGGCGGGAGCGCCGGCCGGCTCTGCCGCGCTCCCCGAGCGCGCCCACGCGGCGGCGCGCGCGAGCAGCACGAGCGAGCGGTCGTACCGCGCCTGCGGCCGCACCCGCGGGTACAGACGCGGGACCGTCTCGAGATTGTGGTTGAGCACATCGGGGCGAACGGCGAGCACGGCGCGCAGCGCCGCCTCATCGCCGCCCAGGTCCGGGACGAGGACCTCGACGGTAGCGGCCGGCACGGCCGCGCGGACGGCGGCGACGGCCGCAGCGAACTGCGCCGCCCCGCCGTCGGGCAGGTCGTCGCGCGTGACGCTCGTGATCACGACGTGCCGCAACCCAAGCCGCCGCGCCGCCTCCGCGACCCGGCGCGGCTCGTCCTCGTCGAGCGCGCACACGCCGCTCGGGCTCGGGGCTGCAGCCGCCGCGCGGCGGCGCGGAGCCGGCTTGCCCTCGCCCTCGACGGCGCAGAACGCACACGCCCGCGTGCAGACGTCACCGAGGATGAGGAACGTCGCGGTGCCGGACGAGTAGCACTCTCCCTTGTTGGGGCAGCGCGCCTCCCGGCACACGGTGTGCAGGTCGAGCTCGTCGAGCAGGGCGCCGGTGGCGCGGTACTGCCGCGGCTCCGGCGCCTTGTGCTTGAGCCACGCCGGCTTGCGGCCAGGGCTCGGCGGTGGGCCGCCGGGCTCTGCCGCAGGGCCGCCGCCCGCACCCGGGTTGTCGCGGCCGGCCGCCACCCTCAGATGCTGTGCACGCCGCGCCCGAGGCCGCCGAGCGCGGCCTCGCCGACCGCCTCGGACAGGGTGGGGTGGGCGTGGATGGTGGCGGCGACGTCGGCGAGCGTGAGGCCGCTGTGGGCCGCCAGCGCGAGCTC
>DASUMX010000350.1:0-5128 GCA_036277455.1 Thermoleophilia bacterium
GGCTGCTCGCCTCGGTCCGCGAGTCGTTCGACTACGCGACGACGGCGTGACCGCGACTGGACGACCGGGACGCAGCGTGCGCCAGGTCGTGAAGGCGCCCTCGTGACGACGCCCTCTGCACGACCGTCTCGACGCCCCACCCCGGACGGCGCCGCCCTTCTCACCATCCGCCGGGGCGGGCGCTACCTGCGCGTCGCCGACCCGGACTGGGACGACCCGCTGAGCGGCGAGTACGCCCGGTCGCGCGGCGGGCGCTGGAACCCCCCCGGCGCGTTCCCGGTCGTGTATCTCAACCGAGATGAACAAGTCGCCCGCGCGAACGTGCTGCACAGGTTCGCGGGCCTGCCGTACGGCCCCGAAGACCTCGACCCGGAGACGGCTCCCGTCCTCGTCGGCGCCGACGTCCCCCGCGCCCACTATGCTGACCTCGTCACCGACGAGGGCTGCGCGGCCGCCGGTCTGCCGACGAGCTACCCGCGCGACGAATCAGGCGAGACTGTCCCGCACCAGAGATGCCAGCCGGTGGGACAGGCCGTCTGGGACGCGGGCTTGCCCGGCATCGCCTGCCGCAGCGCCGCGCCGGCCGCCCCGGCCGGCGGCGAGGAGCTGGCGTGGTTCCCCCGCGGCCGCCGGCTCGCGGTGACCGGCGTCAAGGCGTTCGCCGACTGGTTCTAGGTGCGCGGGTCACGCCCGCGCCGTCAGTATCCTCAGATGCAGTCGAAGAGGGCGAAGTCGTCGGCGCCGGCCGAGGATTGGCCGCCGCAGGCGCCGGCGGCGGCGCAGGCGTCGCCGGCCGGGACGGCGGCTCCGGCTCTGGCCGCCTCGGCCGAGAGCTCCTCGAGCAGCGGGCGCACGAGGTCGCAGTACGGGAACGGCGCGGCGTAGCCCGCGGCCTCGCCGCGGGCCCGGGCCGCGTAGTGCGCCTGCACCCAGCACTCACCGCCGCAGGCGTCGGCGACCGGGCAGGCGAGGCACTCGGCCCGGTCACGGGCGCTCGCGGCGCGCAGTAGCCGCAGGCTGCTCGACGTGCGCCAGATCTCCTCGAGCGGCTGCTCGCGCAGCGAGCCGGCGACGAACGCCGGGTCGCCGGCCGTGATGACGCAGGCGTGCACGCGGCCGGCCGGATCGATCGAGAGGTCGCGGCAGCCCGCGGCGCAGAGATCGTTGCGCCTGCCGACGCGCCGGCGCCAGCCCGTCAGGTTGTCCACGGTCAGCCCGATCTCCGCGGCGACCGACAGCAGCTCGCCGACAGCCGCGACCAGCTCGGCTCCGTCTGGGATGAGCCCCTCCGCCGGCACGCATCCGCCTCGGGTGCCGTCGGCCGGCGATCCCCATGTCATGCCGCGCTGGTGCGGCAGGATGAGGTGCAGCCGTCCGATCCCGGCGGCGCGCAGCTCGTGCGCCAGCTGTGTGAGGCCGGGCAGCGCCGGTCGCACCAGCACGGTGTTGGCCACCGGCTCCAGGCCGACCGTGAGCAGGTTGCGGACGGAGGCCATGACGTCGTCGTGGCTTCCCGGGCCGCGCAGGACGTCGTTGATCGCGCGCGGCCCGTCGATGCTCACCAGAGGCGTGAGGAGGCCGCGCCCGGCGCGACTCAGCTCGGCCGCCAGGCGTTCGTCGACCAGGCTGTTGAAGAAGAACCGCGCCTTCGCCTCGCGCGCGCCGGTGATGTGGTCCACGAGCTGCACGAAGTCCTTGCGCGCCAGCGGGTCGCCGCCGATGAGCACGAAGCTTCGCGCGCCCAGGGCGACGCACTGATCGATCGCGTCGCGCCACTCGGCCGTCGTCAGTTCCTCGTCGGCCGAGGCCGCGCCGTCGTAGCAGTGCCGGCAGGCGCGGCCACAGCGGTGCGTCACGTGCAGGTACACCTCGCGCAGGCCGCCGAGGGGTTCGCCGCGCAGAGCTGACCGGCCCTCGAGCCGCTCCAGAACGCCGAGGTCCGCCGGTCCGTCGACGTCGACCCACAGCGGAAGCTGCGCCATGCGCCAGCCGATGGCACGCGCCTCCCTCGTCGTGTGGTCCAGGAGCCTCGGGCTGCTCATCGGAGACGCCGCGAGCAGGCGAGCGAGCGCCCCGGCGCCGGCAGACCAGGTCTGCCGGCCGGCGCCGATCAGGTAGTACCCGCCGTCCGCGGCCGGCCCCAGCACGAGGTCGTGGTGCGCCAGCTCGGCGAACGCCCGCTCGAGGTACTCCGGTGGGAGCGCCGGGCTGTCGCTGCCGACGATCACGACAGCGTCCGCGCCGCCTGCGAAGAGCGCGCCGAAGACGCCGGCCAGCCGCTCGCCGAGCCCCTCGCCGCGCTGCCCGAGCCGCTTCCAGCGCGAGCGGCCCGCGAGGATGTCCACCGCGGCGGGAGACCCAGGGTCCGTGGCGGACCGCGACTCCGCCGGCGCCTCGGCCAGCACCAGCGAGACCGCCGGGACCTGCTCGGCGGCGTCCAGCGTGCCGCGCAGCAGGCGCTCGTACACTGCGAGGGCGCCGCCATCCCCGAGCGCCGTCGCCAGGCGCGTCTTGACGGCGCCGCGCGCCAGCGGGCGCGCCATCACTGCGATGGTCAGGGTGGTCATCGCCTCAGTATGGCGACGGCTCCGCCCGGCGACAACAGGGCTCACCGGCGGAAGGCTTTGGAGGATGCCCGGCGGGCATGACGCCCGAGCCCGGGACGCCGGACGACCACGGCCCCAAGTCCGGCCCGGAGACGCGCCAGGTCGGCCGCCATCGGCAGCGACTCGACGAGCGGCGCCGCCATCGCGATGAGGAGCGGCAGCCACAGACCCGCGGCGAGCCCCAGCGCGAGCGGCGTGAGCCAGTACCACGCGTGGACCACCGGCAGACACAGGATGAGCAAGGTGGAGGTCCAGGCGAAGGCCTCCGCGGTCCGCTCGCGACCGCGGAAGCTCCCGGCGATCCACACCGCCCCGCCGATGAAGAGCGCGAGCGCCAGCCAGCGGGCCAGCTCGGGCGTGGTGAGCCGGGCCAGCAGCGTGAAGACGAGGGAACCACCCGTCCAGCCGGTACCGCTCTGGAACAACGAGCCGAAGGCCCCGCCGGTGGCGAGGTACGGCACGTAGGGGAGCAGGAACGCCGGGGCGAAGCCGGCGAGGAAGCGGACGGGCGACGCCCGCCCGTCCAGCAACGCCGGCGCCAGCAGGCCGAGCGGCGTGACCTTGAACGCGACGGCGAGGCCGAGCGCGATACCGGCCCAGCCGTCGCGCCGGCGCACGAGCAGGGCGGCGGCGAGCACGCAGAGCAGCATCGCCGCCGTCTCCGCGTGCGCAGACGCCCACGTCTGCACGATCACCGCGGGGCAGAGGAGGTACAGCACCGTGGCCTGCAGACGCAGCCTCCTGGCGGCGAGGAACCAGATCGCCGCGGCGGTCGCGAGGTCGAACGCGCCGAACACGAGCTTGAGGAGCACGACCTCGGCGCGCGGCGTCGCCGGCGTCTCGAGATCCAGAGCCTGGGACGCCGCCGCCACGCCGAGGAAGACCGCCTGCGTGAGGGGCGGGTAGATGGTCCTGAGCTCGTCGTGGTTGATGCGGTCGCGGCCGGCGTAGCGGACGCGGTCGAGCGCCTGCTCGTACGGCCGGTAGCGGTAGGGATTGATGCCGGCCAGCTGCACGCGCCCGTCCCAGACGTAGCGGTGGTAGTCGTCGCTCAGGCTCGGCATGCCCGGCAGGAAGATGAGGCGCAGGACGACGGCGGCGACGATGGCGCCGCGCAGCGGCAGGCTCGTCGCCGCGGTCGCCAGCAGCGCGAACCCGGCGCCGGCGAGTACGTAGAATGCGGTGAACCAGGTCGCGTGGACGAGCAGGTCGCCGGTGAGGGCGAGCCCGACGAGTCCGGCGGCGAGAACGGCGAGCCCGAGGTATGCGCGAGACCGTGGCGGCTTCAGCAGCTTCATCCGCGCCAGACTACTACTGCATCGTGGTCCCCGTGCTCGACGAGGCCGAGGCCCTGCCCGCGCTCCTGGCGGAGCTCCGCGGCCTCGGCCTGCTGGGACGCACCCTGTTCGTGGACAACGGCTCCTGCGACGGCGGACCGGACCTGATCCTCGCCGCCGGCGGGCGGCTGCTGCGCGAGCCGCGCCGGGGCTACGGCTACCCCTGCCTGACGGGCGCCCGTGCGGCCGCGGCCGCGGGCGCCCGCGCCGTCGTCTTCCTCGAGGCCGACGGCACCGACGACCCGTCCCAGGTCAAGCATCTCGTCGGGCCGGTCCTGAGCGGCGTCGCCGATCTCGTCATCGGGTCGCGGCGGCGCGCCGTGCGCGGCGCCGCGGCCGGCCACATGCCGCTCCACCAGCGGCTGGGCAACGATTGGCTGGCGCTCAACCTGCGGCTGCTCTTCGGCCTGCGGCTCAGCGACGACGGCCCGTTCCGCGCCGTCCGCACCGACCTGCTGGAGCGGCTGCGGCTGGAGGAGCGGGCGTACGCCTTCCCGACGGAGATGGCGGTGAAGGCGCGCCTCTCCGGCGCGCGCATCGCCGTCCGCGACACCCTCTACCGGCAGCGGGCGGGGTCGTCCAAGATCGCCGGCACCTGGCGCGGCTCGGCGCTCGCCGTTCGGGACATCTCCTGGTGCCTGCTGCGCCTGCGGCTGTTCGGGTTCCGGGCCTGACCGGGGAGCCGGCGGCGCCTGGACCGAGCGCCGCGCGTCAGTAGACCGGCAGCCGCGGGTGCGGGGCCTTTCGCGCCAGCAGCGCATCGAGCCCCAGCGTCCGCCCCGACTGCGCGAGGCCGACGGCGACCAGCAGCAGGCACATGATGATGTAGGTGCCCGGCCACTCGCCGGTGCCGGACGTCGCGAGCAGCAGGTTCAGCTGGAAGCCGGCGCCGAGCAGCGCCGACACCGGCGTGAACAGGCCGAGCACGAGGAACGCCCCGAAGACGACGAACTCGATGGCGAACTGCCCGTAGGCGAACACGGCCGCATTGGGGATCATCACCGCGTTCAGCAGGTCCGCGTAGAGGCCGACCTTCGTGGTGTCGGCGTACTCCTGGACGAAGTCCGCCCAGCCGCTGGGCGAGTAGTACCCCTTGATGAGGTTGTCCGCCCAGACGGCGAGAAAGATGACGCCCATCAGGACGCGCAGCGCGGCCAGCATCAACTCGCTGCGCGTCTCGCGCGT
>DASUMX010000351.1:0-3081 GCA_036277455.1 Thermoleophilia bacterium
CGTCCGCCGCCGCCCGCCTGCTCGCCGCCGTCCGGCTGGCCGTCTCCGGCGCGCTCGAGGACGCCGGCCCGGCGCCGAAGGCGCACGCCGGCGTCGTCGCTCCCTGACGCAAGAAAAGGGCGGCGGGCGGGCCCGTCACCAGGCCCGCCCGCCGCCCCGTCACGCTCCGGTCATTCCTCCATCGCCCGCGGCCGCCGGCGCACCAGCAGCAGGACGACGACGATCACGGCGACGGCCGCGACGGCGATCACGATCCACAGGGTCGTGTTGCCGCCGCCGCTGCTCTCTTCGGTGGCGACGGCCGTCTTGGGCCCGATGCTGAGGAAGTTGGCGTTGCCGGCGTTGCCGAACGGCGGCATGAGCCGGTTGCCGTTCGGGTCCGGGATGGCGATGTAGCCCTCCCACTTCTCGGTGTTGTACGCCTCGAAGTCCGGGCCGTAGTCGGTGACGATGTACGGCGTCTGCTCGTAGAGGATCTGCTGCATCCGGTCGATGTACTCCTTGCGCTTGACCGGGTCGAGCTCCTGACCCTGCGCGACGTAGAGCTCCTCGTACTCCGGGTCCCACCAGGCGCAGTCGCTCCAGTTCTCGATCTGGTCCTTGGTGAAGTAGCTCAGCATGGAGCCCGGGTCGAAGTCGAGGTACCAGCCCCAGAGGAACATGTCGTAGTCGGGGGTGAAGGTGTCGCCCTCGTAGTTGAGCAGGTGGTTGTCGGTGAGCGTGGCCTCGTCCATGACCTCGACGTTGACCTTGATGCCCACGTCCTGGAACCAGCCGGCGATGAGCTTGGCGGTCTGCTGGCTCTCCGGCGACTCCGAGCGCGCGATCAGGCCGAGCTCGATCGGCTCACCCTCGTACTCCCGCTGGCCGTCGCCGTCCGTGTCGGGGTACCCCGCCGCGTCGAGCGCCGCGCCGGCCTTCTCCGGATCGTACGTGTACTTGACGTCCGCCGGCGGGTCCCAGTGCCAGTCGGGGTCGGTGTAGTAGTCGGGCGGGATGATCGTCGTTCCCGGCGTGGTGTAGCCGAGCCAGACCACGTCGACCGCCTTCTGCAGGTCGACCGCCCAGTTGAGCGCCTGACGGAACTTCCAGTCCTTGAGCGCGGGGTGGCCCTTGCTGGGCCCGTCCTTGTAGCAGTTGAAGCCCAGCTCGTTGAAGCCGTCCATGGCGATGGCGCTGGCCTCGATGCCGGGCTCGTTCTCGAGCTGCTGCAGCTGGCCGGCGAGCAGATCCACGCAACCGTCGATGTTGCCCGACTTGAGGTCCTGCAGCATCGTGTCGACGTTGGTGAAGTACGTCCAGTAGAGCTCGTCGATCTTGGGCGCGCCGCCGAAGTAGTCGGGGTTGGCGACGAGCTTGACGTGCGAGTCCTTCTTCCACTCCACGGCCTGGAAGGGGCCGGAGCCCACGTAGGGCGGCTCGTTCGAGTAGCCGCGCACCGCCTTCTTGGGGTCGATCTTGGACCAGACGTGCTCGGGCAGGATGGGCACGTAGTGCCGGATCATGTCCGGTTTGGGCGTGGAGCACTCGAACACCACGGTGGTGTCGTCGGTCGCCGTCGCCGTCTCGATGAGGTTGGTGTAGGCGGTCCAGTTCTCCATCTCGTTCTGGATGATGTAGTTGTAGGTGAAGGCGACGTCCCTGGCGGTGAGCGGCTGCCCGTCGTGCCAGGTGACGCCGCTGCGGATGGTGAACGTCCAGGTGAGCCCGTCGTCGCTCACCGACCAGTCGGTGGCGAGACCCGTCGACTCTTCGCCCTTCATGGGCGCCAGCGTGGCCGGGTCGTAGCCGACGAGCGAGTCGTAGGTGAGGTACCAGATCTCGAACGCCGGCGACGTGTAGCCGATGAGCGGGTTGATGTTGTCCGGTTCGCCGTTCCAGCCGACCTTGTAGATGACCTTGCCGGCGTCGGCCGCCGGCGAGGCGCTCTCCGAGCCGGCCGCCTCCATGGCCCACGCGAGTCCGAGCACGGCCACGGCCGCGACCAACAGCAGGACAAGGAACGGACGAAGACGTCGTTGCTGGTGCACGATCTCCCCCTTTGATCGCTCGATCCAATGCGCCGTGCCCCGTTCCCCCCGCGGCGCGGCGACGCTCACTCTTCATGGTCTCACATCGGCGCCGCCTATCCAAGGGCTAGTACGAGCGTGACGAGCGCGGGTGGCCGGGAACGTCTAGCATGAGACAAGGCCGGCGCGGCCGGCGGACGACGCGGAAGCACGCGAAAGGGACGGGTGAGACCGATGCGGACGAGCATCCCGAAGAGCCGGTACGACGCCGTGATCTTCGACCTGGACGGCGTCGTCACCCAGACGGCTGCGGTCCACGCGGCGGCCTGGAAGCGGCTCTTCGATGCGTACCTCGCGGAGCGCGCCGCCCGCGCGGGCACAGGCCCGGGCGGCGCGCCGGACGCGGCGCTCAGGCCGTTCGACCGCGACGCCGACTACGCGCGGTACGTCGACGGCAAGCCGCGCTACGACGGCGTCCGCGACTTCCTCGCCTCGCGCGGGATCGAGCTGCCGATGGGCGATCCGTCTGACCCGCCGGAGCAGGAGACCGTGTGCGGCCTCGGCAACGGCAAGAACGCCTTTTTCAATGACGAGGTCAAGGAACACGGCGTCAAGACGTTCCCGTCCACGATAGAGCTCGTCCACCAGCTGCGCGACGCCGGGGTCAAGGTCGGGCTCATGTCGTCGAGCAAGAACACGGCCATGGTGCTGGACGCGACCGGCACGACGGACCTGTTCGAGGTGCGCGTGGACGGCGTGGTGGCGGCGGAAGTCGGGCTGCCGGGCAAGCCGGACCCGGCGATGTACCTGGAGACGGCGCGCCGGCTCGGCGTCGAGGCGGCGCGCTCCGTGGTCGTCGAAGACGCCCTCTCCGGCGTCGAGGCCGGACGCCGCGGCGGGTTCGGCCTCGTGATCGGCGTCGACCGTCTCGGCCCGGCCGCGGCGCTGGCCGAGGCCGGCGCGGACGTGGTCGTCGACGACCTCGCCGAGGTGAGCGTCACCGCCTGACGCGAACGCCGGCGCCTGAGGCGCCGCGGCCGCGCCTCAGCTCGTGCCGAGCCCGAAGAACCGC
>DASUMX010000352.1:0-11471 GCA_036277455.1 Thermoleophilia bacterium
AGAGGTCACCCGCCGGCCGCCCCGCGTTTCCGGCCTCATCTCGCGCGGACGCGCGCGTTCTGGGCATATACTGTCAGACCCGGACGAGAAGAGCCGGAGCGGCGCCGGGCGCCCTCCGGAGTCGAGGAGGTACGCAGTGAGGGGGCCACAAGACCGGACACGCGCCGACGAGTACCACGGCAGAGAGGTCGTCAAGCAGTCGACCAGGGCCGCGCAGGAGGAGTTCACCGGGGAGCTGGAGGCCAAGGCCGAGCTGGCCGACGCCGACCTGCGTGATCCCTCGCTCTACATCAACCGCGAGCTCAGCATGCTCGACTTCTTCGAGCGCGTGCTGGACGAGGCCCGGGACACCCACAACCCGCTGCTCGAGCGGGTCAAGTTCGTCGGCATCGTCGGGTCGATCCTCGGCGAGTTCTTCATGGTGCGCGTCGCCGGCCTGCGGCAGCAGGTCGAGGCCGGCGTCACGGATGCGTCGGCCGACGGGTACACGCCGCAGCAGCTGCTGCCCCTCGCGCAGGAGCGCGCCCTGGGCATCATGAAGGCGGCCCGCCAGTGCTTCAGCGACCTCGGCCCCGAGCTCGAGGCGGCCGGCATCCACATCGTCGACTACGGCGCGCTCGACGCCGGCCAGCGCGCCGCCCTGGACAAGTACTACGAGGACCAGGTGTTCCCGGTGCTCACGCCGCTGGCCTTCGACCCCGGCCGGCCCTTCCCGCACATCTCCAACATGAGCCACAATCTCGGCGTGCTCGTGCGCGACGGCAACGGCGACGACCACTTCGCCCGCGTCAAGGTGCCGGACAGCCTGCCGAGGCTCGTCCCGGTGGCGGCGCCCGCGGGCGCCGAGGCGGGCGCCGACGGCGTGACCCACATGTGGTTCACCTGGCTGGAGCAGGTCATCGCCGCCAACCTCGCCACGCTGTTCCCGGGCATGGACGTGCTCGAGTCGCACGCGTTCCGCGTCACCCGTGACGCCGAGCTGGCGATCCAGGAGCTGGAGGCGGACGACCTCCTCGAGACGATCGAGCAGTTCGTGCGCCGCCGCCGTTTCGGCTCGGTCATCCGCGTCACCATCGACGAGGCCATGCCGGAGCCGGTGCGCGACATCCTCGCCGAGAACCTCGAGCTGGGCGGCTCCGACATCTACGCGGTCCGCTCGCCGCTGGGCCTGAGCAGCCTCTGGGGGGCCGGCTCCATCGACAAGCCGGACCTCAAGTACGCGCCGCTGGTGCAGTCGGTGCCGCCGTCCCTGGCGGGGCTGGAGGGCAGCGAGCTGTTCGCGGCCATCCGGCACCGTGACGTGCTGCTGCACCACCCCTACGACTCGTTCGATCCGGTGGTCGAGTTCCTGCGCGCCGCCGCCGAGGACCCCGACGTCCTCGGCATCAAGCAGACGCTGTACCGCGTGGGCCGCAACGCCCCCGCCGTCGAGCAGCTCATGGAGGCGGCGGCCAACGGCAAGCAGGTGGCCGTGCTGGTCGAGCTCAAGGCGCGGTTCGACGAAGAGAGCAACATCGGCTGGGCCAAGGCGCTGGAGCGCGAGGGCGCGCACGTGGTGTACGGCCTCATCGGCCTCAAGACGCACTGCAAGGCGCTGCAGGTCGTGCGCCGCGAGGGCGACCGGATCCGGCGCTACACGCACCTCGGCACCGGCAACTACAACAGCGTGACGACCAAGCAGTACACCGACCTCGGCTACCTCACCGCCGACGACGACATCGGCGCCGACGCCAACCTCGTCTTCAACCACCTCACGGGGGGCGGGCAGGCGACGACGTACCGCAAGCTGCTCGTGGCGCCCGTCAACCTGCGCCAGGGCATCGCCGAGCGCATCGACCGCGAGATCGCCCACGCCGAGGCGGGCCGCGAGGCGCACCTCATCTTCAAGATGAACTCCCTGGTGGACAAGCCGATGATCCGCAAGCTGTACCGGGCCTCGCAGGCAGGGGTCAAGGTCGAGCTGAACGTGCGCGGCATGTGCTGTCTGCGGCCGGGCGTCCCCGGGGTCAGCGAGAACATCACCGAGCAGAGCGTGGTCGGCCGCTTCCTCGAGCACAGCCGGATCTACTGGTTCCGCAACGGCGGCGACGACGAGGTGCTGCTGGGCAGCGCCGACCTCATGCCGCGCAACCTGAACCGCCGCGTCGAGATCATCTTCCCGGTGCAGGACAAGGGCATCGTGCGGCGTCTGCGGGACGAGATCCTGCCGACCTACCTGGGCGACAACATGAAGACGCGCGTGCTGAGCGCGGACGGGTCCTGGACGCACGTGTGGCCCAAGGACGGGGAGGAGCCCCTGAACGCGCAGGAGTGGTTCGTCGCGCGGGCGCGCGAGCAGGCGCTCGACGAGAGCGAGAGCGCCTGATGCGCCTGTACTTCCTGCGTCACGGCAAGGCCGAGAGCCGGGCGGAGTGGCGCGGCGACGACGCCGACCGGCCGCTCACGGCCGAGGGCGAGGCGGCGATGCGGCGCGAGGCGAGGGAGCTGCGCGCCATGGATCTAACGCTCGACGCGATCGTGACGAGCCCGTACGCGCGCGCACGCCGGACCGCTGAGATCGTCGCCGGCGAGCTCAACATGCGCGGACGCGTCGTCGAGGACGACCGGCTGGAGCCGGGGTTCGACGTGCCGCGCCTGGAGCAGCTGCTGGCGGCGCTCGGGCCGGTGGAGAACGTGATGGTCGTCGGGCACGAGCCCGACTTCAGCGAGACGGTCGCCGAGCTCGTCGGAGGCGGCGACGTGGTGATGAAAAAGGGCGGGCTCGCCCGCGTGGACGCGGCCGCGGCGGCGGCCGGCGGCGGGCGGCTCGTGTGGCTGCTCACGCCGTCTCTTCTGGGGAGCAGATGACGATGGAGGTCGAAGCCAAGTTCCTGGTACCGGACGAGGAGACGCTGGAGCGCCTCGTCGAGACCGCGTCGCTGGCGGGGTACGACGTCGAGCCGGGCGAGTCCCGCCGCGACGTCGACACCTTCCTCGACACCCCGCACCGCGGTCTGCTGGCGGCGGGCTACTACTTCCGTCGCCGCGAGACCGGCGACGGCGTGCGGCTCACGCTCAAGCAGCTGGTCGCGCCGTCCGACGGCGTGCTGCGCCGAGAGGAGATCGAGGCGCTCGTGGCCGCCGACGTACCCGTGGCCGAGTGGCCGGCCGGGGCCCTGCGCGAGCGCGTGGAGCAGCTCATCGGCGACGAGCCGCTGGAGGCGATGCTCACGCTCTCGCAGGTGCGCGTGGCGCGGGTGGTGCGGCGCGGACGCAAGGAGATCGCCGAGCTCAGCCTCGACCGCGTCACCGCCGGCACCCCGGACGGTGACCTCGACTGGCTCGAGGCGGAGGTCGAGGCGCGCGGCCGCGGAGGCGACGACGACGTCGCCGCGCTGGCGGCCGCGCTGCGCGACCAGTGGGGCCTCGTGCCCGAGGGCCGCGCCAAGTTCACGCGCGCGCTCGAGCTCGCCGGCGACGAGGACGACGGCGCGCTCATGAGCGCGGCCGAGCGCGCCGTGCACGAGGAGCACGCCTCGGGTGAGGGCGCGAGGGCGCGCCGCGCGCAGGCGCTGCTCGCGCTCGACCGCGGCCTCTCGCAGGTCGAGGCGGGCCGCGTGGCCGGCCTCTCCGACCGGCGCGTCCGCTACTGGCTCGCGCGGTACCGGGTCGAGGGCGCCGGCATCTACGACGACGAGGCCGTCGACCCGGGCACGGGCGCGACGGCCCCGAAGAAGCGGCCCGACATCCTGCCCTCGGACACGATGACGGAGGCGGCGGCCAAGACGCTCAAGTTCCACCTCGCCAAGATGCTCGAGCACGAGCAGGGCACGCGCCTGGGTGAGGACCCCGAGGAACTGCACGACATGCGCGTCTCCACGCGCCGCATGCGCATGGCGCTGCGCGTGTTCGCCGACTACCTGGACCCGGACGTGCTGCGGCCGGTGCTCAAGGGCCTGCGGCGCACCGGCCGCACCCTCGGCGCCGTCCGCGACCTCGACGTCTTCAACGAGAAGACGCAGGTCTACCTCGACGGCCTGCCCGACGAGCGCGCCGGCGACCTGGACGGGCTGCTCGAGGCCTGGAAGGCCGAGCGCGACAAGCAGCGCGAGCATCTCGTCACCTACCTCGACGGCAAGCGCTACCGGCGCTTCGTCGAGCGGACGCAGGAGCTGCTGGACGGCCCCGCCGAGGCGCTGGCGCCGCGCAACATCGTCACCCCGCGGCCGCAGCGCGTGGCCCAGGTGCTGCCCGGCGTCCTCTACAAGGACATGGCCGTGGTCTGGGCCTTCGAGGGCCAGCTCGGCGGCCTCGAGACGCCGCTGCCGCGCTTCCACGCCCTGCGCAAGGCCTGCAAGGGCCTGCGCTACACGCTCGAGTTCTTCGAGGACGTGCTCGGCCCCGGCGCGCGCCCGCTGATCAAGCGCGTCAAGGGCCTGCAGGACCACCTCGGCGATCTGCAGGACGCGGTCGTGACCTGCGGCGTGCTGCGCGACTACATCACCTGGGGCACCTGGCGCCACGAGGGGCACGAGCTGCCCGGGCCCATCGAGATCATCGTCGCTGCTGGCGCCGCCCGCTACCTCACGGCGCGCCAGGAGGAGATGGAGCACCTGGTGCTGACGTTCCCCGAGGCGTGGCCGTCGGTCGCCGGCAACGAGTTCAGCCGCGAGCTCGCGGCGGTGATCGCCGAGATCTAAGCGCGGCCGCCGCCGGGCGGCGGCACGGCGACCACGTCGAGCGGGCGGCCGAACGCCTTCTCGAGGCTGTCGCGCCGCCGCTCGACGGCCCACTTCTCGAGGCTCCAGTCGCCGGCGGTCTCGAGCTCCAGCACGAGGCCGTCGGCCTCGCGGCGCAGGCGTGCGTGCGCGATCGTCCCGGTGTGCCCCCGGTCCAGGTACTCCGCCAGCCGGAGGAACGCGCCGAGCCGGCGGACGACCTTGCGCGAGCGCCGGTCCAGTCCCGAGAACGCCTCGAACCGGGGCGCGGGGAGGGCCTTGCGGTGGAAGTACGCGGTGGCCGCCATCACGGCGAGCTCCTCCTGGTCGAACCCCACGAGGTCGGCGTGCCGGATGAGGTAGTAGGTGTGCTGGTGGTGGCGCGCGTAGCTCAGGAAGGTGCCGATGTCGTGGAGGAGTGCGGCGTACCCGAGGAGCTCGCGCTCCTCCGCGCCGAGCCGGTGCAGCCCGCTCGCGCGGGCGGAGTCGAAGAGCTCGAGCGCGAGCCGGGCGACCTGGCGGGCGTGCGGCTCGTCGAACGAGGTCGCGCGCGCGAGCTGGAGCACGCTCCGCTCGCGCACCCCGGCGCCATGGCGCACCTCGTGCTGGCCGGCGCGCCCGAGGTCGTCGAGCAGCAGGCCCTCGCGCAGGCCGCAGTCGTCCAGCGCGACGATCGTCTCGATGCCCAGGTCCTCGAGCAGCGCGTCGAGGATCGCGGCGCCGGCGACGATGATGTCGGCGCGCGCGGGCGTCAGGCCCGGCAGCGCGCGCCGTTCCGCGGTGGTCATCGCGCGGAGGCGCTTGGCCACGACGCGCAGGTCCTTGCGCGCGAGGGGCTCGTCGCGCCCCGGCGTGCGCCCGTGCAGCGTGCGCGCGGCGACGGCGGCGAGATTCACGATGGTGCCGGACGTGCCGTGGGCGGCGGCGTCCGGCCGGCCGAGGTCACGCAGCGTGTGCTGCGCCGTGAGGCGCACGCGGTGCTTGAGCGTCTCGTAGTCCGCGGCCTTGTAACGTCCGTCGGCGTCGGGCCGCGGACCCTCCGCGGCCAGCCGGATGGCGCCGAGGGAGATGGACTCGACGACGTCGGCGCCGGAGGCGTCGCCCACGGCGACCTCCGTGCTTCCGCCGCCGATGTCGATCACCAGCGCGCGCCCGTCGACGTGCACGCGGCTGAGGAGGCCGAGGTAGATCAGCCGGGCCTCCTCGCGGCCCGAGACCACGTGCACCTCGAGCCCCGCCGTCTCGCGCAGGAGGCGCACGAACTCGGGCGCGTTGCGCGCCTCCCGCGTGGCCGCCGTCGCGACCGTCACGAAGCGGGTCGCGCCGTGGGCGCGCGCGAGGTCGGCGAAGCGCGCGCACACGGTGACCGCCCGCTCCATCGCCTCCGGCTGGAGCAGGCGCACCTCGCCGAACTCGCCCTCGCCCAGCCGGACGGTCTCCTTCTGCATGCTGAGGACCGTCCAGGAGTGGTCGCGCGCGAAGCGCACGACCATCAGGCGCGCCGAGTTGGTGCCGATGTCGATGTACGCCGCCGTCTCGGCGGTGATGGGCGCGCCCGTCGCCGGCGCGCTCCGCGTCGGCGCCTCCGCGGTCACGTCAGGCCTTGACCTTCTTCTTGGCCTTGCCCTTCTTGGAGCCCTTCGCCTTGCCGCCCTTCTTGCCCGCCTTCTTGACGGCATCGCGGTCGGCGTTCAGCTTCGCCAGGCCCACTTTGCGATCACCGTACTCGGCGATGTAGGCCTGGGCGATCTCGCACTTCTTGCAGCCCTTGCCGCAGCAGTCCTTCCACTCCTTGCGGCTGAACTCGTTCTTGAGCTTGGTCACTGTGCGCTCCCTTCACGCTGGCCGGTGGTGCATGGATACCGCGGGGGAGAGGTGCGAAAACGCGGGCGGCCGGCGGGCCCGCCTCCGGGACCGCCGGCCCACCCGGCCGTGCATCTGTCCGCGCGACGTCAGGCGCCGTAGGCGTCGAGCCTGACGTCGTCGGCCACCGTGTACGCCATGTCGGTGCACGCGGCGATGTCGTCGAGCGTGTAGCCCACCGCGACCTCCTCGAGCGTCCAGCCCGTCTCCGCGGAGCGGCGGAACAGCGCCCGTTCGGTGATGATCACGTCCGCCTCTTCGGCGCCGGTGAGCGGGAAGGTGCACTGCTTCATGAGCTTCGAAGAGCCGTCCTTGGAGCAGTGCTCGCTCACGATGTAGACGATCTTGGCGCCGGTGATGAGGTCCATGGCGCCGCCCATGCCGGCGAGCATCTTGCCGGGGACGATCCAGTTCGCGATGTTGCCCTTCTCGTCCACCTGCAGGGTGCCCAGGAAGGTCGCGTCGATGTGGCCGCCGCGGATCATGGCGAACGAGGTGGCCGAGTCGAAGTAGCTGCCGCCGGGGATCAGCGAGATCGGCTGGTTGCCGGCGTTGGCGCGGTCGCGGTCCTCGCAGCCGGGCTGCGGCGCGGGGCCGACGCCGATGGCGCCGTTCTCCGTCTGGATGACGACGTCGACGCCCTCGGGGACGTAGTTCGCGACCAGCGTGGGCAGGCCGATACCGAGGTTGATGATCTGCCCGTCCTTGAGCTCCCGGCCGGCGCGGGCGGCGATGATGAGTTTCGCGTCACTGGCCATTGAACTTCTCCTCGCGCAGCACGCAGTACTCCGTGTTGGCGCGCACCACCGCGTCCACGAAGATGCCGCTGGTGTGGATACCTTCGGGGTCGAGCTCGCCGATCGTGTAGAGGTTCTCGACCTCGGCGATGACGTACTCGGCGCACATGGCGGCCGGCACGTTGAAGTTGCGGCTCGTGCCACGGTAGATGAGGTTGCCCCAGGTGTCGCCGCGGTGGGCGCGGACGATGGCGACGTCGACCTTGAGCGACGGCACGAGGATGTACCGGCGGCCGCCGAGCTCGACGATCTGCTTGCCCTCCTCGGCGACGGTGCCGATGCCGGTGGGCGTGAGGAAGCCGCCGAGGCCGGCGCCGCCGCAGCGCATCATCTCGGCGAGCGTGCCCTGCGGCGTCGGCTCCACCTCGAGGCGGCCCTCGTTCATCGCCTTGCCGATCTCGGGCGTGGTGCCGATGTGGCTGGCGACGATCTTCTTGACCTTGCCCTGCTTGACCAGCTCGACGACGCCGCGGTCGCGGTAGCCGGCGTCGTTCTCGTAGATGGTGAGGTCGCCGACGTCCATCGTCTTCAGGTAGTCGATCAGCGTGAGCGGATCGCCCTGGCCGATGAAGCCGCCGACGGCGATGCTCATCCCACTCGTGATGTGGGACATCGCCTCCTCGATGGGGACCACCTTGTTCTTCGGCACCGTTCGCTCCTTAGGCAGCTGCGCGTCCGTGAGAAGACTATCACCCCGGCGCGGCGCCCCCGGGCGGCGGACGGTGGACGTCGTGGCACACCGCGCTGCACTGCCCTTGCCGTTTCGCTATGCGGTCAACGCGTCCACCATACGGATGACATCCGCTGTTTGTCCGCTCTTCCCGGCACTGTATACTTCGCGCGGCGCAACGGAAAAGGAGGGCCTTTGTGACCGCAGTCACCGAGTCTGCAAGCGTCGGCGTCATCGGCGGGTCCGGGTTCTACGAGCTCCTCGAGAACGCCCGCGAGGTGGTCATCGACACCCCGTTCGGACCTCCGTCGGACGCCTACTTCCTCGGCGAGATCGACGGCGTCCGCGTCGCGTTCCTGCCGCGTCACGCGCGGGGGCACCGCATCCTGCCGGGCGAGGTCAACTACCGCGCCAACATCTGGGGCATGAAGGCGCTGGGGGTGCACTACGTGCTCTCCGCCAGCGCCGTCGGCAGCCTGCGGGAGGAGCTCGCGCCGCTCGACGTCGTGGTGCCCGACCAGCTCTTCGACCGCACCAAGGCGCGCCCGAGCACGTTCTTCGGCGAGGGCGTCGTCGTGCACATGGGCTTCGCCGACCCGTTCTGTCCCTACACCAGCAAGCTCATCGTCGAGGCGGGGCGCGAGGCGGGCGCCACGGTGCACGAGGGCGGCACCTACGTCTGCATCGAGGGTCCCCAGTTCAGCACCCGCGCGGAGAGCAACGTCTACCGGCAGCTGGGCTTCGACATCATCGGCATGACCAACCTGCAGGAGGCCAAGCTGGCGCGTGAGGCGGAGCTCTGTTACGCCACCATGGCGATGGTCACCGACTACGACGTGTGGTACGAAGGCGAAGAAGACGTGACGCTGGAGACCGTGCTGGAGAACGTCCGGCGCAACGTCGCCACGGCGCAGGCGATCGTCCGGCGCGCCGTGGTCGCTCTCGACCAGCAGCGTGACTGCTCGTGCCGGCACGCGGTCGAGTTCGCGATCAACACGCCGGCGGAGCTCATCCCGCCCGCGACCAAGCAGAAGCTCGACCTGCTCATCGGCAGGTACCTGGGGTAAGGGCAACGACGGGCGTGCCTCCCGCGCCCGCGTAGGAGGGGTTCAGAAAGGAGCGACACTGTGTCTTCGTTCGTATCCAACAACGCCATACTCGTGGCGGTCGTCTGCGGGCTGATCGCCGTGATCTACGGCGTCCTGCTCATCAGGTGGCTGCTCAAGCTGCCGGCCGGCGACGAGGTCATGCAGCGCGTCGCCGGCGCCGTGCAGGAGGGCGCGAAGGCCTACCTGGGGCGCCAGTACCGCACCGTCGCCATGGTGGGCGTGGTCGTCTTCGTGATCCTGCTCGTCGCGCTCGGCCTGGGCAAGGACTGGACCTACGGCTGGCACGCCGCCGTCGGCTTCGTCATCGGCGCCGTCCTCTCGGCTGCGGCCGGCTACATCGGCATGATGGTCAGCGTGCGCGTCAACGTGCGCACCGCCGAGGCCGCGCGCCACGGCCTCGGCAGGGCGCTCACCGTGGCCTTCCGCGGCGGCGCCGTGACCGGCCTGCTCGTCGTCGGCCTCGCGCTGCTCGGCGTGAGCATCTACTTCTGGATCACCGGGGACGTCGCCGCGCTCGTCGGGCTCGGCTTCGGCGGCAGCCTCATCAGCGTGTTCGCGCGCGTCGGCGGCGGCATCTTCACCAAGGCCGCCGACGTGGGCGCCGACCTCGTCGGCAAGGTCGAGGCGGGCATCCCCGAGGACGACCCGCGCAACCCGGCCGTCATCGCCGACAACGTGGGCGACAACGTCGGCGACTGCGCCGGCATGGCCGCCGACCTGTTCGAGACGTACGCGGTGACCGCCGTGGCCGCGATGCTCCTCGCGTTCCTCACCTTCCGCGGCAACGTCAACGTCACCGGCATCGCCAAGGGCCTGCTCATCAACGTCGACGCCGAAGTGGTCTACAAGCCGGCCGTGCTCTACCCGCTCGTCATCGGCGGCGTGAGCATCATCGCCAGCGTGATCGGCACGTTCTTCGTGCGGCTCGGCAAGAGCAACAACATCATGAACGCCCTCTACAAGGGCCTCGCCGTTGCCGCCGTCGTCGCCATCGCGCTCTTCTACCCGATCACCGAGTGGATGCTGGGCGGCGCGGCCGCCACGGCGTTCGGCGTCCCCAGCGTCACGCGCCTGTTCCTGGCCGCCGTCACCGGCATCGTCGTCACCGCGCTCATCGTCGTGATCACCGAGTACTACACGGCGTCGCGCTACAACCCGGTCAAGAGCATCGCCAAGGCCAGCGTGACCGGCCACGCCACCAACATCATCCAGGGGCTCGCCGTCGGCATGCAGTCCACCGCCCTGCCGGTGCTCGTCATCGCCGCCGGCATCCTGGTCTCGTACGAGATCGCGGGTGGCGGCGCGGCCGGCCTCTACGGCATCGCCGTCGCGGTCATGGCCATGCTCTCCATGACCGGCATCATCGTCGCCATCGACGCCTACGGGCCCATCACCGACAACGCCGGCGGCATCGCCGAGATGGCCAACATGCCCGAGCTGGTGCGCCAGACCACCGACCCGCTGGACGCGGTCGGCAACACCACCAAGGCCATCACCAAGGGCTACGCCATCGGGTCGGCGGCCTTCGCGGCGCTCATCCTGTTCGTGTCCTACACGCTCGACCTGCAGGAGCACTTCCTCACGGAGTACGACTTCGAGGGCGTGCTCTCGTTCGGCATCGACAACCCCTGGGTGCTCGCCGGCCTGTTCATCGGCGGCATGCTGCCGTACCTGTTCGCCTCCCTGTGCATGAAGGCCGTGGGCAAGGCCGGCGGCCAGGTCGTGGAGGAGGTCCGGCGCCAGTTCCGCGAGATCAAGGGCATCATGGACGGCTCCGGCAAGCCGGACTACGCCACGGCCGTCGACATCGTCACCAAGTCGGCGCTGCGCGAGATGCTGCTGCCGGCGGCGATCCCCGTGCTCACGCCGGTCATCATCGCGCTCGTGTTCGGCAGCAAGGCCTACCTCGTGCTCGGCGGCGTGCTCATGGGCACCATCATCACCGGCATCTTCCTGGCGATCAGCATGACCTCGGGCGGCGGCGCCTGGGACAACGCCAAGAAGCTCATCGAGGACGGCGAGTACGGCGGCAAGGGCTCCGACGCCCACGCGGCCGCCGTCACCGGCGACACCGTCGGCGATCCGTACAAGGACACCGCCGGCCCCGCCATCAACCCGATGATCAAGGTCATCAACATCGTGGCCCTGCTCGTCATCCCGTTCCTCGTGAAGTAAGAGAGGGCGGTAGAGAAGGCGGCGGGCGGCCTCCTGGGGCCGCCCGCCGGCGTTCCGGGCCGGAGCAGCAGGGTCAACCGGACGGCGGACCACTTGCTCAGGCGTCCGTCGGATGCCGCTCCGGTGTTAAGAACCCATCAAGGCGGTTGCCCGCGGTTCC